>NZ_PYNY01000003.1:0-322822 GCF_003026135.1 Photobacterium sp. GB-36 | reverse complement strand
CTCTTCACCGACCACTTATTAGAAGCCTCGTCGAAAGACGGGGCTTTTTTGCATCAGATGTCTTTCATATTTTGTTGAATAGCATGTTTGGTAGAGCATCACAGCTCTAGGTAAATGGCGGACCAGAGGGTCGGGGGTTCCTGATCTATTAAAAAACTGCTCTTCACCGACCACTTATTAGAAGCCTCGTCGAAAGACGGGGCTTTTTTGCATCAGATGTCTTTCATATTTTGTTGAATAGCATGTTTGGTAGAGCATCACAGCTCTAGGTAAATGGCGGACCAGAGGGTCGGGGGTTCCTGATCTATTAAAAACCTGCTCTTCACCGACCACTTATAAAAAGCCTCGTTGAAAAACGGGGCTTTTTTACATCTGATGTTTATAAACCCTGTGAGTAAATAATACGATTTAAAGTGTTTTTACACAGCCATGTGTTGGTATTTATGACGTTAGCTTTTCCCATCCATCACACTGTGCCGTAACACCTTTGGTGATCCTTTCAACAGTAAATCCTTCTTTCTCCATCAAAGCGGGAAGTCCTTGCTCTCCGATTAAATGAAATGCGCCGACAACAACCATAAACCGTCCAGATTGATAATCTTCTGATTCACTGAGTATTTTTGTCCATTGACGATTCCGAGAAAAAATTAAGGCATCGTTGGTTTCTGGATCAAATTGGGTATCGTTGAATAGTTCGGTAAATTTTTTACTGTCGCCTTGTTTCCATACATTAACTAAACATTTCAGTGCTTGCTCTGTTTGTTGCCAGTTATTGATGGTCTCTAACAACATGTTAGTGCCATTTTCAGGTAAGTTTTGAAGCAGGTTTAATTGATGCTCAACCGTTTCAAATGCCTTAATTGGTAGATTTTGCTGCTGCGCTCTTTTCAATAACACATAATCGATACCCTGATCGGTCGATAGATTTTGTTGCTTAGCGAGTGCAAGCTGGAGATAAGTTGCTGTCAACCATGGTGGCTGAGCAATAAGGTGTTCATAAGGAAGTTGTAGTGATGTTGTGATTATTTGAAGCGTTTGGAGTTGTTCGGAATTGAGTTTGTCTTGGGTTAATGGTGGCTGGTATTGTTCGATGGTCGATGTTGATTGAGTGAGTATATTGGCTTCAACAATTAATGCATCAGCATGTTTCCATTGCGTTAAAAAAGCCTTTGGTAATGGAAACATGTCTTTCTCACCCGCATGTATTGAACCTAATACATAGAACTGGCGTTGCGTGTCATAAATTTTCCAAACAATGGGCTCTGCGAATGCATGATGAGAAATAAATGGCAGCAGCACCAGAATTTTTGAAAGTAAAGATCTAAACATTCATCGCCTTAAAATAAGAAATTATACGTTTTCTTAGTTATAACAAAATATTCCTGATTAGTAATAAAAAAGGCTACTGAGAGTAGCCTTTGGTATTAGTTTGGTTAACTAAGGCTAGGGTGAAGCCAGAACCACCAAATAATTAATGCAATAGCAGCAATGCCTAATAACAAGCACATACTATTTCTCCTGTGCTGATTTAGCTTGGTAGCTAGGTTTAAATAAGCGAAGTCGATTGGCATTGGTAACTACCGTTATGGATGATAACGCCATGGCAGCCCCCGCAATGACTGGGCTGAGTAATGCACCCGTGAGTGGGTACAATACACCTGCAGCAATAGGAATACCTAAGCTATTGTAAATAAAGGCACCAAATAGGTTTTCTTTCATATTTCGCAAGGTTGCTTTAGATAACTCTAAGGCATCAACCACCCCATGAAGAGAGTGACGCATTAATGTAAATTGCGCACTTTCTATCGCAACATCAGTGCCACTTCCCATCGCAATACCGACTTCTGCCAATGCAAGAGCTGGAGCATCGTTGATACCATCACCGACCATTGCGACTCGATTACCTTGTTGTTGAAGCTGTTTTATTTGTTCCGCTTTACCATCGGGTAGCACATCAGCAACTACATCCGTAATGCCTAATTTAGTCGCGATAACTTGTGCTGTTTTAAAACTGTCTCCCGTTAGCATCACAACAGTCAGACCCATTTTTTGCATTCGTTTAACCGCACTTAATGAGTCACTACGTAGAGGATCGCTAATGCCAATAATTCCTATAAGTTGGTTATTTTTCGCTAAGTAAACAGGTGTTGCACCTTGAGAGGCGATATTATCAAAGTCAGTTTGGGCTTGATTGATATCAACATTGTATTGGGTCATTAATTTTTCATTTCCCAGTATCACGCTGCTTGTATCAATAGTGCCTGACACACCCATACCTGCAATGGCTTTAAATTCTGTTACTCGACTGAGAGTCAGATCTTTTTGTTTCGCTGATTCAATAATAGCATTCGCTAAAGGATGCTCCGAACCTTGTTCTAAGGTAGCGGTTAATTGTAATAGCTGATCTTCAGTAAGAGCGGTATAGCTCTGAATACTTACCACTTGTGGCTTCCCTTCAGTGAGCGTACCTGTTTTATCTAACACAACAGTATTGATGTTGGCTGCTTGCTGTATAGCTTCAGCATCACGGATTAAAATCCCCAGCTCTGCTGCGCGCCCAACACCTACAGTGACTGACATTGGTGTAGCAAGACCTAATGCACAAGGACAAGCAATGATAAGTACGGTCGTTGCAGCGACTAACATATAAACCGATGACGGTGCTGGACCGAAGTAGTACCACACCATGGCAGTAATGATGGCGATGATCATGACACTTGGCACAAAGATGCTTGAAATAGTATCAGCTAAGCGTGCAAGTGCGGGTTTGCTGCTTTGCGCTTGACGAACGAGTTGGATAATTCGAGCTAGCATTGTATCGCTGCCAATATGCTCAGCTTTAAAGAGTAATGCTCCTTGCTGGTTGATAGTCCCTGCTCTGATTTTGTCACCATTCTGTTTGTGAACAGCAAGAGGCTCACCCGTTAGCATCGATTCATCTATATAGGTATTACCTTCAATAACGACACCGTCAACAGCGACTTTTGCACCAGGGCGAAGACGTAACGTCATCCCACTTTTTATTTCATTAAGTGGACGCTCACTTTCCACGCCGTTTTCAACTACGATAGCCGTTTGTGGTTGTAGATCGATTAAACGCTCTAATGCTTTCGATGTTTGACTACGCGCGCGAGCTTCAAGGGCATGGCCTAATGTAATTAAACCTATAATCATGGCTGTTGCTTCGAAATACACATGGCGAGCAGCAGCTGGAAACATATCAGGTTTAAGCACAACTAACATTGAAAATAGCCAAGCAGCACCGGTCCCCAGCGCAACTAATGTATCCATAGTAGCGCGATGATGTTTAAATGCTTTCCAACTATTGAGATAGAAATCTTTACCAACAGTTACGATCAATAATAGGGTGATTAAGCCAACAAATCCCCATGCCAATTGGCTGGTGGTTGAGTCGATCATCATACTACCGCCAAAGATCCCCCAAGCCATCATAGGAACCCCTAAGCCAAGTGCAATAAATGCATTTCTTAAGTGTGTTTTGAATGTTTGAGTATTTTGTTGTTGTTGACGATGACGTCGAGTTTGTTCATCTTCACTGATTTCAGCGCCATAACCGGCTGCAGTAATCGCGGTAATAACGGCTTTTATATCAGGATTACCTGAGATAAGTGCTGTACGCTCCGCAAGGTTTACACTGACGGTATCAACACCTGTAACTTGCTTAATCGCTTTTTCAACAGAGGCGACACAACTGGCACATGTCATACCTGATAACAGTAGCTGTTGAACCTGAGAACTTTCAGATGAGAGAAGAGCATTTAGCGCTTTATCATCCTTGTTCTCTTGCTCATTGGTGTTTACTGGTTGAGCTAATTTGTCATCTATAGTTGTTTGTGTTGCTTGGTAGCCAGCCTCTGTAATAATGGAAATGACATCTTCTGCAGTAAGTATTGTTCTAATTTCTGCATGCGTTTTATCTAAAGCAAGGATTTTGATCTGATCATTGGCTTTTAGTTTCTCTGTCAATTTGGCAACGCACTTTCCGCATGAAAGCCCTGATAGAGTAAACATCAGTGTGTCTTTTTCTAATTCCGACGAAGCAGGTATTATTTGATAACCCAGTGATGTAATAATATCGGTAAGTGTTTGCTCACTTAGAGAGCCCGTTATATCAGCTGTTTCTTTCGTTATACTAGCGCTGAAAATATCATTCCGGTTTGCTAGTGCGGCTTCAACTTTAGCCACGCATCGACCACATGATAAACCAGCTAGTGCAAGTTGATAGTGGAAACCGACGTGATAGCCTAATGCATTGATCTTTTCAGACATTGTTTTTAGTGGGCTTTCACTATTTACAGTAATTTGCTTTGTATCTATATCGATAATTTGGCAGTCGGGCAATGTTGCTAAAGCTGAACGTATTTTATTTACGCAGCTCATGCAATGGACGTTCGCGAGTGGGAGAGTAATAGCATTCATATTGAGCCCTTACGCCTTACTATATTTAAAGGATGAAGTAAGAATAAACCTTCCAGTTACTGTAAGGTCAAGGTATGTTTGGTGTATTTTAAAGAATAGATAAAACGTGGAAGGATAAAGATGATTAATATAAGTGAGGTCGCTGAAAAAACAGGGCTAACAGCAAAAACTATTCGGTTTTATGAAGCGAAAGGTGTGATAAGCCCAGCTCCTAGAGGTGCTAATGGATATCGTTATTATAATCAAAACCATATTTCAGAGTTACTGTTGATCAAACGTTCTCGAATGATTGGATTTTCTCTTGATGAATGCCGTGATTTATTAACGTTATCAATGAACTCAAGTCGTCAGAGTCGTGATGTAAAACAAAAGGCGGAAGAAAAGTTAAAAGAGATAGATATTAAGATTAATGAATTACTACAGATGAAGAAAACACTAGAAGCATTAACGAAGCAATGTCCTGGAGATAAAAATTCAACCTGTCCGATATTGGAAGGGTTAGTACAACAAGAATAAACAGGCGCTAGAAAATTAGCACCTGTTATTAATTCTGATTATGAATTACTGTCAGTCATTGCAAGTGTGCCGTCGTAAGGGATCACTTGTAGCTTGGGTTTTGGATGCTTTGTGAAAATCACAAGTTCATCTTTATTCAGTCTTTGTAACGAAAGCTGGTACCAAAAACGTTTATTTGCAAAGTTTAAGCTCTCTATCGAAGAATCAGTAATTTTCTTGGTGTGATCTTCATTACTGGTGATTAATATTGCCGCATTGCCAAAAGCGTAAAAATACAGTCCTTTTAATACGGTATAGCCATTATCTTGTTTTGGGTCGGGATAGTCTATTAAGGTGTATTGACCAAATTTACAACTGCCGAACTGTTCATGGCCGGGAGTGGTTAATTTATAGTTAAAGTCGCAACCCATACCGTTAATAATTGGAAATAACATCAGAGCAACTAAGGCCATGATGATGTATTTAATTTTTTTCATACAGTTTACCTGCTGAATCTATATATATAGTGCCTTTCGATGGCAGGTTTTTAGGCAATTCATTTAAGTTAAGAAGCTCTATATTACCACAGATCTGCTGATTATTAACGGATACACAGGGTGGTGTTTGCCAACTACTGGTCCAAAGTCCTATCCATGCTAATAATGCAATCATGGATATACCACAACCAATTTTTGCTATCTTTGATAACGGTTGTTTTGCTGTGGTGTCATTTTTCTGCTCACCGTTATTATCCAATAATGCAGTTACATTCTCTTCTTTATTTAAAGATGCGTTTGCACTTTGACTAGTCGTTATATGGTCACTGTCTGATACGAGCTCTGGTTGGATTTTATGCTGTATAAAAGTGTTTTTAGCAATCGTAAATCCAGCCCCTTTTATCGTAATGATAATTTCATTTTTTGTTTTAAAAGCTTTGCGTAAATTAGCGATAGCAACATTTAATGAGTTAGGTACAACGACTTTATCAGGCCAACCGATCTCCAGTAATTTATCGCGGCTAATAATCTCACCATTATTATCAATTAAGTATTGTAGTATTTTTGTCTCACTAGCACTGAGTTTGGTTGTAGTATCAGGTGTAGAATAAGCGCTTTTTTGGGGTTCAAAGCTATCTTTACCCTGCTTATATATAATCATTGATTTACCTATTCACTATCTACAAAAGACCATAGTCGCCTTTTAACGTATTTATCATTGTTATTATTTATAGTGCTAAATGTATCTTGGCGCAGCGGGATAAACTACGCAATTTTTAGCAGTTACTCTGTCTAAATTGAAGACTTAAGTAACATGTATTGGATGAAAGAAAAACAAAAAATAATCCAGTATCTTTTTTGTCAGCATTGATGCTAACAAAAAAATTTATTTATGGAAGAGATAATAAAAGTAGCAGATACCACATTGTGCAGATAAATTAATCTTTGATCGTTTTTTGATAATTCAATACACCTATATAAAGTAATGTTTTTAGATGGCTGGAATCATAAAAAAGAACTATTTAATTATTTGTTTTTTATTGCTTTATGTTTTTTTACATGGTTTTTTTATCTTTTTTTAGAACTGTTTTTTCTAGATGAATTGTTTTGTATTTTCCTTTATCTCCTTTTTTTTCTGAAAAAACTATTTTTCAGAAGTCCGATTTTTTTTGTGGTGAAAAACACAAAATAATTGTGAACATCATTTTTTATTACTTGCCATAACATCGTATTCGTCACAAAATACACCCCGTTCCTGACAATAACTGCTTTGCGATACACATTAAAAAAATAGTACGCACTACATAAAGCAGACTTAAAAAGTTTAAGCATTACTCAATGGAGTTAAACATGAAATTGAAATCTCTATCTCTATCTGTACTAGCAGCTTTATCTCTAGGTGTTGCTACATCTGCTACGGCAGCTGATGCAACTACTAGCACTACAGCTACAGCGCCTGCACAAACTGCTCCTTCTTACGATCAATCTGGTTTCTGGGTTGGTGGCGCACTAGGTATGGGTTACGTATCTAACAGCGATATTTCTAAGTTCCCTGGTTCTGCAAACGGTGAAGCACCAAGTGTTAAACTAGATGCTGGTTACGACTTCAACCAATACTTCGGTATCTACGGTAGCTACGATTACATGCATGATCTAGGTAATGCTGACATGCACCTAGGTACTTTGGGTGTGAAAGGTAACCTACCTCTAACTCAAAAACTATCTGCGTTCGGTAAGTTAGGTGCTACATACATCTACGCTGATAACAAGAACTTTGCAAACAACGCGCTACACATGAAGTCTGACAGCTTCTCACCAACAGTTGGTTTAGGTCTGTCTTACCAAATCACTCATGCACTATCTACTCAAATCGGTGCTGATTACTACCAAGACCTACGTACTTCACACGGTCACGCTGATCTAACTCAAGCGTACTGGGGTATGACTTACAAGTTCGGTCAACCAGCAACTCCAATGGTTGTTACTAACAACGTTGAAGTAGTTAAAGAAGTAGCTGTTGAGTCTCAAGTACCAACTCGTTCTTCTTACGTTCTACCATACCAAAATGGTCAAACTAAGCTAAATGACTACGGCCGTTACAACCTAGGTGAAGTTATTGCAACTATGCAAGCTAACCCAGAAGTTAACGCTCAAATCATTGGTCGTGCAGACAAAGTTGGTTCTGCTGCAGTTAACGAAAAAGTTTCTGCAGAGCGTGCAGCAAACGTTGCTAAATACCTAGAAGCTAACGGTATCGACGCATCTCGTCTAACTGTTTCTTCTGTAGGTTACAACAACCCACTTAAAACTGACTCTGCGACTAATACTAACTACGTTCAGCGTTCAGTACAGATCATCCTTAAGTAATTAAGACTGATCCACATCTATCTAGTATTTTATTACTAAGATAAATTAATGCCGGTGATATTTTCACCGGCATTATTTTTTTAATCACATTCTCATTAAATCACTTTTAATTCGTCGCGTTTAATGCGGAGGACTGTGTACGTCAAGCGTAAGCGATTTAATTAGAATGAATTAAGATATGTTGTAAGGACTAATAATGAAAAAAACAACGTTATGTTTATTAGCATTAATGACCATTTCATTAACTGGGTGCTTTTCCAACCAGCAATTTGAAAAATCAGCACAAATGGTTGGTGATTGGAAACTAAAAGGTGGAGTTGAGCTCCCCGGTATTACAAAGCATCGACCATCATTAAATATTGAATCAAACATGAAGGTAACAGGTTTTACCGGTTGTAATGTTTTTAAAGGTAAGGTTGAGCCAGTCGGTGATTTTTCGCTTCCATTTGTCACGCGCAAAATGTGTTTACCTGAGTTAGTTAAACAAGAAAATAATATGCTAAATGTGTTACGCAGTGCGACAAGTATTGAAGTGATTAACAATAGCCTCATTGTTGATGCTGGCGATAAGTTTTTGGTATTTGAAAAAACTAATGCAAGTTGATTGTCTTATGTGATTTAATTTTATGTAGAGCCCAGCCATTGTGCTGGGCTTTTTTATAAGTAGAACTAAGGATAGAAGATGCCTGTTATCGCGCCAACGCAAGTCGTATTTACTCAACAACAATGGTTGCTTGATAGTACTGTACTAATGATAAGTCATTCAGGTGACGAAAATTATGTTGTTACCCAGTCGACCCCTTTTCATCCTGTTAGCCATATTTGGCCTGATCATCCTGCTGATCAAGGGATGATTATTCATGCTGATAAACAGTATCAGGTTAACAATTGTGTCGTTGGTGCTATTGAGCTAGCAACAAACAATCTTTTTATTGCCCAAGACATTCCGGTTAAACGGGATACGGAAGGATGGGTGTTTGTTGTTGTTCATATTATTACAGGAACAATAGACTTTGATATTGGCAATACAGTGACATTGTCTGTTGATAGGGAATATCAGCAAAGTTTGAGTCGTGGACATAGTGCGGGGCATTTATCTTCTTTAGCGTTAAATAAAGTTCTTCATAATGACTTCTGGCGAAAAGAGCCGACTCGTAGAGATGAGCTTGGTTTCTATGATTTTCATAGCTATGCCCAAGAAAAAAGTGAAGTGACGCCCGATCTCAGTACTGACACGTATCGTTTAGGTAAAACATTACGTAAGCGTGGGCTAAACAGCGCAGATCTACTAGCAGAACTTAATGTTGTAGCTGAGCGTATTAATCTGCAACTCAGTGATTGGGTAGCATTAAAAACTGCTGTGGTAATGAGGCGAGAAGGTGATCATCTGACAGATTCGCGTTATTGGCAATGTAATTTAGGCTCTGAGGGCGTTATTGAGATCCCTTGTGGTGGAACTCATATTTTATCTTTATCTGAATATCAATCAGTTACCGTTAATTTTAAAGTGAATTCAGACCAAGAGATTGTGATGTATACCAAGAGTGTGAAAGCGTAATATTAAACGTTTATTTAGATTTTATTCTCTGAGTTATGCTTATAAAGATAAAGATCCTAATTTATATAATGCATGATCATTGTGTTTTAATATTATTTCTTGGATTTATATCCTGTTTAAAATCCAAATACAACATATGTAACTTATGCTTTCGGGAAGTGTATTGATAAATGTTCTTTTGATACCTGTTAGCTGATCAGGTTTGTTTTAAAAGAAGATCACCACTAAGCATGTTGATCATCGTGTTGATCTAAATTGATTGTTTTATGATTGTCGAATAATGGAAAAAACTTATTTATGATAATTCTTTGTGATGAAGATGAAGTTCTACGCGCAAGATAATTGTATTTCTGATTACCGCACTTAATAATCATTCGAAGATGTAAATTTTGTACAGAGGTCGAAGAGCATGGCTGATAACGTTGAAAATATTTGTCCGCAATGTAGCAGCTTATTAAGTTGGAAAGATCACGGCTATTTTTGCGATTTTTGCCAACAACAAGTTGAGAAACATGTATTTTGTCCTGATTGCAATGAGCAGTTAGAAAGATTACAAGCGTGTGGTTCTGCAAGTTATTTTTGTAATCATTGCAATGAGTTAAAGTCTAAATCTCGGGTTAAGGTACAATTTGAAATGCGTGCTGAGACACGCTAAATAGAATGTATAAAAAATGGCGCTAAATAGCGCCATTTTTGTTAACAGATACTATGGTTATTTGATAACACAGGAATGGATATCACCATCCGTTACTGTGGTGATAAGTTTATCACCATGCTGAACTTGTGATGTATTTCTGATTAGATCACCTTGCTCATTTCGAGTAATAGAATAACCACGGGCCAAAGTTGCGAGGGGGCTTACTGTTTCTAGTTTTTCTGCAGCTACCGCTAATTTATGTTTTGCATTTAGCAGCTTACGGTCTAAAGCATCATAGAGTCTTCGTTCACTCCGCTCTAAATTTCGTTGTGCATTGCTTACTAACGTAGCGGGGGAGTAAAGTGATATTTTATAGTTATTACTATCGATATGTTGTTGATGCTTTTGTAATTTTTTCTGCATCGCTTGAACTAAGCGTTGACTAATTTCATCAAGATGTTGCTGCTGCTGATTTAAACGAAGCTGTGGATGCTGACGCTCTAAACGGTGTTGTAGTTGAGTTGCTTGGCGCAAAGAGTGTGATAAATACGACCTGACGGCATGGCGCAATTGTTGTTTTTTACGATCGAGTAATTGTGTTTGGTGAGTCATATCGCGACTGATCAACTCAGCGGCAGCAGAAGGTGTTGGTGCACGGACATCGGCAACAAAATCTGCGATAGTGACGTCGACCTCATGACCAACCGCACTGACAATGGGGATCTGGCTAGCGGCAATGGTTCGCGCGACAATTTCTTCATTAAATGCCCAAAGATCTTCCAGTGAACCGCCACCTCGACCGACAATTAATACATCACATTCCTGCCTAGCATTGGCTCGACCAATCGCTTGTGCAATAGAAATTGCAGAGCCTTCGCCTTGTACCATGGTTGGATAAATCACAATGGGTAAACTCGGATCGCGACGTTGCAAAACGTGTAAAATATCGTGCAGAGCCGCGCCTGTTTTTGAGGTAATAATACCTACTCGTTTAGGTTGTTCTGGCAGCGTTTTTTTGAGTGATTGCGCAAATAAACCTTCCGCTGCTAACGACATTTTTAATTGTTCAAATTGCTGTTGTAAGCGACCATCGCCTTCTGGCTGCATACTTTCAATGATCAGCTGATAATCACCACGTGGTTCATATAATGACAAACGCGCCTTAACTAATACTTGATTACCATTGGCAGGTTTAAAGGTCACATGTCGATTACTGCCTTTAAACATGGCACATTTAACTTGGGCACGTGAATCTTTCAGGGTGAAATACCAATGACCAGAAACGGGCATCGAAAAATTAGATAACTCACCAATAAGCCACACTACACCCATTTCATTTTCAAGTACGAGACGTACTTGTGCATTTAAGCTAGAAACCGTGTAAATACGACTATTCGTTTGGCTTTGAGGGGAAAAAGTGGTCACTAGGAATGGTACCTGCTATCGAATGAAGTAGTAGGCAGGCGGTCAAAATAAAACCGAATAAGACATAAAGTATACAGGCAGATCAATGGACAGATCTTGGCCGTATTTCCTTGACCGCATCACCGGATAGTTAACCGAAATATATTACTTATCAATTAAAATGTGTCAAGAAAAAAAAATAAAAAAAATCTAGCCAAACGTTTGCTTCATACGTATAATTCGACCGCAATATTTTATCCTTCTTTAAACCCCTATTCGGTGTGAGATATTGCAATGTTACGAATTAAACAAGAAGCTTTAACCTTCGATGATGTTTTGCTGGTTCCTGCCCATTCAACCGTTCTACCTAACACTGCCGATCTGCGCACTCAACTGACAAAAGATATTTCTCTTAATATCCCAATGGTGTCAGCGTCAATGGATACTGTGACTGAAGGTCGCTTAGCTATCGGTCTTGCTCAAGAAGGTGGTATCGGTTTCATTCACAAAAATATGTCTATCGAACAGCAGGCGGATCAAGTTCGCATGGTGAAAAAGTTCGAAGCAGGTGTTGTTTCTGAACCTGTGACTGTTAAACCTACCGCAACGATTGCTGATGTTAAGCGATTAACAGAGCAGAACGGTTTTGCTGGTTACCCTGTAGTAACAGATAGCAATGAGTTAGTTGGTATTATTACAGGTCGTGATGTTCGATTTGTTACTGATCTTTCAAAGACAGTTGAAGAAGTGATGACATCTAAAGCAGATTTAGCATCGGCTAAAGAAGGCGCATCTCGTGAAGAAGTTGAAGCTATCATGCAACAACACCGTGTTGAAAAGGTGTTACTTGTTGATGATGAATTCCGCCTTAAAGGCATGATTACTGCAAAAGACTTCCAAAAAGCAGAACGTAAACCTAATGCTTGTAAAGACGAGCGCGGCCGCTTACGTGTAGGTGCTGCGGTTGGTGCTGGTGCTGGTAATGAAGAGCGTGTAGCTGCTTTGGTTGAAGCTGGCGTAGACGTACTGCTTATCGATTCTTCACACGGTCACTCTGAAGGCGTTCTACAACGTATTCGTGAAACGCGTGCGGCATTCCCTAATCTTCCAATTGTTGGCGGTAATGTCGCTACGGCTGAAGGTGCGCGTGCTCTTATTGAAGCAGGTGTGAGTGCAGTAAAAGTTGGTATCGGCCCTGGTTCAATCTGTACAACTCGTATTGTTACAGGTGTTGGTGTTCCACAAATTACCGCAATTTCAGAAGCGGCATCTGTTGCTGATCAATACGGTATTCCTGTTATTGCTGATGGCGGTATTCGTTACTCTGGTGATATGTGTAAAGCGATTGCCGCTGGTGCATCATGTGTAATGGTAGGTTCTATGTTTGCTGGTACTGAAGAAGCACCGGGTGAAGTTGAACTATACCAAGGTCGTTCATACAAATCATACCGTGGCATGGGTTCACTAGGCGCAATGTCAAAAGGTTCTTCTGACCGTTATTTCCAAACTGATAATGCGGCTGACAAATTGGTACCAGAAGGTATTGAAGGCCGTGTTGCTTATAAAGGTTACCTAAAAGAAATCGTTCACCAACAAATGGGTGGCTTACGCTCAAGCATGGGCCTAACGGGCTCAGCAACGATTGAAGAGCTTCGTACTAAAGCTGAATTTGTACGTATTTCAGGGGCTGGCATGAAAGAGTCACACGTTCATGATGTGACTATTACTAAAGAAGCACCTAATTACCGTATGGGTTAATTGTTACCCACTCATCTTTGGGTTTAACTATTACGTCAGTAAGAAATAACATCGGGAGCAGAGCCTTTGCTCCCAATATATAAAATTATTCGAGAACATTCACTAATGACCATGACCACAAATATTCATGAACAACGTATCCTTATTTTGGACTTTGGCTCTCAATATACACAGCTAATCGCCCGTCGTATTCGCGAAATTGGTGTGTACTGTGAACTTTGGAGCTGGGATGTTGATGAAGCCGATATCCGTGAATTTGCGCCAAACGGTATTATTCTTTCTGGTGGTCCTGAAAGTGTAACGGAAGCCGGTTCTCCACGTGCACCACAATATGTATTTGAAGCAGGTGTACCTGTATTTGGTGTGTGCTACGGCATGCAAACCATGGCTGAGCAGTTAGGCGGTAAAGTTGCAGGTTCATCTGAGCGTGAATTTGGTTACGCACAAGTTAAAATTGTTGAACCAACACATTTCCTTGAAGGTATTCAAGACGCAACAGCCGAAGACGGCACACCATTAATGGATGTGTGGATGAGCCATGGCGATAAAGTGGTAGAAATCCCGTCAGATTTTATCAAAATTGCAGAAACAGAAACGTGCCCATTTGCAGCAATGGCGAATGAAGAGAAGCGTTTTTACGGTGTTCAGTTTCACCCTGAAGTGACGCATACACGTCAAGGTATGAAGTTAATTGAGAACTTCGTAATGAATATCTGTGGCTGTGAAAAGCTATGGACATCAGCAAATATCATTGAAGATGCTATTGCTCGTATTAAAGAGCAAGTGGGTGACGATGAAGTGATTCTTGGCCTTTCTGGCGGCGTAGACTCATCAGTTGTTGCTATGCTTATTCACCGTGCGATTGGCGACAAGCTAACGTGTGTATTTGTTGATAACGGCCTGCTTCGTTTAAATGAAGGTCAACAAGTGATGGACATGTTTGGCGATAAATTTGGTTTAAATATTGTTCATGTTCAAGCTGAGGATCGTTTCTTATCAGCACTTGCAGGTATTGATGAGCCAGAAGCGAAACGTAAGAAGATTGGGCATGTATTCGTTGACGTATTTGATGAAGAATCTAAGAAACTGAAAAATGCGAAGTGGTTAGCACAAGGGACGATTTACCCTGATGTGATTGAATCTGCAGCATCGAAAACAGGCAAAGCACACGTGATTAAATCTCACCATAACGTAGGTGGTCTACCAGACGATATGGAAATGGGTCTAGTTGAGCCATTAAAAGAGTTATTTAAAGATGAAGTACGTAAGATTGGTCTAGAACTAGGCTTACCTTACAACATGCTTTACCGCCACCCATTCCCTGGGCCTGGTTTAGGTGTACGCGTTCTAGGTGAAGTGAAGAAAGAGTATTGTGATTTACTTCGTCGTGCAGATGCTATCTTCATTGAAGAGCTTCA
The DNA here is from genome assembly GCF_003026135.1 of Photobacterium sp. GB-36. Lineage (NCBI taxonomy): Bacteria > Pseudomonadati > Pseudomonadota > Gammaproteobacteria > Vibrionales > Vibrionaceae > Photobacterium > Photobacterium sp. GB-36. Next base: position 308,248 of record NZ_PYNY01000003.1, on the reverse strand, counting down.
CAAAGCCGATCTTTACAACAAAGTATCACAAGCATTTACCGTGTTCCTACCCGTTCGCTCTGTTGGCGTAATGGGTGACGGTCGTAAATATGATTGGGTTGTATCGTTACGTGCAGTAGAAACAATCGACTTTATGACAGCACACTGGGCACACCTGCCTTACGACTTCCTTGGCAAAGTATCGAACCGTATTATCAACGAAGTCGATGGTATTTCTCGTGTGGTTTACGATATTTCAGGTAAGCCGCCAGCAACGATTGAGTGGGAATAATCTCTCTTACTGAAAAATACTGAGCAAACATCAAACCCTAGTAAGGTGACTTACTAGGGTTTTTTATTGCTCATATTTTATAGATATCCATTCAAATGAAGATGAAAATGAGGAAAGACATGCTTCACGTAAGGTTACTTGTTGGAGGGGATTTTCTAGAGGTATAACTAAGCGATTGAGACTTGTTTTGTATTTGTTGGTGCTTATGTTTTTAATTGTTTATTGAGTTGTTGCTTTATTGTTTATGGTTAATGCTTGGTTACAATCTTCCGTAATAAGGTTTAGTTATTCGTTAGGTGATATGGCTTTTTTTTTATTGTATTTCGCTACAATCACCCGACCTAAATTCAGCCGTAGTAGCTGAAAGGCAAAACAATGAGACTTACTAAAGTAAGTCCACTTTGCAGACGTAACCAATATGGGGGCACGGAGTTGCCATGAACGAAAAAACATTAAATCAAGCACCGAAGCCATCAAGTGCTATGGATAAGTTTTTAAATGGTATTGAGCGAGCAGGTAATAAGATCCCAGATCCTGCTTTATTATTCTTTTGGGGATTAATCGCAGTTTGGGTACTTTCCGCGATTATGTCTCAGTTTGACTTTGGTTTAGTTCACCCTGTTACACAACAAGTTGTACAAGTAAACAATCTTTTAACAGGTGATGCGTTGGCGAGTTTCCTTGCCAATATGGTGAAGAATTTCACTGGCTTTGCCCCATTAGGTATTGTACTAGTGGCAATGTTAGGTGTTGGTGTTGCTGAAGCTTCTGGCTTTATCAATACCGGCCTAAAGAAGATGCTGAATGTGACCCCTGCTAAACTATTAACGCCAATGTTAATTTTAGTTGCGATTGTTTCACATACTGCAGCTGATGCGGGTTATGTTCTGGTTATTCCACTAGGTGGTATTATTTTCCATGCGGCAGGTCGTCACCCATTAGCGGGTATTGCGGCTGCATTCGCTGGCGTATCAGGTGGTTTCTCAGCAAACTTTATTCCGTCTGGTATTGACCCATTACTTGCAGGCTTTACCCAAGAAGCTGCACGTATTATGGATCCTAGCTACATTGTGAACCCACTAGCGAACTTAATGTTCACTGGTTTATCATCTATCGTGATCATTGGTATCGGTTGGTACATTACAGATAAAGTGATTGAGCCTCGTTTAAGTAAAACAGCTATCGATGAAGATGCGGAAGAAGCACCTGATATGGGCTCTTTCACTGAACTTGAAAGCAAAGCATTTTCTTACGCGGGTTGGGCAATGGTTGCTGGTATCGTACTATTAGTTGCAGCGGTATGGCCGGAATCATCACCACTGCGTTCTCCAACGGGTGAAATCGCGGCGTTCAATGCACCGGTAATGCAATCAATCGTACCGTTAATCTTTATTCTGTTCGTGATCCCAGGGATCATTTACGGTCGAGTTGCTGGTACCTTTAAGCAAAGCAGCGATGTAATTAAAGCGATGTCTACTACAATGGCTGGCATGGCAGGCTTTATGGTCATGGTATTTTTCATCGCTCAGTTCCTAGTAGCCTTTACCCAATCTAACTTGGGAACGCTATTGGCACTATCTGGCGCGCAGTTACTGCAAGAAATGAATTTGCCAGGTCAGGTAACAATTGTAGGTATGATTCTATTAACGGCGAGTGTTAACTTGTTAGTTGGTTCTGCATCGGCAAAATGGGCACTGATTGGTCCAATCATGGTTCCAATGCTAATGGCTGTAGGAATTTCTCCAGAGTTAACGCAAGCGGCATACCGTGTAGGTGACTCTGTATCTAACATCATTTCACCAATGATGGTGTTCTTCCCACTGGTTGTTGTTTACATGCAACGCTACGTGAAGAGCTCTGGTATCGGTACATTAGCGTCAATGATGATGCCATACTCAATTGCGATGTTAGTAGGCTGGACAATTTTCTTACTTGTTTACTGGGCGTTAGGCATTCCTCTAGGTGTACAAGCGCCATACACATACAGCTTATAATTTAAGTTACTAAACATTTAAATTTGAGCAGATAAAAGAAAAGCCTCGCTAAGAATAGTGAGGCTTTTTTCTATTTAGCATCTGAAGATATTATGTGAATACTTCAGTATGACACGCATACTCATTACTTGTTGAAGTGCTCTACGTGGAAACGTAAGTGATCTTCAATAAATGTTGCCATAAAGTAGTAGCTATGGTCGTAACCATCTTGCATGCGAATTTCTACCGGGTAGTTATTTGCTTTTGCAGCGGCAGCTAGACTTTCGGTACGAAGTTGACCTTCAATGTAGAAGTTGTCATGAGTACCTTGATCAACCAGCATTGGCAGTTTTTTCTCAGCTTTACGAATTAACTCGCTTGAATCGTATTGCTTCCACGTTTCAGTGTTGCTACCTAAGTAACCAGTGAAGGCTTTTTGACCCCAAGGACAATTCATTGGATTAGCAATTGGGCTAAATGCAGATACTGAAGAAAAACGCTCAGGATTACGCATCGCAATCATCAATGCGCCATGTCCACCCATTGAGTGGCCACTGATTGCACGCTGATCTGATACAGGGAAGTGCGCTTCAACTAATGCTGGTAGCTCATTAACAATGTAATCGTACATGTTGTAATGACGATTCCAAGGTGCTTCTGTTGCGTTCACGTAGAACCCAGCACCTAAACCAAAATCATAGCTACCTGCAGGATCATCTTCTACACCTTCACCGCGTGGGCTAGTATCGGGTGCAACAATGGCAACACCTAATTCTGCTGCGATACGTTGAGCGCCCGCTTTTTGCATGAAGTTTTCATCAGTACACGTTAAGCCTGATAACCAGTAAAGTACTGGTACTTTTTGTCCTGCAGCCGTTTGTGGTGGTAGGAAAATAGCAAAACGCATATCGCAATTAAGTACTTCTGAGCGATGTGTATATTGTTTATGCCAACCGCCAGCAGTTTTATTACAGCTAATGTTTTCTAAAGGCATGGGATGCTCTCTCAGTCAGATTAGGCGCAGAGATAGGGTACAGAAGATGATCTCTGCGCATTAATTATTATGTAATTATATTCTTATTTATCGAAGTGGATAATAGTACGGATACTTTTACCTTCGTGTAGTAGGTCGAATGCTTCGTTGATTTTGTCTAAGCCCATATTGAATGAGATAAAGTCATCAAGTTGGAATTCACCTGCCATGTAACGATCAACGATACCTGGAAGCTCTGAACGGCCTTTAACACCACCGAATGCAGAACCACGCCATACACGACCTGTTACTAGTTGGAATGGACGAGTAGAGATCTCTTGACCTGCGCCAGCCACACCGATAATTACTGATTCGCCCCAACCTTTATGACAACACTCAAGTGCAGAACGCATTACGTTTACGTTACCAATACACTCGAAAGAGTAATCAACACCGCCGTCAGTCATTTCAACGATCACTTCTTGAATCGGCTTGTCGAACTTCATTGGGTTGATGCAGTCAGTTGCACCTAACTTACGTGCTAATTCGAATTTTTCTTCGTTGATATCAACAGCGATGATGCGGCTTGCTTTCGCCATAGTTGCACCAATAATCGCTGCTAGACCGATACCACCAAGACCGAATACAGCAACAGTGCTACCTTCTTCAACTTTCGCTGTATTAAGTACCGCACCCATACCTGTTGTTACACCACAGCCTAGTAGACAAACTTCTTCTAGTGGTGCTTCTTTGTTGATTTTCGCTAGTGAAATCTCAGGAAGAACAGTGTACTCAGAGAATGTTGAACAACCCATGTAATGGAAGATAGGTTGACCATCTTTGTAGAAACGTGTTGTACCGTCTGGCATTAAGCCTTTACCTTGAGTTTCACGTACTGCCTGACAAAGGTTTGTTTTGCCAGATAGACAGTACTTACACTTACCACATTCTGCTGTGTAAAGTGGAATAACGTGGTCGCCTACTTGAAGATCGGTAACGCCTTCACCAATCATTTCAACAATACCGCCGCCTTCGTGACCAAGAATTGCAGGGAAGATACCTTCTGGATCATCACCTGATAGTGTGAATGCGTCAGTATGACATACGCCAGTTGCAACGATGCGAACGAGAACTTCACCTGCACGAGGAAGCATTACATCAACTTCTTCAACAGAAAGTGGTTGGTTTGGACCCCATGCAATCGCAGCTTTTGATTTGATAAATTTATCAGTCATTATAATTCTCTTCTATTTGTTCTACGTTGTTATTGATATTCGTAGAGAGTAATTAAGTTTAATCGAAATTTCTCTGTCTCGATTCGATGAAGACTATTGTATTTATTTCTGAATAAATGATAATTAGGTTAAAGTGCAAATAACTTTTACCTAACAGTAATAATGACTGTTATTGGTATCAAAATATAGGTAAGTAAGATGTTCCTATGGGAAGGCGTAACAGAATTTGTAGCTGTAGCTGAAACTGAAAGTTTTACAGCGGCATCTAAACGATTAAGTATTTCAACTGCGCAAGTGAGCCGACAAGTCAGTGCCTTAGAGAATCGACTTAATACGAAATTATTCTATCGTACTACGCGTAAGGTGTCATTGACCGAAGAAGGCAATGTGTATTACCAGCACTGTCGTCAAGTGATGGACGGTTTGGAAGAAGCTGAACGCGCATTAAGTAACTTACGTGGAATACCTCAAGGCTTAATTAAATTAACGGCTCCTGTCACCTACGGTGAAAAATATATCATGCCGTTAGTGAATGATTTCATGCTGCAATACCCAGAACTTGAAGTGGTTATTGATATGACCAATAGACAGGTTGATTTAGTTGAAGGTAGCTTTGACTTAGCGATTCGTCTTGGTCGTTTGACAAGCTCTTCAATGATGGCAAAACGTTTAACTTCTCGTACGATGTATGTTTGTGCGTCTCCTGATTATCTTGCAAGATTTGGTGTACCACATTCACTTTCTGAATTACGTCACCATAACTGCTTGATCGGAAACTATGATCATTGGCGTTTTCAAGAATCAGGCAAAGAGAAAAGTGTTAGAGTCTCTGGGAATTTAAACTGCAATAGTGGTTACGGTTTACGTGATGCGGTATTAAAAGGGATCGGTATAGCGCAGTTACCTGATTACTATATTGATAAAGATTTAGATTCGGGTGCCATTGTTCCTATTTTGACTAACTACCAAGAGCCAGATGAAGGGATTTGGGCGCTGTATCCACATAACCGTCACCTATCACCTAAAATAAGAATGCTGGTGGACTTTTTGGCCGAGAAATTACCGCGAATTAGCCATTACGACGTATAAGCTAAAATGTATTTTTGACTGAATATGTAAATGATGACGATACAAGTAGAACCAAACGACGAACACTTTATGCGCCGTGCGATAGAGCTCGCAGCCAAAGCAGAAGAAGAAGGTGAAGTACCTGTTGGGGCCGTTGTTGTTTATAACGGTCAAGTGGTGGGTGAGGGCTGGAACCGATCTATTGGTCAACATGATGCCACAGCGCATGCAGAAATAATGGCGTTGCGACAAGCGGGTAAAGTGCTAGAAAATTACCGTTTAATTGATACTACATTGTATGTCACTTTAGAGCCTTGCCCAATGTGTGCAGGAGCTATGGTGCATTGTCGTGTGGGAAAGGTCGTTTACGGTGCTGATGATCTAAAAACAGGGGCGGCTGGAAGTACCATGAATTTACTTAGCTATGATGGCGTCAATCATCATGTAGAGCAAACATCAGGCGTATTAGTCGAGGAATGTCGTGCTCAGCTACAAGCTTTTTTTAAACGTCGACGAGCAGAGAAAAAAGCGGCAAAGCTATTAGCTAAACAACAGATGGCGAATGATCAGTCGCTTTAACCTATCGCCTAACAACGGAAAAGAAAAAGCTCAGGGATAACCTGAGCTTTTTTGTTTTTAAATTTTATATTGTGGGCGATTTATTTTGAGGTCGAGACCGAAATCGCAGCTGAGGTTGCTGTCGCCTGAGAAGGGCTAGTTAGGGTGTTTCTTGCCGCTGATGAAGTTTGTATTAGTTTATTCGGTAATGTGATGGTCTGTAATCCATTAATAATCGTGACATCATCACCATCATAATTGTCGCTATGCGTCTGCTCAAAACCAATAATACTTTGGTAATAACGGCGGATCCCTTCAACATAGTTAACCGCTTCTGTACCGCGCGCATACCCATAGCGAGTTTGCGTGTAATACTTTCGCTGTTGTAATAGTGGCAAACGTTGCTTTACATCAGCCCATGTATTGGGATTACCATGTTGTGCTTTCGTTAGACGACGAGCATCCATCATATGACCGAATCCAATATTGTATGAGGCAAGAGCAAACCAAACTTTCTCGTGCTCATCAATACTGTCAGGCACACGGGCAACCATTTTTCTCAAATACTCGGTACCTCCACGAATACTTTGCTCTGGATTGAGGCGATCAGTAACACCAACAGATTTCGCAGTTGGGTTGGTCAGCATCATCATGCCACGAACGCCTGTTGGAGAAACCGCTTGTGGATCCCAATGCGACTCTTGATAAGAAAGAGCGGCAATTAAACGCCAATCAAACTCGTTAGCATACTTCTTAAATAGCCCTTGCCACTTAGGCAATTTATTATCGAGTGCGCGTAAAAATGCACGAGTGTCAACGTAATCAAATTGTTCGACATGGCCGAAGTATTTCTCTTCTAGCTGTGCTAATTCACCGCTTTGTTTTATATGACCAAAAAATTCAATTAAGAGGGCATATAAGCTGTCATTGTTACTGTCTTTGACAAACCAGCTAATAGGTTCATCTTCAGTTAGTTCAAGTGCGATTGCTAATTCAGGATGAGTTCGTTGTAGTAGGGCAACATCAACAGAATCGGCAACGGTATAATCTAACTCGCCATTAGCGACTTTACGTAATAGGTCGTCGATATCGGTTTCTTTGATCGATTGCCATGTTAGGTTGGGATATTTTTTCTTGAGCTCTTCTAATTTACGTTCATGACTAGAGCTAGCTACAACAGCTAACGAACGGTCAGTATTGGCTAATTCTTCAATATCGCGAGGGCGGCGTTTCCCTTTCTTATAAACAACCACTTGGCTGGCATAATAATAAGCAGGAGCAGGGTGAAAACCTTGCAAACGTTGAGGCGTTACCGTTAATCCTGCTGCAACAATATCAATATCGTCATTTTTTAAAGCAGGGAATAAGCCCGAGAGGGTAAACATGGTTTGCATTTCCAGCTTTACGCCTAGCTCTTTAGCAAAACGTTGAGCTAATTCATAATCTAGGCCTGTTGGTCCATCAGCCCCTATATAATAAGACAGCTGATTATTTAACGTACCTACACGTAATACACCGCTTTCACGAATGCGCTCTAAAGGATCAAGCGGTTTTTCTTGCCATTGGCAACCACTTAATAATAAAGCAAGCATTAATGATATGAGTACACGGTATATATTGGTAAGAGATTGAAGGTATATCAACAAAGCTAACCTAACTTAAAAATGAGCTGTCATTTATATCAAAGTGAACGGTAGTGGAAAAGCTGAACCCTGTCGTTGAATGTGTTAATTCACGGATTGAAACAAAAAAATAGTCTCCTTTTGTTTTATCGGTTAGTTTTTGCTCAAAAAATCGGGCTAATGTCAAAATTACTGATAAATTCAGGATGTTTGAAAAAAAAACACGCAAACGGTTGCGTCAGGTGTTACGTCACAAAAAAAAATCGCTTATACTGCGCGGGTGCGAAATCGATTATTCATCTATTTAGTCAATAATCAGGGATAAATCAGAGGTGACATTGACGTAATTACCCCATTTTTTTGGGAGTTAGGCCAATATTACTTTTCTTTAACCGCTAATCGAGAGACGTTTGCACATGGAAATTTTGCGTGGTTCACCCGCACTGTCTGAGTTTCGCGTTAATAAGCTACTTGAGCGTTGCCGCGAATTCGATCTGCCTGTGTCAGGTATTTATGCTGAGTTTATGCACTTTGCTGATGTATCTGCTGCCCTTACTGCTGATGAGCATAGCAAACTAGCGAGTCTTTTAACTTACGGTCCAACGATTGCAGAGCACGAGCCTTGTGGCACCTTGCTACTTGTTACCCCTCGTCCGGGGACAATTTCTCCTTGGTCATCAAAATCGACCGATATTGCCCGTAATTGTGGCTTAAAATCAATTAAGCGTCTTGAACGTGGTACCGCATATTACATTGAATCAACTTGCGAGCTATCAGCATCACAATTAGCGCAAGTCAAAGCGTTAATCCACGATCGCATGATGGAAGTGATTGTTGGTGATTTTGAAGCCGCGGCTGCTTTATTCAAACAAGCAGAGCCAGCACCGGTGAAAAGCGTTGATATCCTTGCTGGTGGTCGCCAGGCATTAGAGCAAGCTAACTTGACCTTAGGACTTGCCTTAGCTGAAGATGAAATTGACTACTTAGTTGAGAACTTCACCAAACTAGGTCGAAATCCAAATGACATTGAGTTGATGATGTTTGCTCAGGCTAACTCAGAGCACTGTCGTCATAAAATCTTTAATGCAGATTGGACGATTGATGGTGTTGATCAAGACAAGTCATTGTTCAAGATGATCAAAAATACCTATGAGCAAAACCATGAGCACGTATTGTCGGCATATAAAGACAATGCAGCAGTAATGGAAGGCTCAAAAGTAGGGCGTTTCTTCCCCGATCCAGAATCTCGTCAATATAACTACCACCATGAAGATACTCATATCTTAATGAAGGTAGAAACGCATAACCACCCAACCGCTATTTCCCCATGGCCGGGCGCATCAACAGGTTCGGGCGGTGAAATTCGTGATGAAGGTGCAACGGGTATTGGCGGTAAACCTAAAGCAGGTTTAGTGGGCTTTACTGTCTCTAACCTTAAAGTTCCGGGGTTTGAACAACCTTGGGAAACTGATTTTGGTAAACCAGACCGCATTGTTACAGCGCTTGATATTATGCTTGAAGGCCCACTTGGCGGCGCGGCATTTAATAATGAATTTGGACGTCCAAACCTATTGGGTTACTTCCGTACTTATGAAGAAAAAGTGACGTCGCATGCCGGTGAAGAAGTACGTGGTTACCATAAGCCAATTATGATCGCGGGTGGTATGGGTAATATCCGTGCTGATCACGTACAGAAAAAAGAAATTCCAGTTGGCGCGAAGTTAATTGTTCTTGGCGGCCCTGCAATGAATATCGGTCTTGGCGGTGGTGCTGCTTCATCAATGGCATCCGGTCAATCGGCAGAAGATCTGGATTTTGCTTCTGTACAACGTGAAAACCCAGAAATGGAACGTCGCTGTCAGGAAGTGATTGATCGCTGTTGGCAGCTGGGTGACGCTAACCCAATTGCCTTTATTCACGATGTGGGCGCGGGTGGTATTTCAAACGCTTTACCTGAGTTGGTTGATGATGGCGAGCGTGGTGGTAAATTCCAACTTCGTGATGTTCCTAACGATGAACCAGGTATGAGCCCGCTAGAGATTTGGTGTAACGAATCTCAAGAGCGTTATGTTATGGCCGTTGCACCAGAACATATGGCGGTTTTCGATGCGATTTGTCAGCGTGAACGTGCGCCGTATGCCGTTGTGGGTGAAGCGACAGAAGAGCGTCATTTAACCTTAGAAGATAGCCATTTCGACGATACGCCAATTGATATGCCAATGGATATTCTATTGGGCAAAGCGCCGAAAATGCACCGTGATGTAAAATCACAAAAAGTAGAAGGTCAAGCGATTGACCGCAGTGGTATTGACTTAGTTGAAGCGACGCAGCGTATTCTCCGTCTGCCAGCTGTGGCTGAAAAAACCTTCCTTATTACAATTGGCGATCGCACAGTTACCGGCTTGGTTGCACGCGATCAAATGGTAGGTCCATGGCAAGTACCTGTTGCTAACTGTGCAGTTACTGCTGCTAGTTACGATACCTACCATGGTGAAGCGATGTCTATGGGTGAGCGTACACCTGTTGCATTACTCGATTTTGGCGCATCTGCACGCTTAGCTGTCGGTGAAGCGGTTACTAATATTGCGTGTAGCGATATTGGTGATATGAAGCGTATCAATCTTTCGGCTAACTGGATGTCACCAGCAGGTCACCCTGGCGAAGATGCTGGCTTATATGAAGCCGTGAAAGCGGTCGGTGAGGAGCTATGTCCAGCACTTGGTTTGACGATTCCTGTTGGTAAAGACTCAATGTCAATGAAAACCAAGTGGCAACAAGACGGTGAAGAGAAAGAAGTGACGTCTCCATTGTCGCTGATTATCACTGCATTTGGTCGTGTTGAAGATGTGCGTAAAACCGTGACACCTCAGCTGCGTACAGATAAAGGTGATACAAGCCTATTATTAGTCGATTTAGGTTGTGGTAAAAACCGCCTAGGTGCAACAGCACTGGCGCAGGTTTACAAGCAATTGGGTGATAAGCCTGCTGATGTAGATAGTCCTGAATTACTGAAAGGCTTCTTCTATGCAATGCAATCGTTAGTACGTGATGAAAAACTACTCGCTTACCACGACCGTGGTGATGGTGGTTTATACGTCACGCTAGCTGAAATGGCATTTGCAGGCCACACGGGTATTGAAGTTGATATTAATACTGGCAGTGAAGATGCAGTTGATGATGTATTAGCCTCGCTATTTAACGAAGAGTTAGGTGCCGTTATTCAAGTACGTACTGATGATCTTGATTTTGTTCAGTCGGTACTTGCAGCAAACGGTCTTGAAGCATGCAGCCATATTTTAGGTACTGTGGTTGAAGAAGATGTTGTTCGTATTTGGAATGGCAATGACTTAGTGCTAGAGCAAAACCGTACCGAACTTCGTGCCGTATGGGCTGAAACTACTTACCAAATGCAAGTGATGCGTGATAACCCAGCTGGCGCATTGCAAGAATTTGAAGCCAAGAAAGATACCCAAGATCCTGGTTTAAATGTGAAGCTGACGTTTGATATTAATGATGATGTAGCGGCTCCATTTATTGCCCCTGCGATTAATCTTGGCGCTAAACCGCAAATGGCGATTTTACGTGAGCAAGGGGTTAACTCTCACGTTGAAATGGCGGCAGCCTTTGATCGTGCAGGCTTTGATGCGAAAGATGTTCATATGAGTGACATTTTAGCGGGTAACGTGAAACTTGATGGTTTCAACGGCTTAGTTGCTTGTGGTGGTTTCTCTTACGGTGATGTATTAGGTGCGGGTGAAGGTTGGGCGAAGTCAGTATTGTTTAACAATATTGCGCGTGATCAATTTGAAGCTTTCTTTAACCGTAATGATACGTTGGCATTAGGTGTTTGTAACGGTTGTCAGATGATGTCTAACCTTCGTGACTTAATTCCAGGTGCTGATTTATGGCCGCGTTTTGTACGCAATGAATCTGAGCGTTTTGAAGCTCGTTTTAGCTTGGTTGAAGTACAACAAAGCCCATCATTATTCTTTAACGAAATGGCAGGCTCTCACATGCCAATTGCGGTATCTCATGGTGAAGGTCGTGTTGAAGTGCGTAATGCTGATCATCTTGCTGCATTAGAGCAAGCCGATATTGTTGCACTACGATATATTGATAACTACGGTAAGCTAACAGAACAGTACCCTGCGAACCCTAATGGTTCACCAAACGGTATTACCAGTGTGACGACAACAGATGGCCGTGTAACCATCATGATGCCGCACCCTGAGCGTGTGTTTAGAACCGTTGCAAACTCATGGCACCCAGATGACTGGAGTGAAAATAGCCCATGGATGCGTATGTTTAGAAATGCGCGTGTTAATTTAGGTTAATAAAGAACAGCGTTGAAGAATCAAAAAACCGCCAGAAATGGCGGTTTTTTATTCTTCTTGTATAAAAATCACTTTTTCAACCCTTTAATTGATAATAATCACATTAAAAATTGAAAATAGACGGTTATAATTGGGGAATAAGATGTAATGGAATTTTTATTGCGATAAAGGATTATATATGGGAGAAGGTATTCCCAGAGTTTTACGTTTATGTATTGCATCCCAAATACTGGCAGTGCTGGTTGCGCTAAGCATTTTTCGTCAATTCGACCGATTTGACCAATTTTTTACTACCTCTCAAATAGTTATAGTGCCAAATATTATCGTTTTACTGGTCTTATTTTCTGGCGTGTTGGCAATTATTGGTTTACTAAAAGGTCAAAAATGGGGATTTCTTCCTCTGTATTTCTACATACCTGCTGCAACGATGTTTCTTAATATCAGTATTATTCCGATACTCCCCGAACTTGTCCCTAGTGTTTATCGCAATCAGGTGATCTTAGGGCTAAATAGTGTAGTTTTAGTGTATTCAGTTTTTTTATTATTGCGTAGGATGGATCGAAACTTACTGCATGAAGTTTAAATAAATTTAAATTTGTCTGTAGGATCTGCGATAATGAGAGCAATTAAATCAATTGCTTGTAAGTAAAAATATTACTTCTGCTCAGTAAAGGATGATGAGAATGAAAAAAATTGAAGCGATAATTAAGCCATTTAAGCTTGATGACGTTCGTGAGGCATTAGCGGAAGTAGGTATTACTGGCATGACGGTGTCTGAAGTGAAAGGGTTTGGACGTCAGAAAGGCCATACCGAATTATACCGTGGCGCAGAATACATGGTCGATTTTTTACCTAAAGTGAAAATTGAAATTGTTGTCACTGATGAAGTAGCAGAGCAATGCATTGATACGATTGTTGAAACGGCACAAACAGGTAAGATTGGTGATGGTAAAATATTCATGTTTGATATTGAACGTGTAGTGCGTATTCGTACCGGAGAAGAAGACGAAGACGCGATTTAAGTTGTATAAGAATACAAAAAAGGGGCATTACATTGACTGTAATGCTCCTTTTTTATTGCTAATTCACATCAGGGACCACAGGGTTATATCGGCCTGGTTTGTAGTTCATTGCAAGGACAATATTTAGGGTAATTGCACCAAGAATTGAAAGCAATAAAGTGGTTGGGGTAACAAAGAAAAAGGATGCAACCAAGATACAGATATCTATCGACATTTGGATTTTTCCTGCTGAAATACCAAATTTATCTTGAAGGAATAAAACCAGAACATTAAATCCACCAAGACTGGTGTGATGACGGAATAATATCAGCATACCAAGCCCCATCAATAAGCCACCAATCACTGCGCAGTAAATTGGATTAAGCCAACTGATAGCTAATACATGGTGAAGGTTATCCACCATAATAGAGACCAATGCACCAGATAAGACGCTGCTAATAGCAAAAGATTTGCCCATTCTAAACCATGCCATTAAATAAAACGGACAGTTCATTAAAAAATACAGCTTACCAAAAGAGATATCGACAAAATGGGTGAGTAGTAACGCGAGTCCTGTCGTGCCTCCCGTTAATAACTGGCTTTGCTGTAGAAAAAATATGCCCTGAGCAACAATAAATGTCCCCGTTAAAATAGCGATCATATTTTCATGAACAGGATGTTTAATACGACTCAATGGAACAACTCCTTGTAAATAATAAAGCCATAGTAAGAGGGAATAAGAATTTATAAAAGTTTACGTGTGAAAAGCACTTTTTAGCGTTGTAATTTATTTTTTACACTGTTGTAAATAATTTTATTGTTAAAATACTTGCCATCTATATTTGATTTAAAATCGAGCCATGAATCGTATATCAAGATGAAAATTATTCATGCTCTATTGAAAATAAACCGAGTTAATCATTAAGAAAAAGAACAATTAGGACTACCTGATTTAGATCAATTTATGTAAGATAGACGATAATTAACAAGCAAGACGAAAACGTTTGCGTCCACGTGGCGCCTAGCATTGCGATTTTTCAGTTTTTGCTCAAAATGGTATTTAACTTAGCTGAGTTAGGAGATACAGATGCTAAAGCGCGATATGAATATTGCTGATTATGATGCGGAACTATTTGCAGCCATTCAGGAAGAAACAGCTCGTCAGGAAGAACACATCGAGTTGATTGCTTCTGAAAACTACACAAGCCCACGTGTAATGGAAGCGCAAGGCTCTCAGCTAACAAACAAATATGCTGAAGGTTATCCAGGCAAGCGCTATTACGGTGGTTGTGAGTTTGTTGATAAAGCCGAGCAACTGGCTATCGACCGTGCTTGTCAGCTATTTGGTGCAGAATACGCGAACGTTCAGCCTCACTCAGGCTCACAAGCGAACAATGCTGTTTACATGGCACTTCTGAATGCTGGCGATACCGTACTAGGTATGAGTCTTGCTCACGGCGGCCACTTAACTCACGGCTCACCTGTAAACTTCTCTGGTAAGCTTTACAACGTGATCCCATACGGTATCGATGAAAGCGGTCAAATTGATTACGCTGAAGTTGAAGCGTTAGCGCTTGAGCACAAACCAAAGATGATCATCGGTGGTTTTTCAGCTTACTCTCAAATTGTTGATTGGAAACGCATGCGTGAAATCGCAGACAAAGTTGGCGCGTACTTCTTTGTGGATATGGCGCACGTAGCGGGTCTGATTGCAGCGGGTGTTTATCCTAACCCAGTTCCACATGCACATGTTGTTACAACAACAACGCACAAAACACTAGCAGGTCCTCGTGGTGGTCTTATCCTATCTAATGAAGGTGAAGATCTTTATAAGAAGCTGAACTCTGCAGTATTCCCTGGTGGTCAAGGTGGTCCTCTAATGCATGTTATTGCGGCAAAAGCAGTCGCATTTAAAGAAGCAATGGAGCCAGAATTTAAAGACTACCAAGCACGTGTTGTTGAAAACGCAAAAGTAATGGTAGGTGAATTCCTAGAGCGCGGTTACAAGATTGTTTCTGGTAGCACTGAAAACCACTTATTCCTTGTTGATTTGATCGATAAAGGTATCACTGGTAAAGAAGCCGATGCAGCACTAGGTGCCGCTAACATCACAGTTAACAAAAACAGTGTACCAAATGACCCACGTAGCCCATTTGTAACATCAGGGATCCGTGTTGGCACACCGTCTATTACTCGTCGTGGCTTTACTGCTGATGATGCGCGTCAACTTGCAGGTTGGATGTGTGATGTTTTAGACAATGTTGATAACGAAGAAGTTATTGCAGAAACAAAAGCAAAAGTTTTAGATATTTGTAAGCGTCTACCTGTTTACGCTTAATCTACTTAGATGCATTAAGTAACATAACTGTCGAGTTATGATGATAAAGGCTTACCACTAGGTAAGCCTTTTTTATATTTTGCGCTTTTTCGGAGTGAACAATAAACCGACTATTCGTGGCTTTTTAATCAAAATGAGTAGAAAAACAGGGTGAATATTCTCATTAACGGTTTTAAATGAGTTACACTGAAGCGATTAAATGTAGGAGGCTAAATGCATTGTCCTTTTTGCGGTGCGAATGACACCAAAGTAATCGATTCACGATTGGTTGCGGATGGCCACCAAGTGCGCCGACGCCGCCAATGTTTAGCTTGTAATGAACGTTATACGACCTTTGAAACGGCCGAATTGGTAATGCCTCGTGTGGTGAAAACCAATGGCAATCGTGATCCGTTTAATGAAGAAAAACTTCGAGGTGGTATTCAACGCGCATTAGAAAAACGTCCTGTGAGTACGGATGACATCGAGCGTGCGATTAATAATATTAAAACTCGTTTACGCGCAACTGGAGAGCGAGAAGTGCCTTCAGAGATGATCGGCAACTTAGTGATGGAAGCATTAAAAGAGCTCGATAAAGTCGCCTATATTCGCTTTGCATCGGTTTACCGTAGTTTTGAAGATATTCGTGAGTTTGGTGAAGAAATAGCCAAACTAGAACGTTAAGCTGAGTGTAATGTTTACTAACCTTGATACACGATTAATGCTACGCGCTATTCAGTTAGCTAAACGTGGTTGTTTTACAACAGCGCCAAACCCGAAGGTGGGTTGTGTTATTGCTAATGGCGATGAAATCCTTGGTGAAGGTTTTCATTTTCGCGCGGGAGAATCCCATGCGGAGGTGTTTGCATTAAAACAAGCAGGTGCGCGCGCGAAAGGTGCAACAGCCTATGTCACTTTAGAGCCCTGCTCTCATTACGGACGCACACCACCTTGCGCTGAAGCATTAATTAAATCAGGCGTAAGTAGAGTTATTTGTGCCATGGTTGATCCTAACCCGTTAGTGGCTGGACGTGGCGTTGAAATGTTGCAAAAAGCGGGGGTAGATGTGCAAGTAGGGCTTCTTAAAGAAGAGGCTCAAGCCATTAATAAAGCGTTCATTAAACAAATGACAACCAAGATGCCGTATGTTGAATTAAAACTGGCATCAAGTCTTGACGGTAAAACAGCGTTAGCGAACGGTGAAAGTAAATGGATCACTGGGCCTTATGCTCGTGCTGATGTTCAACGTCATCGTGCGCAAGCTGGTGCAATATTATCAACCAGTGCCACTGTTATCGCTGATGATCCATCACTGAATGTGCGTTGGAGTGAGTTGGGTACACAGATTCAAGATGAATATCCACAAGCAGATGTTCGTCAACCTATTCGCGTTATTATTGACAGCCAAAACCGATTAACCCCGGCATATCAGTTATTTCACCTTCCGGGAGAAACGATTTTGGCACGCGCAGAAATAGGTAATGAAGATTGGCCTGACTCCGTGTCTCAGTGGATAATTCCTACCCGAGAAAATAGCCAACAACTCGATCTCACATTACTCATGCGCAAGTTAGCAGAAAATGGCATAAACCATATTTGGGTTGAAGCTGGCGCTGGGCTTGCGGGTGGATTACTTGAAGCACAATTAGTTGATTGTTTGATTTTATATCAGGCCCCAAAATTAATGGGGGCTGATAGTCGTAGTTTAATGAATTTATCGCCATTAACCGCGATGGATCAAGTTATCGATCTGAATATTACAGATCTACGTATGGTTGATTGTGATGTAAAAATTACAGCCACCGTTAAACGCTGTTAATCAATAGAATAAAGAAGCAAGGACTCTCCATGTTCACCGGTATCATTGAAGCAATTGGAACCATTACCGCTTTAACACCTAAAGGCGCTGATATTTCTGTCACTGTCGACTCAGGCAATCTTGATCTGTCCGATGTTAAATTGGGTGACAGTATTGCGACAAATGGGGTGTGCTTAACTGTGGTTAAATTGACAGGTAAAGGCTATGTTGCTGATCTGTCATTAGAAACCTTAAAACGTACTGCCTTTGCTCATTATCAGGCTGGTCAGGTCGTCAACTTAGAAAAAGCGATGTTACCGACGACGCGTTTTGGCGGTCATATGGTATCTGGTCATGTTGATGCTGTTGCTGAGATTATTGAACGTCACCATACGGGACGCGCTATTGAGTTTTGGGTAAAAGTACCCGCGCATTTAGCGAAATATATCTCAGAAAAAGGCTCGGTTGCGGTTGATGGGATTAGCTTAACGGTGAATGAAATTAATGGTGATGAATTTAAGTTAACCATTGTTCCGCATACAGCATTAGAAACAACAATGGACGCATTCAAACCAGGCCGAATGATAAATCTTGAAGTAGATGTGATTGCCCGCTATTTAGAGCGTTTAATGTTGGGTGATAAAGCTGCAGATAAAAAACCGCAAGTCACAATGGATTTATTAGCGAGAACGGGTTTTCTTGGCTAAATATGATGATTAGCTAGTCAGCTAAGGTACATAAGAATTAAGGGTAGTGTTATGGCTTTAAGCAGCGCAAAAGAAATTATTGATGATATTCGTCAGGGCAAAATGGTTATTCTGATGGATGATGAAGATCGTGAAAATGAAGGCGATCTGATTATTGCATCTGAAAAAATTACACCTGAAGCTATTAATTTTATGGCGACCTATGGTCGTGGTCTAATTTGTCTGACACTGAGCAAAGCCCGTTGTCAAAAATTGAACTTGCCTTTAATGGTTCAAGAAAATACCGAACAGTTTGGCACACCTTTCACTGTTTCTATTGAAGCAGCTGAAGGGGTAACTACGGGTATTTCAGCCGCTGATCGTTCTCGCACAGTACAAGCAGCCGTTGCAGCAAATGCGACTGCAGCTGATATTGTTATGCCGGGCCATATCTTCCCATTAATGGCACAAGAAGGTGGCGTATTAACCCGCGCAGGTCACACTGAAGCGGGTTGTGATGTTGCGCGTTTAGCTGGCCTTGAGCCATCAAGTGTGATTGTTGAGATCTTAAATGAAGATGGCACGATGGCACGTCGCCCGCAGCTTGAAGTGTTTGCGGAAAAACATGGCCTTAAATTAGGTACAATTGCTGATCTGATTGAATACCGTAATAATCATGAAACCACGATTGAGCGTGTAGCTGAGTGTCGATTACCAACAGAGTTCGGTGAGTTTGAGATGATCACTTACCGTGACAAGATTGATAACGAAGTGCACTATGCACTGCGTAAAGGCGATATCAAAGCGGGTGAAGAAACGCTTGTACGTGTTCACTTGCAAGATACGTTTAAAGATATTCTGCAATCAGGTGCAACGCAATGGACGCTGCCTGCAGCAATGAAGCGCATTAGCGAAGAAAATGGTGTATTGGTTATTTTAAGTAAACAAGAACCAACTGATGCCATTATTCATAAAGTGAAAAATATTGCTGCGGAAGAAGCAGGTCAACCTAAGGTGAAAGTGACACAGAAAGATCCGTCTCGCCAAGTTGGTGTTGGCTCACAAATTCTTTCTGATTTAGGCGTAAGTAAAATGCGTTTATTGTCATCAAGTACGCAACGTTATCATTCACTATCAGGTTTTGGCTTAGAAGTCGTTGAGTATATTTGTGATTAAATTCACCAAATGTTAGACGCTAGTGATAAAATAACTGATATCTGCGGTAGCTAAAGACAATTATTATTTTTAACTACCGCTTTCAATACTGTTTATTGGTCGAATCAAGGACAGATAAGCAATAAATATTAACAAATCTGTTGAAACCGACGGTTGTCCATAGCAGAGATATTGCAAAGTGTGATAGACTCCCGCGGTTTCTCAAACCGGAAAGACATAGTCACAGGAAGGCCCATGAAGGTAATTGAAGGCGCCATCGCGGCACCAAACGCAAAAGTTGCTATCGTAATTGCACGCTTCAACAGCTTTATTAACGAAAGCTTACTTTCAGGTGCATTAGATGCGCTGAAACGTCAAGGACAGGTTAGCGAAGACAACATTACTGTTGTTCGTTGTCCAGGTGCTTACGAGCTACCACTTGTTGCTCAACAGGTTGCTAAAAGCGACCGTTATGATGCAATCGTTGCTCTAGGCTCAGTTATTCGTGGCGGTACACCGCACTTCGATTATGTTGCCGGTGAGTGTAATAAAGGTCTAGCACAAATCGCACTTGAGTATAATACTCCAGTTGCTTTTGGTGTTTTGACTGTAGATTCTATTGAACAAGCCATTGAGCGTGCCGGTACCAAGGCTGGTAATAAAGGGGCAGAGGCTGCACTAAGCGCGCTCGAAATGGTTAATGTCCTGTCCCAAATCGAATCCTAATAATGGGGGTTACTGTGAAACCAGCCGCACGTCGTAATGCACGTCAGTTTGCTGTACAAGCTATTTACTCTTGGCAACTTACGAAAGGTAATGTTGCTGATATTGAGCAACATTTTCTTTCTGGCGATAAGTTTGAAGAAGAAGAACATCAAGCTGATGCGCCAGTTCTTGCTGCACCACATACTGATGTTAGCTACTTCCGTGATCTGTTCACAGGCGTAGTACTAAGCCACCAAGAACTTGATAGCAAGATGCGTCCATACTTATCTCGTCCGCTACAGGATCTTGATCAGATGGAACTTGCGCTACTTCGTCTTGCAATGTACGAAATGGTTAAGCGTGAAGACGTACCATTTAAAGTTGTTATTAACGAAGCAATCGAATTAGCTAAGCTATTCGGTGCGGAAGATAGCCACAAGTTCGTTAATGGTGTACTTGATAAAGCTGCACCAACACTTCGTAAAGAAAAGTAATTTTCGAAGTAACGAAACTAGATAAAAGAAGTCAGCTTAGCTGGCTTTTTTTTTATCTATTGTGTTGATATGAAGCAATCGTAAAGATAAGGGCATTATAATGGTGGCTGATAATGGATGAGTTGAACGATTATGGCACAAGGTGAATTTGATTTAATTGGGCGGTACTTTGAACACCAGAATGTTAAGCGAGAAGATGTTGATCTTGCGATTGGTGATGATTGCGCATTAGTTCGTGTTCCAGAAGGGTGTCAATTAGCGATCAGTACCGATTCGTTAGTTGCCGGCACGCATTTTCTGGAAGATGCTGATCCTAAATTAGTCGCACATAAAGCATTAGCCTCAAATTTAAGTGATCTAGCCGCCATGGGCGCAACGCCTGCTTGGGTTTCTTTGGCGTTAACACTACCGACGTTTGATGAGCATTGGCTAAATCAGTTTTGTGAGGGGTTCTTCCAATTAGCTGAGCAGTATAATGTTCAACTTATTGGTGGGGATACCACCAAAGGTCCTCTCAGTATTACTCTAACGGTTCAAGGGTTTGTTCCTAACGGGCAAGCATTGACACGTAGTGGTGCTAAGGTAGGTGATTCAATATATGTGACCGGTCAATTGGGTGATAGCGCAGCAGGTTTAGCGTTATTATTAACGGACAAACCATATCATGATCTTGCTCTGTCTTATACCTTAAAAGAACGTCATTTTATGATGACACCGCAGGTAGAAGCAGGAATTGCATTGCGTGGTATTGCATCTGCTGCGTTAGATATTTCCGATGGTTTAATTGCAGATTTAGATCATATAGTTAAACGATCAGGTGTCGGAGCTGAAATTTATATCGAGCAGCTTCCTTTATCTTCTGAGCTAATCGCCTATTGTTCGACACCAGAGCAAGCGCAGCAATTGGCATTAAGCAGCGGTGAAGAATACCAATTGTGTTTTACTGTACCGAAGCATCAATGTCTTGAAGTTGAATCTTTAATGATGGCAAAAGGTATTCAAGTGTCTCGTATTGGTCAGTTAACTCAATCTAGTGGTATTGTTTTATTACAACAAGGTGAGCCTATTGATTGGCAAGTGTCAGGGTGGGATCATTTTATGAGTTCAAATAAGTAAGGTATCAGCGTGTCTACAAATCCTAAAGATTTATTGAAAATGAGTAACCCTTGGCATTTATTAGCAACAGGGTTTGGTAGTGGTTTAGCGAAGTACGTGCCTGGCACGATGGGTACATTAGCTGCTGTTCCACTCTATTTACTGTTAGCACAGTTACCTTTTAGCTGGTACTTAGTTGTCGTGTTTATTGCTGCGTTGATTGGTATAAAAATTTGTACCATCACCTCTAACGATATGCAGGTACATGATCATGGCAGTATTGTGTGGGATGAATTTGTTGGTTTTTGGATCACAATGGCAATCGCCCCAGAAGCCACATGGCAGTGGGTATTAACGGGCTTTATTTTATTCCGTTTCTTCGACATGGTAAAACCATGGCCAATTAGCTGGCTAGACAAACATGTTAAAGGTGGCTTTGGCATTATGGTTGACGATATTCTTGCCGGTTTCATGGCAATGATTGCGTTATGGGTGGTTGGCTACTGGCTTGGTTTTTAGTTAAACCTAACGATCACATTATAAAATTGATTTAGAAGCTGCATTCGTGCAGCTTTTTTTGTTTTTATCTCCTCAATTTTTACAAAATATAATGTGTCGCATTCCTAATAAAATCATTTATTTTTCATCATAAATCTGACGGTTTAACTAGTCTCAAATTATGTAGATAGAGAGAAGGGATTGCTCTATGAGTACCTATCTGAAAATAATCAGTGTTGGTTTATTAACCGTTGCTTCGATGGCTGATGGACAAGTTTATCCATCAACGGAAACGGCTTGGGTGTTAACGGGAAACTGGCAACAGCCAACCGCAATATCGGAATTAAATACGATTAAAGAAGTTAGGCGCTGGGAGGCGGATCATGCTGATGTTGTATTTGGTAGCTTACAAGATGTCGATTTAAATCAAAAGACCATTGCGATGGGTTATATCTACGTACACAAACTTGATTGTCGACCAGATGAACAGCAAGGGTGGCTTCACCGCCATGCTTACCTGAATGGGCACGATCCTGAAAAGGGCTACATGCATTATAAAAATGATACTCAACTTACCGTTCCTGATCAAAGCCAAGGGTTAGATTATCTATTAAATGGCGAATCGATGTTAAGTATTCTTATTCGAAATAATGACTTCTTGACTGCGCGTTTTCCTTTAACCGTTAATGATAATGAACAAATTATTTTTCATGCTGCTTACCCGTTTGAAAATATCGTCATTGATAGTAATCAGCATCCTGAATTACGGATCACGAGAGTAAATGATGATGGTGATATTGGTGGTTTAGAAAAAGCAGATGTACATTGGATTCAACGAGAAGGTAAATGGTTTGGTCATATTAACCAGCGCTGGTTACCGACAAATGCTAGGTTCCAAGGACGTGAGCTGAATACTGGAAATAAGGCATTAAAGGCGGGGTATCGTAGTTGGGTAGTCGTTTTAAACTGGAAGAGCAAGGCGGAAGTGAAAGGCGTTAATATTGAGCCTTGGTTATCCGTTGTGAATACATCTGGTCAGCAATCCACAGCGACGATGTTGTTTCCTGGTTGGGATCCTAAAAACGATCCTAATGGTGATGGTTATGTTGATGATGATGAGTTTTTAGTAAGAGCTAATCAAGCGGCAAGTGCGAGATTTAAACATCAAGCTAGAGTGATCCCTACTGGAAAAATGTGGGCGGGCAGTTGCTGGTATCGGACTAATTTTAATGATGACTCTTTTAATCAAAATCATGCGAATTGGTATAAATATGATTGGAAACGTCAAGGTTTAACCGGCGCTTACAATGATGATATGGCCAAATTGTTCAGTACCAACCAATTTAATGTTCAATTTGGCGGACAAATATTAGAAGCGCCGATTCGAGCTGGCACCTCAAAAGCGGCGGGATATTATGCAGCGAAAATGTCTGATTTTCTTGATTTAGTTAAATCGACTACGGGCAGTCAGTGGCTATCTGCTAATATTTCTGAGCTTAATTTGTGGGAATACCCTGATTGGCCAAAGCAATTAAGGGGAGTGGTGGATGTTTGGTTACGAGAGCATTATTTAAGCCCTGCAATTGGCTTAGAGCGATTACAATCCTATTGGGACAGCTATGCGTTAGCAGCACTCGGCGATAAAAGCTTAATAATGACCACAACTCGCGGTGGCAAAAGCCAACAAACACCATTAATTCAGCAAGCATGGGAAGACGATATCTATACCGGATTAGCCCTGTACTATCTGTTTAATATTCCCAATAAAACCTACTACCACAGCTGGAATCAAACCTTTATTTATGGCAGTAATAACACCCATGCCGATCCGAAACAGCTAAATAAAACCATTTGGTATCGCACTGGAGAGCCTAAGAATTGGGCGTATCAGCCCCAAAAGTTATTATCGGTTGATATAGGTAAACCAACGACCATACCTAACGGCTTTGAAGCGGTTAAATGGCTATCTAAAACAGGAAAAGTAGCAACGGATGAGACAAAGTTTGGGGATATTGCATTAGAGCCTGCGAATTGGTTTTGGTTATATCGAACAGGGTGGTTTGACGATGTTCCTAAAGATGGGGTTATCGCGCGGCAATATACGCAAGGGTTAGTGCTATATCGCGGTTCTAAATACCGTAATCACGCTGAATTTTATCAAGTTGATTCGATACGTGTACCATTATCTGGCCTGTATCAAAAAGTAAATTACGATGGTTCACTCGGTGAGCCGACACAGTATGTTGAAGTCAATGGCTATGAGGGGGTGATTTTAAAGAAAGTTGAGAAGGGCTGAGATGACCAATAGACGTAAGGCTAATAAAGAAAAAGGTTTTCCTGCTTAATAACAGAGAAAACCTTTTTCATAGTGCTTATTTGAACGGTGAAATTACTTAGCTAAATAAGTGCGAATTTGTTTTTCGATACCCGCACCATCAATTTCTAACATTTCATGCAGTTCAGCTTGTGTTCCTTGTTCAATGAATCGATCAGGCAAACCAATATTCAGTACTGGTTTCAGTGTCTTCTCTTTCATTAAAAATTCAATAACGCCGCTACCCGCACCGCCAGCAATCGCATTTTCTTCAACAGTTACAAGAACATCATGAGTTTTTGCTAATTCAAGTACTAAGGCTTCATCAAGCGGTTTCACAAAGCGCATGTCAGCAACAGTCGCATTTAAATTTTCTGCTGCTTCTAATGCATAGCCGAGCATGCTGCCAAAGTTTAAAATTGCGATTTTTTCACCTTCACGGCGAATGATACCTTTACCGATTTCAAGCTCTGTCATCTTAGGATCGACATCGACCTCCATACCGCAACCACGAGGGTAACGGACCGCACTTGGTCCTTGGTATTGGTGACCAGTATAGAGCATTTGACGACATTCATTTTCGTCACTCGGTGCCATAATCACCATGTTAGGAATACAGCGCATAAAGCTAATATCAAATGCACCTTGGTGGGTTTGACCATCAGCACCGACTAAGCCTGCACGATCAATGGCAAACATCACAGGAAGATCCATGATAGCAACATCATGAATTAATTGATCATATCCACGTTGAAGGAAAGTTGAGTAGATAGCGACAATAGGATGATAACCACCAATTGCCATGCCCGTTGCCAGTGTCACCGCGTGTTGTTCAGCAATCGCCACATCAAAGTATTGATCTGGGAACTCTTTAGAAAAGCGCACCATACCTGAGCCTTCACGCATAGCCGGTGTGATAGCCATCAATTTGTCATCAATAGCTGCCATATCACATAGCCAATCACCGAAAATCTTAGAAAACGTCGGACTTGCATCCTTCGCTTTGGGTAATGGTTTCTGGCTTAAATCAAATTTAGGAACGGCATGGTAATTAATTGGATCCGCTTCAGCTGGCGCATAACCTTTGCCTTTTTTCGTCATAATATGAAGAAATTGTGGGCCTTTTAGATTACGCATGTTTTTCAGTGTCTTAACAAGCTCATGCACATCGTGGCCATCAACAGGGCCAATGTAATTAAAGCCTAACTCTTCAAACATAGTGCTTGGCACAACCATGCCTTTGATATGCTCTTCTGCGCGTTTTACCATTTCTTTGATAGGAGGCGCATTGGATAGGACTTTCTTACCACCTTCGCGAATAGAGGTATAGAAATTACCCGATAGTAAATGGGCTAAATGATTATTTAACGCCCCGACATTTTCAGAAATCGACATTTCATTGTCATTTAAGATAACTAGCATATCGCTGTGAACATCACCAGCATGGTTCATCGCTTCAAACGCCATGCCTGCGGTGATAGCGCCATCGCCAATAATGCTAACAACTTTGCGATTTAGGCCTTCTTTTTCTGCTGCAATCGCGAGACCTAGACCTGCACTAATGGAAGTTGATGAGTGGCCAACCGAAAGTGTGTCGTACTCACTTTCACCGCGCCATGGGAATGGGTGCAAACCGCCTTTTTGGCGAATGGTTGCCATATCATCACGACGTCCTGTTAAAATTTTATGTGGGTAGGCTTGATGACCAACATCCCATATAACTTTATCAAAAGGCGTATTGTAGACGTAGTGAAGCGCAACGGTAAGCTCGACTGTACCGAGTCCGGAGGCAAAGTGGCCGCTGGTCTGACTCACAGATTTCAACAAATAGGTACGAAGTTCATCGCATACTTGTGGAAGGCTTTCAGCTGGCAATAATCGTAATTCATCGGGCGTGTTTGCGAGGGCCAGATGAGGGTATTTTGAGATATCCAAAGTCATAACAGTGTCGGCGCTTATACTGATTTAGCTTTTGCGTTCGATAATATATCGGGCAAAAACTTCTAATTGGGATGTATTGTAGGGTATAGCCGCTAATGCTTGTAGTGCTTCTTGATAAAGTAGTTGTGCTTTTTCTTGTGCACCATCTAAGCCAAGCAAGGCAGGATAAGTACTTTTATCCAAGGCAAGATCAGAACCTTGTGGTTTACCTAAGGTTTCGGTATCACTGATCACATCTAAAATGTCATCTTGCACTTGGAATGCAAGGCCAATAGCTTCTGCATACTTATCAAGTTGCGGCAAAATTGCTACGCCTTTATCACCAGCAGCTAATGCTCCTAAGCGGACGGCACAGCGAATCAAAGCCCCTGTTTTGTGTCGGTGGATTAATTCTAGTTGTTCTAATCCAACATGTTTACCTTCAGCATCAAGATCTAAGGCTTGTCCTAGACACATTCCGGCAGCGCCTGATGCTTTTGCAAGCTCACTTACCATAGCAATACGTTGGGTGTTGCCATCTTGGCTCAATTGTCCATTCGCCAAAATATCAAAAGCCAGTGTTTGTAGTGCGTCACCCGCAAGAATGGCAATGGCTTCATCAAACGCAATATGACAAGTGGGTTGACCACGACGTAATGCGTCATCATCCATCGCAGGTAAATCATCATGGATTAATGAGTACGCATGAATACACTCAACCGCAGCGGCTGGCGTGTCAAGATAGTCCTGAGTTACCCCTAACATTTCACCGGTTACGTAGGTTAGAAAAGGACGCGCACGTTTGCCACCCAGCAGTGTTCCGTATTGCATGGCTTTAAGTAGGGCTTTATCTGCAAATGGTTGAGTTGATAACCAGTTTGCCAATACGTCATTACTACGTTGTTGATAGCACTTAAGGGATAGCGATAAAGAAGAACTATTGGTCATGGCTTGGTTCAAAATCAGTCAGTGGAGCTTCATCATCTGCCTGAAGCAAAATTTCTACACGTTGCTCAGCTTGTGTCAGCTTTTGTTGGCTGCTGCGAGCAAGAGAAATACCTCGTTCGAATTTTTTTAGCGCATCTTCCAGTGGGATATCGCCAGATTCTAGTTCATTGACAATGGCATCTAGCTCATCAAGGGCGGCTTCGAATGCCATATTTTCTGGTTTTTTTGCTGCCATATCATTTTCACTCTTATCTAAGTGCACGAAAAATAACGTAGAGAATTACTGGGGTCAAATTATGTCACAGGAATCTGTGTCGCTGACAGTAATTTTAATAAATAGTCTTCATTAATTGGTTAATAAAAAGCTAAATGAAAAGCTGAATTGGTCGATAAAGAGTTACTTTGCTGATGACATTCATCATTTAATGCTAAGAAATGCCTTGGCGAAATAGTGAATATGGCGGTGGCTTTAAAGTTTTGGCTGTCTTTAGAGCGTATTATCTCAGTGATAGATTCAGATGTGTTGATTGATGTTCAATAAACGCAAGCCATTATTTTTACCTAGCAAAAGAGGATCATGCTTTGGATTTGGCGACGCTTATAGGATTGCTTGGTGCATTCGCATTCATTGTTATGGCTATGCTGCTCGGCGGCGATCTGGTTATGTTTTACGATACATCATCGATTTTGATTGTATTAGGCGGCAGTACTTTTGTTGTGTTAATGAAATACAACATTGGGCAATTTTTTGGTGCTGCAAAAATCGCCATTAAAGCCTTTATGTTTAAGACTGATAATCCAGAAGAGTTAATTGCCAAAATTGTAGAAATGGCTGATGCGGCGCGTAAAGGTGGATTTTTAGCATTAGAAGAGATGGAAATTACGAATCCTTTTATGCGTAAAGGCATTGATATGCTGGTGGATGGCCATGATGCTGATGTGGTTCGCGTCACGCTACAAAAAGACATTTCATTAACCAATGAACGTCATGAACAAGGGGTAGGGATCTTCTCCTCCTTTGGTGATGTTGCGCCTGCTATGGGAATGATAGGTACGCTTATTGGCTTGGTTGCCATGCTTTCTAACATGGATGATCCGAAAGCTATTGGTCCTGCAATGGCCGTTGCCTTATTAACGACGCTATATGGCTCGATGTTGGCAAACATGGTAGCGATACCTATCGCGGATAAATTAACCTTGCGTAAAGAGCAAGAGCGTTTAAATAAGCGTTTAATCTTAGATGGCGTGCTGGCAATTCAGGATGGGCAGAATCCACGAGTGATTGATGGTTATTTGAAAAACTACCTTCATGAGAAGAAACGTAGTGTGATCCTTGACGAGTAAGAGACAGTTTTATGGAAGAGCAATCTTGTAAATGTAAAAAAGGTGCGCCTCCATGGATGGCGACCTTTGCTGATCTTGCCACACTATTAATGTGTTTCTTTGTGTTACTACTTTCTTTTTCTGAAATGGATGTACTGAAATTTAAGCAAATTGCAGGTTCAATGAAATACGCTTTCGGGGTGCAAAATATGCTTGAAGTTAATGATATCCCTAAAGGTACGAGTGTTATTGCGCAAGAGTTTAGGCCAGGCCGGCCTGAGCCAACGCCAATCGAAGTGATTATGCAACAAACGATTGATATGACGCAGCGTTCATTAGATTTTCACGAAGGCGAGTCTGATCGAGCAGGGGGCACACAACGTGATGCGGGTAAACTAACAGGTGGACAAAGTAAAAAAACGGCGACACAAAATAATGAAAATGACGAATCTGAAGCCGATCAAATACAAGAGAAACTAAAAGAGATACTGACTAAAGCATTAGAACGTGAGATCAGTGACAAAATTATAGAAATTGAGAATCTTGGCCAGCAGTTGGTAATTCGTATTCGTGAAAAAGGTTCGTTCCCAGAAGGTTCGGCGTTTTTACAACCTAAATTTAAGCCATTAGTACGCCAAGTTGCGATGCTCGTTAAAGATGTGCCGGGCATTATTCGAGTTACGGGACATACCGCGAGTGATAAATTGGATTCAGAGTTATACCGTTCTAATTGGGATTTATCAGCGCAGCGGGCAGTGTCAGTAGCGCAAGAAATGGAAAAAGTAGAAGGGTTTGATCATACAAAAATGCGGGTGGTTGGATTGGCAGATACTCAGCCAATTGCTGATAACAAAACTCGAGAAGGGCAAGCTAAAAACCGTCGAGTGGAAATATCTATCATGCAAGGTAAACCGCATTTTAGTGATGAGATCAGCAGTAACTTTAGTGCTCAATAGATTGTAGTACTTAAGGTTATTACCATAATGGCAGCGCTAGCGCTGCCATTTTTATTGGGGCAAATAGAGTGGCTGTTTATCAAGAGCTTAAGATATTTACGCTGAATTTCGTCGATGAGAGTTGCTGGCAGAGATGATCATGACTAAGGTAAATATAATTGAAAGCCAATAACATGCGGTAAGTCTAATCGAAGATAACGTCGTGAGTTTTCATATCTTTGTTTCAGTGGTCGGTAGCTTGCTGTATAATTCGCGCCTTTAATTCCGTTTGGTACTCTCTGTCAATTTTCACGATATGATCTGTTAAAAATCATCCGTTAATGAATTGATTCTGTACTGTAAGCCCTGTGAAGCGAAGCGTGTTATGAAATTTATTGTTAAGCCACACCCAGAGATTTTTGTTAAAAGTGATTCAGTGCGTAAGCGTTTTATCAAAATTCTTGAGTCTAATTTACGCATCATCTTAAAGCGCCAGTCAGAGTCTGTTAGCGTTTATAACCGCCGTTTTTCATTGGAAATTAATGAATCTGATGAATCAAAGCGCGATATGATTTTAGCGATTCTGACGCAGACACCTGGTATTCACCATACCCTTGAAGTACAGCAAACGGAATTTACTGATCTTCATAATGTTTTTGAGCAAACATTAGCGCTTGTTGGCCCTGAGCTGGAAGGTAAAACATTCTGTGTTCGTGCTAAGCGTGTTGGTAAGCATGATTTTACTTCGATTGAAGCTGAGCGTTATGTCGGTGGTGGTCTTAATCAAGCTATCGAGTCTGCAAAAGTAAGACTGAAAAAGCCTGATGTGACAGTTAATATTGAAATTGAACATAATCTATTGAACCTTGTATTATTCCGTCATAAAGGTTTAGGCGGCTTCCCGCTAGGTACACAAGAAGATGTATTAAGTTTAATTTCTGGTGGTTTTGATTCTGGTGTTTCAAGCTACTTGCATATCAAACGTGGTAGTAAAGTCCATTACTGTTTCTTTAATTTAGGTGGTCCTGCACACGAGATCGGTGTTAAGCAGGTTGCGCATTATATTTGGAACAAGTTTGGTTCTTCAGCAAAAGTTAAATTTAT
This sequence comes from Photobacterium sp. GB-36, assembly GCF_003026135.1. Lineage (NCBI taxonomy): Bacteria > Pseudomonadati > Pseudomonadota > Gammaproteobacteria > Vibrionales > Vibrionaceae > Photobacterium > Photobacterium sp. GB-36. The sequence goes on along the minus strand of NZ_PYNY01000003.1, from coordinate 277,921 downwards.
CGCGATTGATTTTGAACCTGTTGTTGGTGAGATTTTAGAGAAAGTCGACGATGGTCAAATGGGCGTTATCCTTAAGCGTATGTTTATGCGTGCTGCGGGTAAAGTTGCTGATAAATTCGGTATCGAAGCATTAGTAACGGGTGAAGCGCTAGGTCAGGTTTCAAGCCAAACATTAACTAACCTTCGTCATATTGACGGCGTAACAGATAGCCTAATTCTTCGTCCACTGATTAACTGGGATAAAGAAGATATCATCAATGTTGCACGTGAAATCGGCACTGAAGACTTTGCGAAAACCATGCCTGAGTTCTGTGGCGTGATTTCTAAGAGCCCAACAGTAAAAGCGGTCAAAGCGAAGCTTGAAATTGAAGAAGACAAATTTGATTTCTCTATTCTTGATCGTGTTGTTGATGAGGCGCGTGTGATGGATATTCGTGACATCGAAAAGCAAAGCCAAGAACAAGCTCCTGAAGTTGAATTAGTTGAGCAGGTCGCTGGTGATGCCATTGTACTTGATATTCGTAGCCCAGATGAAGAAGATGAAAGCCCATTAGAGCTTGAAGGTATCGAAGTTAAGCACTTACCTTTCTATAAGCTAGCAACGCAGTTCGGTGACTTACCGCAAGATAAGACGTACCTTCTGTACTGTGATCGTGGTGTGATGAGCCGCCTTCAGGCGCTGTACCTAAAAGAGAATGGTTTCGAGAACGTAAAAGTTTACCGTCCTTTATAATCGCCACTGCTTTGTCTAAATAAAAGAAGCCTCGTAATTGCGAGGCTTTTTGTTATCGGGCGAGTTTCTATTACTTAGTCTCAACAGATTAAGTACGTGGTAATACGTCGTAATGCATATTCGGCCATACAACCATAGGCTCTGCAACTTCAGCCGCTTTGGCTTTATTTTCCAGTTGCGTCACTATCTCTAGCGCAAACTCTTGTGCAGTTCCGGGGCCTTGACTGGTTAATAGACGTGTATTTTTATCATACACCACACGTTTAACGCGTAATTGATGTGTTGGTATATGATGTTGAAAAGCAGGATGACATGTCATGATTGAATGTGTGAACACTTGATGTGGAATAAACATCACCGCAGGCGTTGCACAGATCGCGGCGATCAGTTTACCGTCGTAATGATGCTGCTTTACAAATTCAACTACCAGTGGGCTATCACGAAAATGTTCCGCGCCTTTTAAACCGCCGGGTAACACCACGCAATCAAATGGCTCATCGGCAACATTGATCAAAGGCACGTCTGCTACGAGCTTGATCCCGCGAGATCCTTCTAAAATTAGTGCGCCATCTTCTGCAGTACTTGCAATCGTTACTTCAAATCCAGCCCGCTTTAAAATCGCAATTGTATTAATTGCTTCCATTTCTTCACTGCCAGGAGCAAGACAAACAGCAACGCGAGGAGCAGTCGTTATTGGTTCAAGCATGATATGAGGACTCCATAGATGTAATGGTTTGCCATAACTGGGTATTCACAGGCACAGCAATATCGAATATTTTCGCTTGGTGAATAAGATAGCCAGTAATATAGTCGATTTCTGTTGGGCGCTGATAAAAAACATCTCTATTCATTGAAGAATAATTATCAGCGGTCGCTTTTATTACCGTGAGTGCCTGTTGATAAAGCTCACCATTTTTTATCCTGTAGCCTTCTGCTCGCATAACGAGCGTGACTTCATTACAAATTTGGATTAATTGGGCTTGATAGCCTTCATTAGCAAGCTCACCATTAGTACATTGATGAATGGCTGTTAATGGATTAATTGCACAATTAATGGCGAGTTTCTTCCATAATGGCTCCATGATGTCATCTTGCCAATAGCACGGTGATAATGCTTGATTGAACATGTCAGCGATGGAGTTATCAGTGGAGATGACAGAAGACAATGGGCCAATAAACGTTTGTCCAAGCCCTGTATGGCGTAGCGTACTTTCAGCTGTTTTTAAAGCAGCATGGGATGTGGTGGCATAATAAATAGTATGTTTAGGAAAGAGTTGCTTAACAGCGTCATGGCTTCCAATCCCATTGTGCATGATCACTATCTTGCATCGCGCTGAAAGATCGTTAATAAGGGGATGTAAGGCGGTGATGACTTGGAACGATTTTACTGTCACAAGGAGTAAATCACTTTGTTGTAAATGATCTATGTGATTAGCATCGAAACAGTAAGTTCTTACTTTACCACTCAAAGATTGAAACGTGAGTGGATAGCGGGTTATGGATGAACGGGTCCAAACTTGAACATCATGTTGCGGTTGCAAAGCGATAGCCCATAATGAGCCGATTGCGCCTGCACCCAATATTGTGATTTTCACACTGCAATCCATTGTTAACTATATTGATGTAGATAGTAACATTGTTCAAATAGTGCAGGATCAAAAAAGGCGCTGATATAGCGCCTTTTCTCATTAATTACTCAATAACTTATTGATTAGAAGTTATATTTAACTGAGTAAATTACAGCATTTTGGTTGCCTTTAGTACCTAGCTTGTTGTAAGCGTAACGGTACTGAATGCCTGTTGTTACGTGATCCGTTGCGTTCCACCATAGTGCTAGTGCACCGTTTGCGCTTACATCATCGCCTTCACCTGCAACGATCATGTAGTTGTCATTACGACCAAACTCAGACTCGTGCCAGTTACTGATCATGAATTTTTCGCCGAATGCATTAAAGTTGTAGCCTGCAACCCAACCAAACATACCGCCATTCATACCAGAAAAAGATGAAGGATTTTTCCAATCAGCAGATGTCATTGTGTGGTGGAAACCGATAAATGGGTTGAAGAACCAGCCATCACCGTTGAATGCGTAAGATAGACCTAGCACGTTATTTTGTGCAGTGAAGCCATCGCTGTTCGTGTTGTAAACTTGTCCGTATAGACGAAGCTCTGCAATACCAGTTTTGTAAGCGATTGTACCTTTAACCGATGTACGTGCTTTATCAGAACCTTGATCTGCATTTTCTAAGTCAGCGAAACCGTATAATTCACCCCAGCTAAAACCAGCACCACCTTCAAGTTCTAAGTACCAGAAGTCTTTTTGGTGACCAGCACGCTCTTCTGTACCGTTAGACCAATCTAAGTAGTTAACGCTCATATCACCAAAACCATACAAGTACTCTGCTTGTGCTGGGAATGTTGATGCTGCTGTTAAAACGCCTAAAGCTACTAGTGACTTGCGCATGTTTTTATCTCACTCAATATGGTCTAAATATAGGGATTTTTGGCCGCCCCGTTTTTCTGGCGCTGATTCTAGTGTTTTATATCTCGTTTGGGAATGTAACGTTTGCGCAAACCTTTGCTTTTTGTGATCGTGATCGGCTGAAATCGATTACATTTACATTAAAAATGTGATGAATCTGAATTTATATTGCGATTTAAATGAACTTTTTTTGACTTTAATACTCTGTGCTAATTTTTTTGGTAGCAAAAATTCGCAATTTACATGAGAAAGGTAAGTTAAGGCTTCCGTTTTCAACAGAAACCTTACTTATCATAGGTGAGGTTATTTTTCTTCCAACGTATCAGTTGTTTCAGGAAGGGGTAAAGCATCATTCTTAGCAACGAGTTTGATTAAAAATAATACAGGAATACCTATCAATGCGGTGGTGAGGAAAAAGATGTTATAGCCGAAATGGTCGACATAAACGCCAGAGAATCCCGCAATAAATTTTGGGAAAAGTAGCATAATAGAGCTAAATAATGCGTATTGGGTTGCAGAGAAAGCCACATTGGTTAGGCTAGACATAAAGGTGATGAAAGCCGCGGTTGCAATACCTGCACCTAAATTATCTGCTGAAATAACTAAAGTTAACATCTCGAGGTTATTACCAACATAGGTAAATACCATAAACAACAGGTTGGTGATTGCGGATAATAAAGCGCCTAAGGCAAGAATACGTAAGGTGCCAAATTTACTGACAAGAATACCGCCTAAACCAGCGCCGACTAAGGTCATGATCACCCCAAAGACTTTTGAAATAGACGCCACTTCATTTTTAGTAAAGCCCATGTCAACATAAAACGCATTAGACATTACGCCCATCACCACATCAGAAATGCGATAACAACTAATGAGCAATAAGATCAGTAGTGCGTTTTTACCATAGCGCTGAAAGAAGTCTTGGAAAGGCATGACGACAGCGGTATAAAACCACGCAGCGAGTCTTGCTTGTTTTTTACCTATCCCTTTTTGCTGTAATTTTTGTTGGTAGTTATGTTCGATTTTTTGAATTGATGAGCTGTCGATCTTTGGCTCTTTAACAAAGAGGGTGGTGATCACGCCAATTGACATCATACCCGCCATGATAAAGTAAGCGGCTTTCCAGCCTGCAGGATCATAACCACTATCAGAGCCGAACCATGCAGCAAAAGCCAGTGCGCCAGCTCCTGCCATGATCATCGCTAATCGATAGCCTGCCATATAGGTTGCAGATAATGCGGCTTGTAAACGTACGGTAGCAAGTTCAATACGAAATGCATCAATGACGATATCTTGTGTCGCAGAAGCAAAGGCGACAACAATCGCAAATAAGGCAAATTGAAGAAGATCAGTTTGTGGGTTGCTGGTCGCCATACCACATAGCGATAAAATAATGATCAGCTGCGAAAATAACATCCAGCCACGACGTCGACCAAATAATCGAGAAAAAATGGGCAAAGGAAAACGGTCCACAAGTGGTGACCATGCCCATTTAAAGCCATAAGCAAGGGCTACCCAACTGAAAAAACCGATACTGGTTCGGCTAACATCAGCTTCTCGTAACCAAAATGAAAGGGTGCCAAAGACTAATAAAATAGGTAAGCCGGAAGAGAACCCTAGCGCGAACATGATCAATGCTTTGGGGTTTAAATACACACGCCAACCGGTGGTATTATTTTGTTGTATGGCTTTGTCCATATTTTCCTCGTAACACAAGTATCGACCATTGATACTTAGCAAAGTATAAAACTGTTATTTTTCTTTATAAATCAGATCTTAGCAGCAATAAGCCTAGTGTGCATTGCTTCATTATCAGTTCGACAACAACTTGTGCTTTTAATTCATAAACCGTAAAAGTAGGTTGATATTTAAGGGTAAATATTTAAGGACGCTGGATCTGTGTTAGTTCAGGGCAAGGGGCAAGATTGAGTAAGTAATAAGCGTGATTGGTGATTTTTTGTTGAATATAAATGTTGCCTAGCAATTGGTAATCTTCGAGCTTTATAACGTATTGAAGTAATAGCCAAAAAGTAGCTTCATAATCATCGATTGGATCTTTATCAGCGATATTCATGTCCCACCACTGAGCAAGACATTCATGGGCATCATTTTTTAGATGATAAAAAGGAACGTCGCCCTCAATAGTTGCAATAGTAGACAGCGCAAAAGAAGGGGCTTGCTCAAAAATAAACTGCTGAATTCGTTTATTTTGACGATGAAAAACAGACGGTTGGTAGAGAGGTGTGATCATATACGTCACCTGTACTTGATTGCGCACAGGTGACGTAATCAATTTATTTAATAACTTTCATTGATTCAATGATTATAGGCTGCTGTGGTACATCTTGCATACCTGTTGCACGATTAGAACCCGTTGGGATTTTAGCCATATCTTGTACAACAGAAAAACCTTTAACCACTTTACCGAATACCGCATAACCTGGATTATTACCTGCAGCATTTAAAAATGCATTGTCTTTATAGTTAATAAAGAATTGGTTAGTCGCAGAGTTTGGATTTTGCGTACGTGCCATAGCAACAGTTGCGGTGTCGTTTTTCAATCCATTACTTGCTTCATTTTTGATCGGAGCATGCGTTGGACGTTTAACCATGTCTTTATCAAAACCACCGCCTTGAGCCATAAAGCCAGGGATAACACGATGGAAAATCGTCCCGTTGTAATTACCTTCTTCAACATAGCGTAAGAAATTTTTACTACTAATCGGGGCTTTTTCTTCATTTAGTTGGATCGTAAAATCCCCTAAATTTGTTGTTACTAAGACCTGTGTTGCAGCACTGACAGGTAAAGCGATAAGTAAACATAGCGCAAGTAAAAAACGTGACATTAAACATTCTCCGTTAAGTATTGATGCAATTCGCCATCTTTGGCGATCTCTTTAAGCACTGAATTCATCATTTTCTCTAAACTTTGTGCGATTTCTTCGCGTGTCACTTTAAAAGCTTCTTGCTTGGTAGAGCGAGCAGAATATTTTTTACTAAAAGTACCTTTTGGTGTAGTTACAACGAGTTCAATTTGAAGTTGGCTATCAATATCATGTTTAACTAAGCCTTGGGTTACCTTGACTAAGGCTTGCTGAATATTGATAGCAATATTTGACGTTGAAGCTGTGTTTACAGTAATTCCTTCGCTGGCAAATTGTTTTTTTAATGCAGCTTGAAAGGTTGATGCAATATTACTTTCCGGTTGAAACTCTTCAACATTGGTCGCACCACTATCAACAATGGCGATATAGTTATGATTACGATCATCTTTGCTTGATAGTTGTACTGCAAGCTGTGATGTGGCTTGCTGTGCTAAAACTGGCGTTAATGTTAAAGCGAGTGGTGGTTGCGCAGGACGGCTTGCACATGCGCTTAGTAATAATGCTGCGGCAATCACAATATATTTTTTCATGCTCTCCATTTCCTTGTATTCGTTGTTTAAATATAAACGAAAAATCAATGTCGTATTAAATATCACAAGCAATAAATTAACGTCATAAACACGTTAGATTATTTTGACGATTGTAAAACCACAAATTTATTACTTTGGCCGATAAGTTTTACATTACCAAAGACACGTTTTAACTTTTCATGGTAACCCAATTGCCTATTCCCGATCACGATCAGATCGCCTCCTTGACGTAATACTCGTTGTGCATCGCAGAACATTTGCCAAGCAATATGATCAGTAACGGTATTTTGCTGGTGGAAAGGAGGATTACATAAGACTAAGTCAGCGCTATCAAGTGGGAAGTTATCTAAGCAGTTAGCTGTTACTACTTGTAATTGTTTAGGATTGTCTAAGTTTAAATCTGCATTTTCACGGCATGATGCAGTCGCCATAAAACTTTCATCGACACAAACAACGTTAGCTTGTGGGTTTAATTGTGCAGCTTTAATACCGATCACCCCATTACCACAACCAAGATCGATAATATCTTTATACTTTGCATCTTGTGGAATGAAATCTAGCAGTAAACGACCACCAATATCTAAACTATCACTAGAAAATACGTTGACGTGGTTAGTGATTGTTAACTTATGCTCAGGCACCTCCCATTGCGTAGGGCGGGGTAGGGGCTTTGCTAAGTTAGGATTGGTTTTACAAAATATTAATCGCGCTTTTTTAACGGCTAGTGATGTTTTGGTCTCACCTAAAAACTTTTCAAATAGCTTTAAGGTTGAAGAGTGAATCTCTTTTACTTTACCTGCCGCAATAATAGTGCAATCAGCAGGAAGTAAGTGACATAATTGTTGTAATTGCCAGCTTAATAACCGATTGTTTTTAGGCTGCTTTAACAAAACTAACTGAGGGTTGTTAGGCAATTTTGAAAGACAATCAACAATATTAATCATTGGTAATTGGTTGTTTTCTAAGTTAGCAATAAATGCCTGTTTAGAGACAAAAGAATCCGTCACACTTGTGACAGGTGCTTGATTTGAAAACCAGCAACTTAATGCGCCAAAGCTATCGTTCATGATAAGAATTGGACGTTCAGGGTCGAGTTCCAGATCGTTGCAATAATTGATCAGGTACTCATCGCCAGCATCCCATGCTTGCAGAGTTTCATTTTTCCTTACTGGAAAACGAGTTAGCGATAGAGTGCGTTGGTGTAAGGTTAGCTCTGGTTTCATTGCGGATAACTTTCAGGTATGTTTACAAAATAGTCGGCTATTTTCGCAGAACACCACGCGAGTGCAAAGGAAATACGACATCAGAACAAGAATAAAGTAGAGAAAGATTTGGCAATAGTGCGATATTGCGAGCGGAGGTAAAGTAAATATGATCCAACAACGTATCGAGCATAAACTTCATGATGCGTTTGCACCTAAGCATTTAGAAGTGCTTAATGAAAGTTACATGCATAATGTTCCCCCTGGCTCTGAGAGTCATTTTAAAGTTGTCGTTGTGAGTGCTCAATTTAATGGCCAGCGTTTAATCGCAAGGCATCGTGCTATTAATAGTGTGTTGGCCGATGAATTGGCAAATGATATTCATGCTCTAGCTATTCACACTTACACTGAAGCGGAGTGGTCTGAGCTAATGGCAGCACCTGCATCACCATCTTGTCGTGGTGGTTCACAAATTGGATAATTAGTGAAATATATTAAATAAAAGGTCGTTGTTATAACGGCCTTTTTTATTATTTGTCGGTAATATAAAACTGAGTGCGAATCTATAACTAGCATCTAAATTTGTTAAAAATTATCATCGCGGTCAATATTTAATCTAATTTTAGGTGATGATTCAAATAACACTCACTTGTTAACGGTATGTATTAATTTGATTATCTCAATAAAAGTGATGATGACATTTATGTTAAAAACAGACCTGAAAATAAATGCAAGGTCGAATGGCGTTATTTTTAATAAATGTGCGCTTCATCAAACTTATTGAGTTATTAAACTATTGCGCTTCAATTGTTGCTTGGTTTTCAGTCGGAATCGCGCGTATTGGCATAGAAAAAACAACGCGGTTAGTGGTAGAATCGCCGCCTTGAAAAACTACTTGCCGCTAATGGATGTGGTGAGGTAGTTAACTAGATGTTGCGGTATTGGTACTTGGCAAGTGAAATTCACTTGTAGACCGATTTCGAACTGTGAAAAGTCGTGTCTTAATTGCGCAATAGAAAATTCTTTTTTCCCTTTAATGTAGTGCAAGTGCGTATGATTACAATAAAAAAGGGTTTGGATATCCCAATTTCAGGGACTCCTACCCAGGCGATACATGATGGTAATGCCATCTCTAAAGTCGCCTTGCTTGGCGAAGAATATGTTGGTATGCGTCCTACAATGCATGCTCGCGTAGGGGACGTAGTGAAAAAAGGTCAGGTTCTTTTTGAAGATAAAAAGAATCCTGGCGTTAAGTTCACTGCTCCAGCTAGTGGCAAGGTAGCGGAAATTAACCGTGGTGCTAAGCGCGTTCTTCAATCTGTAGTAATTGATGTCGAAGGCGATGAGCAAATCACATTTAACAAGTATGAGTCAGCTCAACTTGCTCAACTAGATCGTGCTGTTGTTGTCGATCAATTGGTTGAGTCAGGTATGTGGACTGCGCTTCGTACGCGTCCATTTAGCAAGGTTCCAGCTGTTGGATCTGAGTCTCAAGCTATTTTTGTGACGGCTATGGATACCAATCCATTGGCTGCGAATCCAGAAGTTATCATCAATGAACAAAGTGATGCTTTCATTGCAGGTTTGACGGTTCTTTCTCGTCTAACTAGCGGTAAAGTTTACGTTTGTAAGTCTGGTGCTAGTCTTCCGCGTTCATCAGAAGCAAATGTTGAAGAACACGTATTTAACGGTCCGCACCCAGCGGGTCTTGTTGGTACGCACATTCACATGCTCTATGGTGCAGATGCAAATCACATTGCTTGGGGTATTAATTACCAAGACGTTATTGCGTTCGGTAAGTTATTCCTAACAGGTGAGCTATATACAGATCGCGTTGTTTCTCTTGCAGGCCCTGTTGTTAATAAGCCGCGTCTAGTGCGTACTAGCATTGGTGCTTCTCTTGAGCAACTGACTGATTCGGAAATGATGCCTGGTCAACTGCGTGTTCTTTCTGGTTCTGTGCTTAACGGTGTAAAAGCTGAAGGTCCACATGCATATCTAGGTCGCTATCACTTACAAGTGTCGGCGTTGCGTGAAGGCTATGAAAAAGAATTCATGGGCTGGATTGTACCTGGTAAAAACAAATTTTCTGTAACTCGCACATTCTTAAGCCAGTTCTTCCCTGGTCAGTTGTTTAATATGACAACAACAACGAATGGTTCTGAGCGTTCAATGGTACCTATCGGTAATTACGAAAAAGTAATGCCACTAGATATCGAGCCGACATTACTGCTTCGTGATCTATGTGCTGGTGATTCAGACAGCGCGCAACAACTTGGTGCATTAGAACTAGATGAAGAAGATCTAGCACTATGTACATTTGTTTGCCCTGGTAAGTATGAGTTTGGTCCATTGCTACGTGAGTGCTTGGACAAAATTGAGAAGGAAGGGTAATTCATGGGTCTCAAGAATTTCCTCGAAGATATTGAACATCACTTTGAACCTGGTGGTAAGCATGAACGTTGGTTTGCGCTATATGAAGCGTTTGCAACTATCATGTATACACCAGGTCAAGTAACGCGTACTTCTGCGCACGTTCGTGACAGCATCGACCTTAAGCGTCTGATGATCATGGTTTGGCTTGCGGTCTTCCCAGCAATGTTCTGGGGGATGTACAACGTGGGTGATCAAGCTATTGCTGGTCTTAACCACCTATACACAGCTGACAAGCTAACAGCCATTATTGCTGCAGATTGGCATTACTGGTTTACTCAAATGCTAGGCGGAACATTATCCGTTGACGCAGGTTGGGGCAGTAAGATGTTGCTTGGTGCAACATATTTCCTACCTATCTACGCAGTAGTATTTGCTGTGGGTGGTTTCTGGGAAGTGTTGTTCTGTATAGTGCGTAAGCATGAAGTTAACGAAGGTTTCTTTGTAACTTCTATTCTTTTCGCCTTGATCGTTCCACCTACATTACCGCTTTGGCAAGCAGCACTAGGTATTACCTTTGGTGTTGTCGTCGCAAAAGAAATTTTTGGTGGTACTGGTCGTAACTTCCTTAACCCTGCACTTGCAGGTCGTGCGTTCCTATTCTTCGCATACCCAGCTCAGATCTCTGGTGATCTAGTTTGGACTGCGGCGGATGGTTTCTCTGGCGCGACTCCGCTAAGTCAGTGGGCTCAAGGTGGTGAAGCGGGTGTTGTTAACACTATCACGGGTCAAACAATTACTTGGATGGACGCGTTCATCGGTCATATCCCAGGTTCTATTGGTGAAGTATCAACATTAGCTATCCTGATCGGTGGTGCATTCATCGTTGTTATGGGTATTGCTTCATGGCGTATTATTGCCGGTACGATGATCGGTATGATTGCAGCAGCAACGCTATTTAATATCATTGGTTCTGATACGAACCCAATGTTCAGCATGCCTTGGCAGTGGCACCTTGTATTAGGTGGTTTTGCATTCGGTATGATGTTCATGGCAACGGATCCTGTTTCTGCAGCGTTTACCAACAAAGCAAAATGGTGGTATGGCGCATTGATTGGTGCAATGGCTGTAATGATTCGTGTAGTTAACCCTGCATACCCAGAAGGCATGATGCTAGCGATTCTATTCGCTAACTTATTTGCACCTCTATTTGACAACCTAGTTGTTCAAGGCAATATCAAACGGAGACTGGCTCGCCATGGCAAGTAATAAAGATAGCATGAAAAGAACGCTGCTTTTTGTTGTTGTATTGAGCCTAGTGTGTTCAATCATCGTATCAGTAGCAGCTGTTTCATTACGCCCTAAGCAAGAAGAAAATGCGGTACTTGACGTACAGCGTAATATTCTTTCTGTTGCAGGTTTGCTAACACCAACAACGAACGTTAAAGAAACATACGGTAAGTTCATCGAGCCTAAGCTTGTTAACATTAAAACCGGTGAATACGTTTCTGAGGTTGATGGTCAAACTGCGGCACAATATGATCAGCGTGCAGCAGCGAAAGATCCAGCTGAATCTACTAAGCTTCCAGCGAACGAAGATTTAGCGAAGATCATTCGTCGTGCTAACGTTGCGACTGTATATCTTGTTAAAGATGCTGCAGGTCAAACAACCAAAGTTATCTTACCTATCCACGGTAACGGTCTATGGTCAATGATGTACGCATTTGTTGCTGTTGGTATGGACGGTAACACTGTTGATGGTATTACTTACTACGATCAAGCTGAAACTCCGGGACTGGGTGGTGAAGTTGAAAACCCAACTTGGCGTGAGCAGTTCGTTGGCAAGAAGTTGTACGATATGAACTTCAAGCCTGCAATTAAGATTGTTAAAGGTGGCGCACCAGCAGGTAGCGAACACGATGTTGATGGTCTTTCTGGTGCAACATTAACAAGTAATGGTGTACAGCACACCTTCGACTTCTGGTTTGGTGCTCAAGGCTTCGGTCCTTACCTTGCTAAGCTACGTGCAGGAGATCTGAATAATGGCTGATGCTAAAGAAATGAAAAAGATCCTATTTGGACCTTTTATTAGTAATAACCCAATCGCCCTTCAAATCCTTGGTGTATGTTCGGCGCTAGCGGTAACCACTAAGCTAGAAACAGCATTTGTTATGACAATCGCAGTAACAGTAGTAACTGCATTCTCTAACTTATTTGTTTCACTTGTACGTAATCAAATCCCGAACAGCGTGCGTATCATTGCTCAGATGGCAATTATCGCATCACTAGTAATCGTGGTAGATCAGGTACTAAAAGCGTACCTATACGATATCTCTAAGCAGCTATCTGTATTCGTTGGTCTTATCATTACTAACTGTATCGTAATGGGTCGTGCAGAAGCATACGCAATGAAATCACCACCGCTTCCGTCTTTCTTAGATGGTATTGGTAACGGTTTAGGCTATGGTTTTGTTCTGATTACAGTTGCTTTCTTCCGTGAACTACTAGGTTCTGGCAAGCTATTCGGTATGCAAGTATTACCACTAACGTCTGATGGTGGTTGGTACCAGCCTAACGGTCTAATGCTGTTAGCTCCGTCTGCTTTCTTCCTAATTGGTTTCATGATCTGGGTGATTCGTACTTTCCGTCCAGAACAAGTAGAAGCGAAGGAGTAAGGGGAACATGGAACATTATCTTAGCCTATTAGTTCGTTCGATTTTTATCGAGAACATGGCATTATCTTTCTTCTTAGGTATGTGTACATTCCTTGCGGTATCTAAGAAAGTTAAGACCTCGTTTGGTCTGGGTGTTGCCGTAATCGTAGTACTTACGATTGCAGTACCTGTAAACAACCTTGTTTACACTTACTTATTGAAAGATGGTGCATTAGTTCAAGGTGTTGACCTTAGCTTCCTGAACTTTATTACTTTCATCGGTGTTATCGCAGCGTTAGTACAGATCCTAGAAATGATTCTAGATCGCTTCTTCCCGCCGCTATATAACGCACTAGGTATTTTCCTTCCGTTGATCACAGTTAACTGTGCAATCTTCGGTGGTGTATCGTTCATGGTACAGCGTGATTACAACTTTGTAGAATCTATCGTATACGGCTTCGGCTCAGGTACGGGTTGGATGCTTGCAATTGTTGCACTTGCGGGTATTCGTGAAAAGATGAAATATTCAGATGTACCGGCAGGTCTTCGTGGTTTAGGTATTACCTTTATCACCGTAGGTTTGATGGCGTTAGGCTTCATGTCTTTCTCTGGCGTACAGCTGTAATCAGGATAAGTAAGGAATATCAATGGATATTATTCTTCTTGGCGTAGTCATGTTCACCTTGATTATCCTGGCTCTAGTTTTAGTAATTCTATTTGCTAAATCTAAGCTAGTACCAACAGGTGACATCACTATTTCAGTAAACGGCGATCCAGAAAAAGCGATCACCACAGGTGCAGGTGGCAAGCTACTAAGTGCTCTAGCGGGTAACGGTATCTTCGTATCATCAGCATGTGGTGGCGGTGGTTCTTGTGGTCAGTGTCGTGTAAAAATTAAATCTGGCGGCGGTGATATTCTGCCAACAGAATTAGATCACATCACCAAAGGTGAAGCACGTGAAGGCGAGCGTCTTGCGTGTCAGGTTAACGTGAAGTCTGATATGGACATCGAATTACCTGAAGAAATTTTTGGTGTGAAGAAGTGGGAATGTTCTGTTATCTCTAACGATAACAAAGCGACCTTCATCAAAGAGCTTAAGCTACAAATTCCAGATGGCGAATCAGTACCTTTCCGTGCTGGTGGTTACATCCAGATTGAAGCACCTGCTCACCATATTAAGTACTCTGACTTTGATGTTCCAGAAGAGTACCGTGAAGACTGGGATAAGTTTAACCTATTCCGTTACGAGTCTAAGGTTGATGAAGATATCATCCGTGCTTACTCAATGGCGAACTACCCTGAAGAGTTCGGTATTATTATGCTAAACGTGCGTATTGCTACGCCGCCGCCTAATAATCCAGACGTACCACCAGGTCAAATGTCATCATTCATTTGGTCACTTAAAGAAGGTGACAAGTGTACGATTTCAGGTCCATTTGGTGAGTTCTTCGCAAAAGATACTGACAATGAGATGGTATTTGTGGGTGGTGGTGCTGGTATGGCGCCAATGCGTTCTCACATCTTTGACCAACTTAAGCGTCTGCACTCTAAGCGTAAGATGTCTTACTGGTACGGTGCGCGTTCTAAGCGTGAAATGTTCTACGTTGAAGATTTCGATATGCTTGCTGCTGAAAACGATAACTTCGTATGGCACTGTGCACTGTCTGATCCACAACCAGAAGATAACTGGGATGGTTACACTGGCTTCATTCATAACGTGCTTTACGAAAACTACTTACGTGATCATGAAGCACCTGAAGACTGTGAATACTACATGTGTGGTCCACCAATGATGAACGCGGCTGTTATCAGCATGCTTAAAGATCTTGGTGTAGAAGATGAAAACATCCTACTTGATGATTTCGGTGGCTAATACATAGCCCTTCGCTCACAATTAAATTGGCTGACCAGTGAATGGTCAGCCTTTTTTCTTACTAACCCTTTTAAACCTGTTTTTTATTGTGGTTATTTATCAATAGTGAGAAGTGATCAGACTAAAAAACAACATGAACGATGGAGTATGAAGTGAAGCGTTTCCTGCTGTGTAGTACGTTGGTGTTATCAACGTTAATGTTGTTGACAGGCTGTGGTGATAGTCGTCAACAGATTGATATTAATGGGCAAACAATGGGGACTTACTATTCAGTAAAACTCATCAAGCAAGAGGGATTACCAAGCCCAGAAGTTATCCAAAAAGAAATTGATAAGCGTTTAGAGCTTGTTAATGATCAAATGTCGACTTATCGTCCTGATTCTGAATTAAGCCAATTTAACCAGCAACAATCTTCTCAACCTTTTGAGGTTTCTGCGGCAACGGCAAAAGTAATTTCTGAAGCATTACGTATTTCTAAGCTAAGTAATGGGGCTTATGATGTGACGGTGGGTCCATTGGTAAACTTGTGGAGTTTTGGTCCTGAAGCTCGCCCAGAATCTACCCCTACAGATAAAGAGATTGCGACTCGAAAAGCCGAAATTGGTTATCAACATTTAGCGGTATTATCGGGTAATAAATTAGTGAAAGATCTGCCTAACCTGTATGTTGACCTTTCATCTATCGCAAAAGGGTATGGCGTTGATGTCGTTGCTGATTATTTAAAAGATGATCTGCATGTTAAAGATTTCATGGTTGATGTCGGCGGTGAAGTTCGCTTACAAGGAAAGAACCGTTCTGATGTGCCATGGCGTATTGCGATTGAAAAACCTGTTGCAAGTGAGAGGGCGGTACAAGATATAATTCAAGCTGGCGATATGGCAATAGCGACATCGGGTGATTATCGTAATTACTTTGAAGAAGATGGAGTGCGTTATTCTCACTTGATCAATCCTCAAACCGGTAAGCCAATTGCTAACCATGTTGTGTCGGTTACAGTTATTGCGCCATCTTGTATGACGGCAGATGCATACGCGACGACTTTTTCTGTTATGGGGGAAGAAGAGTCTATAGCATTAGCCAATAAAGAGAAGTTACCTGTAATGTTGATTGTAAAGACCAAAGATGGCTTCGTTGAATATAAGTCAGATACGTTTGAGCAATACGTTGTTAAAAAATAAATGAGGTAGTCATGGTTATTTACTTAGTCACATTTTCTGTTTTCTTATTAGTGATTGTCGCAATGGCAGTTGGCTATATTTTCCAACGTAAAACCGTAAGTGGCAGCTGTGGGGGATTAGACGGCATTGGTATTGCAAAAGAATGTGATTGCCCTGAGCCGTGTGATGCGCGTAAAAAGCGTGAAGCCCGCGCTGCTCGTGCAGCTGAATGGAAAAAGAATCAAATTATCTAACTGCCTTTGAGCAATTAAATGGCATAAAAAAGCCTGAGCTAACTCAGGCTTTTTTATGCCATTTAATTGCTCACTAACTGATTTCTACCGTTTTTCTTGGCGGTGTAAAGGTTATCGTCAGCTTGTTTAATTAGGCTATCCAGTGTTTTTAAATTTGTTGCTGCACCAATACTTATAGTGATTTTTATCTGCTGATCAAGGTAGGGAATAGTAATTGATTCAATGCGTTGTCGAACAAGTTCTAAGGTTGATAAAAAGCTAGGGAAGTGACCACAATGCTGAATGCAGAACTCTTCTCCGCCAAAGCGGGCAACAATCGATTCTGGAAAGTGAGCATCAATGATTTTACTGATGCTGATGAGTACGGCATCACCACCATCATGGCCATACGTATCGTTAACTTTTTTAAAAAAGTCGATATCAATCATCGCTATATTCAACGACTCATTTTCAGTTTGACAACAGCTATGAGTGAAGAAGTAACGACGATTCCAAAGCCCTGTTAAAGCATCTTGGTTTGCCATCCGATACAGCTTATCAGAGGTATCTTTCATATTTAGAATATGATGAATACGACAGTTAAACTCTTCTTGATTAAAGGGCTTATAGAGAAAATCGTTGGCACCTGCTTTTAGAAACTGCGCCGTCATCGTGCTGTCGTCACTACCAGATAGACCTAATACCGCCATTTTATTTCGACTGTACTCACGTCTGATTTCACGGGTCATAGTAATGCCGTCTTTTTCTGGCATATCGTTATCAGTAATAACTAAGCTTATATCTGGATTATCATCAATGATTTGTAGCGCTTCATTACCGTCAGAGGCTTCATATACCGTGAGGTTCTGTTTTTCTAATAAATGACTGACATGATTTCGTACCATGTCAGAATCATCAACAACGAGTGCTTTATGCTCTAAGTTAGCTTCTAGACGAAGTAATAGTGGTACAAGGTAGGCAACGGAAGCTGCACTATCTTTAAGTAAATAATCTAAAACGCCTTTGGCAAGAACTTTTTCGCGGATAGTTTCATTAAATTGGGCAGTTAAAACGATCGATTTGACCTTGTGGTCTAATACGAGATCGATGATTTCACCATCTTGACCATCCGGAAGGCAATAATCGAGTACAGCACAAAGATAACGTTTTGGGGCGGCTAATAATTTTTTAGCTTGTGATAGGTTTTCGGCAAAAATAGCCTTGAAGCCAGCTTGTTTCAATTGGTCATCAAGATAGTGACGAAATGCGCGGCTATCTTCGACAACAAGTACTTGATGTTGCAAAGTTAACTCCTTTTAGCAATACGCATAATAAATTCGGTGTATATTGATATTTATAACATTAGATGTAATGGGTTGATTATCAAATATTTTATTAGGTTTTATTTTTGTGATCTTGTTGGTGAAATATCAAACTTAATTTGTATTCCTTTTTAGATGAATATTTTTAGTTTTCCAACTATCGTAATTCATAGTTATAATAGCTGTATGTATAAACAGTAACTACGAGTGTCTTTGGTGGCGAATATAACGAAACAAATAGCAGGCCAAAGGAAAATTATTCATGTCGATATGGATTGTTTCTATGCTGCCGTTGAAGCTCGTGATAATCCAGCTTTACGTGATATTCCGATAGCAATTAGTGGCCGCTCGACGCGAGGCGTCGTCAGTACTTGTAATTACTTAGCCCGTAAATATGGTATTCATTCAGCAATGCCAACGGCTCATGCTTTAAAATTATGCCCACACTTAACCTTAGTGCCAGGCAGAATGCAGGTTTATCGTGAAATATCCCAACAGATACGGACTATTTTCTTAAGGTACACGGATAAAATCGAGCCATTATCCTTAGATGAAGCATATTTAGATGTATCTGATTGCGAAATGCTTCATGGCTCTGCGACCTTAATTGCTCAGGATATTCGCCGTGCAATTGAAGAGGAGTTACAGCTCACCGCTTCTGCGGGTGTGGCTCCGGTGAAGTTTATTGCCAAAGTTGCTTCAGATCTGAATAAGCCTAATGGTCAATATGTGGTTACACCTGAAGATGTGGATAGTTTTGTTGCTGAACTAAAACTAGAAAAAATACCTGGGGTAGGAAAGGTAACTATTCAAAAACTCCATGAGAAAGGCTTGTATATTGGTCGTGATGTACAAAATTATGACCGTCATTTACTGCTACAGCAATTTGGCAAATTTGGGCAATCATTATGGTCTCGAGCACACGGTATTGACGAGCGTGAAGTGATTGTTGAACGACAACGAAAGTCGGTTGGGGTAGAGCGTACCTTTAGTCAAAATATTTCAAGTTTTGATCAGTGTTGGCAAGTGGTTGATCAGTTATATCCTGAGCTTGAGCAACGATTACGTAAAGTACGGCCTGAGTTAGATATTGCCAAGCAAGGTATAAAGTTAAAATTTGCAGACTTTCAACAAACTACGGTTGAGCATATTTATCCTAAATTAGATAAAGCGCAATTTATCGATTTATTAAAAGAAGCGATGACCCGACAAAATTCTCGTGAGATACGCTTAATAGGCTTAAGTGTTGGGTTAGAGGTTGGTTTAAAAGCGCAACAGCTTTCTTTTGGTTTTTGATTAGATGAAAACAGAACCTTCTCTGTTGACACATTTATTACAGTGCATATAAAAACGGGCTTAACATGAGATCACGTTAAGCCCGTTTTTGTTATTCCGTAAGTTTATTTTTTAACAGGAATATTTTTAAGTACTGCAATCATTTGATCCCAGAACATTTGAACGGTATCAATTTTCACTTTCTCATCAGGTGAGTGTGGGAACTTGATGGTAGGACCAAATGATAACATGTCCATTTCAGGGTACGGTTCTTTAAATAAGCCACACTCAAGACCTGCGTGGATCACCATGATGTTGGGTTTATTACCATACATCTCTTGGTACATGTCACGGAATACGTGCATGATTTCAGAATCGGCGTCTGGCTTCCAACCTGGATATGTACCAGAAAACTCACATTGTGCGCCTGCTAAGGTTGCTAATGATTGCAACATGCTTTCTACATAGCTACGACCAGAGTCAGTTAAAGAACGGACTAAGCAAAGTACGATCACTTTATCGCTTTCTGTCGTGATAACACCCATATTTAGTGATGTTTCAACAACGCCCTCAATGTCATCGCTCATACGGATAACACCGTTAGGGCAGACGTTTAATACATTGATTAGACGTGTTTGATCTGCCATTACCATTACATCTGTTGGTAGTTCAGCAGATTCAGTAAATAGGTTGATATCTGTTTCTACATGACCAAGCTCAGCACTTAGTAGCGTTTTGTAATGAGCGAATAATGTATTTAGTTGATCAACATGTTTAGCTGGTAGGGTAACAATCGCAGACGCTTCACGAGGAATTGCGTTACGTAGGCTACCGCCTGTGAAGTTGTTAATACGTAAGCCAAGATCGTCTGCATGAGAGACTAAAAAGCGAGCCAGTAATTTGTTTGCGTTGCCACGGCCAGTATGAATATCACAACCAGAGTGACCGCCTTTTAAGCCCTTTAGGACTAATTTAATTGCTTGGTGATCTGCTGGTGTTGCTTCACGCTTTATATCAAGTGTGATTGCGCCGTCTACACCGCCAGCACAACCCATGTAGACTTCGCCTTCTTGCTCAGAGTCAGTGTTTAGTAGAATGTCACCTTCTAACCAACCTTCTTTAAGACCAAAAGCACCGGTCATGCCAGCTTCTTCATCAATAGTAAGTAGTACTTCTAATGGGCCATGTTCGATATCTTTAGCAGCCAGTACCGCAAGACAGCTTGCCATACCCATACCGTTATCAGCACCTAATGTTGTACCTTTTGCCGTTACCCATTCACCGTCAATGAAAGGTTGGATAGGATCTGTTGTGAAGTCGTGAACGGTTTCTTCATTTTTCTGTGGAACCATGTCGATGTGCGCTTGAAGTACCACACCTTTACGGTTTTCCATGCCTGCTGTTGCTGGCTTTTTAATAATGACGTTACCTGTTTCATCACGGCGAACATCTAAGCCTTCTTTTTTAGCAAACGCAATGATGAATTGTGCTAATTGTTCTTCATATTTAGAAGGATGAGGGATCGAACAAATTTGATCGAAAAATTGCCATACAGCTTGAGGAGATAGTTGACTGATTTCAGACACGGAAGCCTACCTTTATAGAATTTTGGTCCAGTGACACTTGTCAGGCTATTAGCCGTCAAATGACATATATAAGTAGCGATTTACTCCATCGCATTTTTTTTAGCATATCATTCAGACTTCGGTGGAGGTAGAGAAAAAAGTAAAATCTTAAACCACGAATACGATAATGAATAAGTATTAACGGCGCTTGACTTGTATACATTGAGCTGATGATTACGTAATTATTTCTTATATTTATTTTCTTGATCATAAAGCAAGATTTAACCGATCAAAATTGAAAAAAATTACATCAAAATTGGTTTAACAATGTTTTTTTGTAAAAAGTGTGACGAGGTTAAAGGAAATGCTTGAAAGTAAATTACGTAATGGTTATGATTTAGACAGTCTCATAAAGGTATGAGAAAACACTGTACACGTTCAGGATGAACCCGAGATATCGCCTCCATGGAACCGAGATAAGTGCGACCACGATGGTCTTTCCCCTCCAAGGATTAAGCGCATAAATATTTATGTGGTTAATTTGGATTACTTATTTATAAGGTGATTTAAAATGAAAATTTTTGATTCAATTACACACTTTTGGAATAACCGCTCTGTATATACAGGTAACTTTACTTACCCTAATTACTTTGGTTATTAAGAATTTTGTTATCTAGTTGCTGACTAGTTAGCCGAACAGCTTGTTCACCCCCTAACTTGAGAATACTAAATAATCGTGAGCGATTATTTGCAACATTCGCCGCCGCTTCGCTTTGAAGCGGCGTTTTTTTACCTTTAAATCGTCATAACAAGTTAGTCACACATCGCGATGTGATCCTTAGTACGTTTTATTGCTGTAGATCTCATAAATATAAAATAGATGAAATATATTAATTTGGCATATTTTAGCTAATGCATTGATTTTATATTGCTAATTATCTGTTCTTAAAAGCCAAAAAAACAAAATTAAATTTATTAGTCTTAGTTTTGTGCATTTACTCGATATTTTCTGGAAATTGATAGATCTGATGTTTATAATCGCGCTCGAATTGAGAACGCAAACGTTTTCTTTTGCTTAATACTAACGTGTCAATCTCCAAGGAACAGAGAAACATGCTTGAGAAGTTATTTAAACTAAAGGAACACGGCACAACTGTGCGAACGGAGTTGCTTGCTGGCTTAACGACATTCCTGACCATGGCTTACATCATTTTTGTAAACCCTACTATGCTATCCAGTACGGGAATGGATAAAGGTGCAGTATTTGTTGCAACCTGTTTAGCTGCGATGATCGGTTGTTTTGTGATGGGATTTTTTGCTAACTATCCTGTCGCACAAGCACCAGGCATGGGCTTAAATGCCTTCTTTACTTATACCGTTGTGCTAGGCATGGGGTATACATGGCAAGTTGCGTTAGCCGCTGTTTTCTTATCAGGTTTGTGTTTTATTGCGTTAAGTTTATTAAAAGTACGGGAATGGATCATTAACTCCATACCAATGGCGCTGCGAACCGGAATTTCTGCAGGTATAGGTTTATTCCTTGCCTTCATTGCATTACAGAGTTCAGGCATTGTCGTAGATAACCCTGCGACGTTAGTACAAGTAGGCGATCTAACTAGTTTTCCTGTTGTGATGGCAGCACTTGGTTTCTTTCTAACCATAGCGCTTGTTCATCGTGGCTTTAAAGCTGCAGTCTTGATTGCAATCTTAATTGTTACTGGGTTGAGTATTGCATTTGGTGAAGTGACTTATGGCGGCATTATGTCAATGCCACCAAGCATTGCACCAACCTTTATGCAATTAGATTTTTCGGGGGCAATGGAAGTTGGCCTGATTTCAATTGTGTTTGCTTTCTTGTTTGTCGATTTATTTGATACCGCAGGTACGCTTGTCGGTGTTGCGACAAAAGCAAACTTAATCGGTGAAGATGGCAAGTTGCCACGCTTAAATCGCGCGTTACTTGCAGATAGTACAGCAACCTCTGTTGGTGCCTTATTGGGTACATCGAATACCACTTCTTTTGTCGAGAGTGTGTCCGGTGTCGCAGTCGGAGGTCGTACCGGTCTTACTGCGGTAACGGTTGGTGTATTATTCTTACTCGCTCTATTTTTTGCTCCATTAGCTGGCATGGTACCTGCCTACGCAACGGCTGGTGCATTATTCTACGTCGCGATTTTGATGATGTCGGGGTTAGTGGCAATTGATTGGCGTGATCTAACAGAAGCTGCACCGGTTGTTGTGGTTTGTTTGTTGATGCCTTTAACTTATTCTATCGCTGAAGGTATTGGCCTTGGTTTTATCACTTATGCTGCGGTTAAAGCAATGAGTGGTAAGGGGCGTGATGTAAATATCAGTGTTTGGGTTATTTCAGCATTGTTCCTTGCAAAAATAATTTTTCTTTAAGTTTTAGATTTCATAAAGCTTTATCTATTTAGGGCGATTTAACATCGTTGATCCAGAGGTTCTTTATCTATGAGTAATAAATTCATCATCACTTGGGATAACATGCAAACTTACACTCGTCAGCTAGCTGAAAAGTTGCTACCTGCTGAGCAGTGGACAGGTATTATTGCTGTTAGCCGTGGCGGTCTTGTTCCTGCTGCTATTTTGGCGCGTGAACTGGGTATCCGTCATGTAGATACCGTATGTATCTCAAGCTACGATCATGATCACCAACGTGATATGCGTGTGATCAAGAAAGCAGAAGGTGATGGTGAAGGCTTTATTATTGTTGATGATTTAGTCGACACGGGCGGTACTGCTGAAAAAATTCGTGAACTGTACCCACGTGGTAAATTTGTAACAGTATGCGCAAAACCTGCAGGTCAACATTTAGTTGATGATTACGTTGTTGATATCCCACAAGAAACGTGGATTGAACAACCGTGGGATATGGCAGTAACGTTTGTCGATCCAATCGCTAAGCGATAAGCATTCTCCCTTTATCAAGGTTTATTGCTTTGCTGCTGTAAACTAAGATTGATTAATAAGACGCCGATAAGGCGTCTTTTTTTGTTTTAAATCGACATACGTAAGTGATTTTGGGTATATCATCACTACACATCATCAAGACCACGTGGAGAGTGCCGTGTCTGAGCCATCCCCTGAAAATTTGTCCGAAAAGTTATTTGCCCCAAGACCAACCTCTAAAGAGACATCGAATTTGGTTAAAATTGCTCATGTGCGTAGTGGGCGAGTGAACAATGCGCTGGATGGTGAGAGTAAGGCTAGCTGGTACCGTGTTTTACGTCGCCCACAATGGATTTGGCAGGGCGTCGATCCGATAGAGCTTGAAGCGGTACTTGCTCGTATTGCGGGTGCTAAATCTCCACGTACGAGTGAACATTTACTGGATACGGTGATTGGCTATAAGCCAGGTAACTGGACATATGAATGGGCTCAATTGGGCGCAAGCTATCAAAAGCAAGCACGTCTTCTATTAAATGAAGGTGAGAAACTTAAAGCTTCTGAGTTGTTATTAAAAGCCAGCACGCATTACAGTATTGCCGCGTATCCGTATATCAAAGGCGATCAATTGGCTGATCAAGCAGAATTGCAAGCCAATCAAAGTTATCGTGAAGCGATAGAATTACGCCCGCATGATATGCGAACGATTAGTGTCAAGTATGAAGGTAAAACCTTTGAAGCCTTCATTCATTTGCCTCGTACCGATAAACTATTACCGACAGTGATCGTTAGCGGTGGATTAGATACATTGCAATGCGATTTATGGCGCTTATATGAAGATTATTTAGGGCCGGCAGGTTATGCGATGGTCACACTGGATATGCCATCTGTCGGTCATTGTGATCGTTGGAACTTAACGGAAGATACCAGTCGACTTCATCAAGCGTTATTACAGCAGATACGTGATGTCCCTTGGGTCGATCACCATAAAGTTGCAATGCTAGGGTTACGAATGGGCGGTAATGCAGCTATTCGTTTAGGTTTTATGGAGCCAACACGTTTAAAAACCTGTATTAGCTTGGGCGGCGCGATTCATAGCGTGTTGACCCAACCTAAGATGATTGAGCAGATCCCTCGGATGTATCTTGATGTGTTAGCATCTCGAATGGGTAAAAATGGTCAATCAGAAACGAGCATCATTTCTCATCTTCCGGCATGGTCGTTAAAGCATCAAGGAATTTTGGGGCGCCGACGTATTGATATGCCAATGCTGGGAATAAGTTTAAAAAATGATCCTGTATGCCCTGAAAGTGATAATCAGTTAATTGCGCTGTCCAGTTATGGTGGTAAAGCGATAACGTTACCAGAAAAGCCTATTCATGATGGCTACCACCGTTCA
Organism: Photobacterium sp. GB-36; assembly: GCF_003026135.1. Classification (NCBI taxonomy): domain Bacteria; kingdom Pseudomonadati; phylum Pseudomonadota; class Gammaproteobacteria; order Vibrionales; family Vibrionaceae; genus Photobacterium; species Photobacterium sp. GB-36. The sequence goes on along the minus strand of NZ_PYNY01000003.1, from coordinate 253,330 downwards.
TTAACGACTGTAGTTGAATGGTTAAATGAGCAGTTAAGGTAATAAAAGTAGACAATTATTTGGCTCTAATGGTTAAGGTGGAGACAAAACCTTGACGGTATGCAGTGAGGATATCGAACTTTATTTTATACCACTATGATATTGTTAATAAAATTTCGTATCTTCACTAGCATTTTATCCATATTCAACCATAATATATAAATACTGATAGCTATCATGTTGCACATAAACAACGTGATTAAAAAACGTTAGTAAACGTATATTATTTTGAGTATTAGCATACTCATCACTGCAGTTGACTATGGATGGATTTGCAATGACTTCGACAACTCTTTTTCCGCCTCATGGGCGTTTAATAACAAAATTAACTGCGCTGGGTCCTTACTTACGTGAGAAAAAATCAAAAGAAGGTCAGTTCTTTTTTGATTGTTTAGCCAGTTGTGTTAATGCTGATAAAGAGCCCGAACAACGTGAATTTTGGGGCTGGTGGTTAATTTTAACAGTAACCGATAATGGTTATGAATATTGCTATGATTTTGGCCGTTTTGATTTAAATGGTGAGTGGAGTAATGGAAAGTTACCCGCAAAGCATAAAGATGCGGTGATGAAAACATTATTAGATTTTCACCGTAAGTTGACGCCATTTATTGTTGATGAATGCCAATTAACCTTATCTCCATCTTCAGAACTCACACAAACACCGCTTACTGAGCTAGCATAAATAATTTGCTCTCAATTTATAAAACCCATCCAATGAAGTGATGGGTTTTTTTGTATCTTTTTTTTACATCTTGTTGCCTAAGATAACCGAATTTAGCGGCTTAAATATAATTTTGTGTGATTTGTAAGCGTTTCAGTTGTTTAACTAAATATTTGCGCACTTATATGTATTTAGTCATTGTTTTTCTCTTGTGCTTTATTAGCAGTATTGATAAAACAAAGTACATATTATTTCTTTCTATTTTGTTTGATCCCCATGGCAGATACCAAAAATACTAATGCTCGAGAGCAAGACCTTGCAGCATCTGCTGCATCACAAACAATTGTTGTTAAGTTGGGCACCAGTGTTCTTACTGGCGGTACGCTGAAGTTAGATCGCGCCCATATGGTTGAGCTTGTCCGTCAATGTGCGATGCTTCGTCGTCAAGGACATAAAATTATTATTGTCACATCTGGTGCAATTGCAGCAGGACGTGAGCATTTAGGTTACCCTGAACTGCCCAAAACAATGGCAAGTAAGCAATTACTGGCTGCGGTTGGTCAAGGTCGCTTAATTCAAGAGTGGGAAATCTTATTTGGTATCTATGGGATCAATATCGGTCAAATGCTATTAACGCGTGCAGATTTAAACGATCGGGAACGTTATTTAAATGCGCGTGATATGTTAGTTGCCTTGCTGGATAACGGTATTGTTCCTGTTGTGAATGAAAATGATGCGGTAGCGACAACAGAAATTAAAGTGGGTGATAACGATAACTTATCCGCACTTGTCGGTATTTTAGGTGGCGCAGATAAACTGTTATTAATGACAGATCAACCAGGTCTATTTACCGCCGATCCTCGTAGTAATCCTGATGCAGAGCTTATCCGTGAAGTACATACTATTGATGAAACACTGCGTAAATTAGCGGGTGGCACTGTGGGTGGTTTAGGTACAGGCGGCATGGCAACAAAACTACAGGCAGCAGATGTGGCTCGTCGAGCTGGTATTGAAGTGATCATCGCTGCTGGTCGTCGTCCTGATGTCATTATTGATTTAGCGGAAGGTAAATCTGTTGGTACGCGTTTCTTACCGCTGGAATCCCCATTAGAAAGCCGTAAGCGTTGGATTTTAGCTGGGCCTCCTCCAGCCGGTGACATTGTTATTGATGATGGCGCTGTCATTGCTGTGCAACAACGTGGGAGTAGTTTACTTGCGAAAGGGATCACCATGGTAAAAGGTGATTTTGAACGCGGTGAAGTGGTGCGTATCTTTGATAAACAAAATAACCTATTAGCACGTGGTATTTGCCGCTACTCGAGTGTAGATATGGCAAAAATTGCAGGAAAGCATAGCCAAGAAATCCACCTTGTGTTGGGTTACGAACATGGTCACGTGGCTATCCATCGTGATGATATGGTAGTTATTTAAAAACGACATGTATGTATAAATACAGAGAAGTATTGGCATCACGACAAGGATTAATAGAGGAATTATTGTGAATCTTGAATTAATGGGACAAGCGGCACAACAGGCTGCTTTCGAGTTAGCAACAACGGCAACTGCAGTTAAAAATAATGCTTTAGCGATTATTGCTGATGAATTAGAAAGTAATAAAGACATTATCTTAGCAGCGAACAAACAAGATATTGATGCCGCACTTGAATCAGGTATGTCTGATGCATTAGTCGATCGCTTATTACTAAATGAATCACGATTAGCGGGTATTGCAAATGATGTGCGTAATGTGATTAATCTTAATGATCCTGTTGGTGCAGAGCTTGATAGCCGCGTACTTGAAAATGGTATGCGTTTAAGCCGTCGTCGCGTTCCATTAGGGGTTGTTGGTGTGATCTATGAAGCGCGTCCGAATGTTACGATTGATATTGCGGCATTATGCCTAAAAACAGGTAACGCTAGCATCCTTCGTGGTGGTCGCGAGACATTCCACTCCAATATGGCACTGGTAAAAGTGATTCAAGTGGCATTGGAAAAAGCAGGACTACCAGCCGCTTCTGTACAGTACATAGAGCAACCCGATCGCGAACTTGTTTCACAACTGCTTAAGCTTGATCAATACGTAGATATGATCATTCCTCGTGGTGGTGCGGGTTTACATAAAATGTGTAAAGAAAACAGCACTATTCCTGTGATTATCGGCGGTTTTGGTATTAGCCATATTTATGTTGATGAAAGTGCCGATCTTACTCGTTCTTTAGATGTGGTTGAAAATGCCAAAGTACAGCGTCCATCGGCCTGTAATGCGTTAGATACCTTACTTGTAAATGAGAAAGTAGCAGAAGCCTTCTTATCACGTTTAGTTGAGCGTATGAACAAAGCCAAGGTAGCACTGGTTGCTGATGAAGCAGCCTATAATCTACTTGAAGGTAAAGCGTCTTCTCTGCGCAAGATAGCAGAAGGTGACTTTGATACTGAATGGTTAAGCTACACCTTAGGTATTAAGGTGGTAAACGATGTGGATGAAGCCATTTTCCATATGCGTAAGCACAATGCGAGCCATTCCGATTCAATCTTAACTAATAACCTGCAGTCGGCAGAACGTTTTGTTAATGCGGCAGGCTCGGCGGCTGTTTATGTGAATGCGTCTACACGTTTTACTGACGGTGCGCAATTTGGTTTAGGTGCGGAAGTTGCGGTATCAACCCAGAAACTGCATGCTCGTGGCCCAATGGGTTTAGAAGAGCTGACGAGTTATAAGTGGGTGGGTGTTGCTGATTACTTAAGCCGTGCTTAATCGTTAAATAAAATGTAAAAAGCTGCCGGCTAGTAATCACTAATTGGCAGCTTTTTTTATGCCAGTAATTTTTGATTTTTTCTTATTCTTTGTCGTCTTTTTTATCTTGAGATACAGGATTTTCTTGCTTACTGAGAGGGTGTTTGTCGTCAAACAGTTTGTGTTTTTTCTGCATCTCAATCTTCATATAAGCGGTATATTTTAGCGCTGCAATGTTGCTAGCGATGACGGCAACAATAATAAAAGAGATCACCCAAGGGTTAAAAAGCCATTCCATATTAGCCTCACTAATTTAGTGATAGAGTATTTTCAGGATAACACTTTTATCGATCATTTAGCTTATATATTAGTCATTAATGGCAATAAAAAAGCAGCCACATATTTCACTTCTTACGTGCAATACGTTAGCTGCTTTGAGTATTGAATGCGTTTATTATTACAGTGCTTTTTCTAATACTTTTTGGTACATGTCGGTTAGCTTTTCAAGATCTGCGACTTTTACACACTCATTCACTTTGTGAATAGTGGCATTTACAGGGCCTAACTCAACCACTTGCGCACCGGTACGAGCGATAAATCGACCATCCGATGTACCACCGGTAGTAAGAAGTTCAGGTTGCTGGTGGTTTACTTCTTCAATCGCTGCAACAACCGCTTCGACTAGCGTACCTTTATCGGTAAGGAATGGATGACCGCTTAATGTCCATTTTAAGTCGTAATCTAAACCATGGGCATCTAATACTGAATGTACACGACGCTTTATTTCTTCATCCGTTAATTCAGTACTAAAGCGGAAGTTAAATTGCACTTCAAATTCTCCAGGGATCACATTCGATGCGCCCGTGCCTGCGGCAACATTTGGGATCTGGAAACTGGTCGGTGGGAAATATGCATTGCCGTTATCCCATGTGGTGGCAGCAAGCTCAGCGAGGGCTGGTAATGCTTTGTGAATGGGATTATTGGCAAGGTGTGGATAGGCAACGTGCCCTTGAATACCTTTTACGGTTAAATCACCGGTAATTGAGCCACGACGTCCGTTTTTAACAACGTCTCCAACGTGGTGAGTACTTGAAGGCTCACCGACAATACACATATCGATTTTTTCATTACGGGCTTCAAGGGTATCAACTACACGGGTTGTACCATTGATAAATGGCCCTTCTTCATCAGAGGTGATGAGCAGGGCAATTGAGCCTTTGTGATCTGGGTTTTCTGCGATGAAACGCTCAATGGCAACAATCATACATGCTAGAGAGCCTTTCATATCAGCGGCGCCACGGCCGTGAAGGTAGCCATCGATAATCGTTGGTTCAAACGGTGGCGTGTGCCATTGCTCTACTGGACCTGACGGTACCACATCGGTGTGACCAGCGAAAACAAACAGTGGAGCTTGGGTACCACGGCGAGCCCAAAGGTTGGTGGTATCTTCAAATACCATGGTTTCGATAATAAAGCCTAATTGCTCAAGACGAGCGATCATTACATCTTGGCAGCCTGCATCTTCAGGAGTAACAGATGGGCGACTCATTAAATCTTTAGCAAGCGCAATAACTGGGCTATCAGACATCCTTGTATCCTTGTTATTGTTGATGGAAAATTTCTTGGTATTGAGCAGGTTTAAAACCTAAGTAGTACGCATCATTGTGTACTAATAGCGGACGTTTGATCATTGCTGGTTGCTCTAACATTAGGGCTAAGGCATTGTCGCGGTTTAAGCTATTTTTTTGCTCATCAGTCAGTTGACGGTAAGTCGTTCCACGTTTATTAAGCATGGCTTCCCAACCAAGTGCTGTTTCAAACGTTTCGAGTTGAGCGCGATCTAAGCCATCAACACGGTAATCATGGAAAGTGTATTCGATATTTTCTGCTTCTAACCACTTTTTCATTTTCTTGATAGTGTCGCAGTTTTTGATGCCGTAGGCTGTAGTACTCATAAAAGATCTGACTTGATTATATTTTAATGGATAGTCTTTTATAACGAGATTACACAATGACCGCAAGTGTTGTTGTTTGTGAGCTGATTGTAAGAGATTGAGAACGGTATTGTTAACAAAAACAATAATGCTTTTTTATTTTTCTATTTAATAGAAGTAAAGATAAAGCGGGCTTGATCAAACTCAACATAAATATTTTCCACTGCTTAATAATATGTGGAATATTTTATGGAGGCCTCAATGGAACTGAATCCGGTTTTTGCCCGTCGACTTTATTTAGCATTGTTAGTAGAAAATACAGAGAGACCTAATGTCCCTCGTTTGGTTGAGCAAACAGGCTGGCCGCGTCGCACTATTCAAGATGTATTAAAAGCGCTACCTAGCATCGGTATTGAGCTTGCTTTCATTCAAGATGGTCGCCGTCATAATGATGGTTACTATACGCTGAGTGATTGGGGACCATTTGATTTGGAATGGATCAAAGAAAAAGAACCCTACTTATTAGCGGCGTTATCCTAAAATTAAAACGCATAAGACGTCACGTGTTATGCGTTTTTAATAGGATATTATTGGCCTTGGGCTTCAAGGTATAGAATAGTGGCGGCTGTACGGGATTTTACTTGTAGCTTTTTGAGTAAACTTTTCATATGAACTTTAACCGTCGCTTCTGAGATAAAAAGCTGTTCGGCTATTTGGCGATTACGTTGACCTTTTGCCACTTCTTGTAATATTTGCGTCTCACGGTCTGTTAATTGAGACAAAATATTCGTAGGGGTATGTGGTGAATCAAGGCACTCTTTTACGATATCACTATAGGCTTTACCACCACATAACGCTGATTTTAGTTGTTCGATTAATTCATCAGGCTCAGTATCTTTGAGTAAATAACCGTCAGCGCCAGCATTGAGTACTGTTTTAATATCGCTTCGACTATCAGAGACAGTTAATATAACAATACAGGCAAGTATTCCTTCATCACGCATCGCTATTAGCGTATCAAGACCGGACAATCCCTTCATATTTAAATCGAGTAAGATCAAATCTGGTGATTTTTCATGGGCGAGTGCGATAGCATCATTACCATTGCTGGCTTCACCTACTAATTGGAAGTCTGATTCAATACTTAATAGTTGGCTTATCCCTCGACGCATGAGAGGGTGATCATCTACAATCATAACTTTCCAGCATGTCATCGTGTTATCCTTTTTGTAATGGAAATAGAAGGCAGATAGTGCAGCCTTGATTGATTCCCGATTGTATTTTTAATTCACCTTGTAGCCGTGATGCGCGCTCTTGCATAATACTTAAACCGTAATGATCACGTTTACTCTCGTTAAGGTCGAATCCTCTACCGTCATCGATGATCGTGACATCAATATGTTGATCGGTTTGTTGGCAGTTTACGATAATCTCATCGGCGTCTGCATGTTTAATCGCATTTAATACTGCTTCTCGAATAATTTGTAACAGGTGAACCTGGTTATGGGCATCTAACGCCATTGATGATATTTGATTATCTATAATTAAGAGTGCATCGGTTTGCTCTTCTAATGGTTCTAACATTTGATTTAAGGCTTCACCAAAATTGGCATCTTTAATCATCAACCGAAATGTACTGAGTAATTCGCGCAGTTGGGTATAAGCGTTACTTAACTCTTCTTCAATATCATGGACAGTTTGATGGGTACTTTCATTTTGATCGCTTTGATTGAGTTTTCTTTTTAATAAGGCTAATTGAATTTTCAAATAGGAGAGCGATTGTGCCAATGAATCATGGAGTTCACGGGCAATGGTCGCGCGCTCTTCCATTATCAATAAATATTCCGCTTGTTTTTGGGCGCGGTTGTAATAGATAGCGCGAGCAAGGATCTGAGAGATATTATTAATTAATGCCTTATCAGGACAAGGTAAAGTGTACTGCCACCAAAGTTGTCCCATTAATTCACCATCGATATACAATTCGTTATATTGCCAATGTTGACCTGCTTGTTGACCCACTTGAATTTCTGATGTGCTGCCATTTGGCTCTGCAATGATCAGTTTTGTACCAATTAAGCCATCTATAGCAATCATGGTTTCAAGCATGTTGGTAAATTGTTCTCGGGTTAAATGGCTAACAGAAAGTTGTTGTGAGCAATTATAAAGCACTTGGAGTGATTCGTTTGCATGACGTAAGCGGTGGGTTTTTTCATTGACACTGCGCTCTAAGCCTTGATAAAGCTGTTCAAGATCTGATGACATTCTACTAAAGGTATGGGCAAGAATACCTAGTTCATTATTGCTATTATTTAATAAATCCAATCGAAAATCTTTACGCTTTACTTGCTTACAAGCATCAACAAGATCATTTAAAGGTGCGACAACTTGTTGGCGTGTATAACGAATAGTGTAGAAGATGATAAGAGAAATCAGACTAAGGCCTATGGCGCCAATAATAGCGATTCGTTGGATTTTAAGTTCTGATGATTTTTGCAGTTCAGAAACAAAAGTATTAATACGATGGACGAATGGGGCGACATGTTGAATAAATACCGTGTTGTTATCTTTTTCAAGGATCGGGTGCAGCTCTGCCCAGCGCAGAACGATGTGATCGTAGTGTTGTTGGATCTCTGAAGAGGTAAACCAGTAAGAGAGTTCTTTCATTGGCGCTGAATAAAGCGAGTGTTCAAATTGTTCAATATGTGTAGATAAAAGAGGCGACTCTGTTTCAATATCAAAAGCTAATCGATAGCTTTGCATGCGTAAAGAACCTGCAATATTTATAGCTTCAGCATCATTTTGACTCGAAACCAATGTCATTAATGCAAGTGCAGTCGTTATTATCGAAATGATCAAAATTAACACTAAAGAACGCGCTATCGTCGTTGTTACAGAATGTGTCATTTTTTGCCTATTCACAGCAATCCTTACTGTTACTTACCCTGAAATTATTAATAGCTTAATTTTTGATGCAGAAAATTAAGCTATTAATGTGAGCTTTATCAGCTAGATTTATTGATCTAGAGCAAAAACTCCTACCAATTACCCCTTAGGGGGTATTTAAGCAATTATTTCATTATTTAGAATTAATGTATAAAAAGATGAATAGCTTATTAATGCATGCTATTTGAGTTATTTGCTGAGTATTTTATCAGCCATGTAACACAAATAGTACAACGATAGAGGTAATGATGGTTGATCGTTTAAGACGTTCATTATTCACACGCAAAACACCATCAAACATTCCACGCTTACCTTGGCTAAATCATGCAGATACTTTTACCGATCTTTGTTCGCGTTGTGAACGTTGTATCGAACATTGTGAGACAAACATCATAGTGAAAGGTGATGGCGGCTTTCCTCAAGTGGATTTCAGCCAAGGTGAAGGTGAATGCACTTTTTGTTATCAGTGCGCAGAGGCGTGTCCTGAACCGTTGTTCCTTCCGCAATTAGAATCGCCATGGGACATCATTGCAACGATTAATGAAAGTTGTATGGCATCTAAAAATATTGAGTGCAGAAGCTGTGGTGATATGTGTGAACCTCAAGCGATCAAATTTCAATTACAGGTTGGAAAAGTCGCGATGCCAACGATTACAGAGAAAGACTGTACTGGATGTGGTGCCTGTTTATCTGGGTGTCCTGTATCAGCAATAACAATCGATTGTGTAGAGAACAACGCACAATAGTACATATCAAAGAGGGTCTGTATGTCTTTACAAGAAGTACATATATCAAGTCTCGTGGTTCATGTAAAACCTGAGCACTTGCAAGAAATAAAAGAGCAGATCTTAGCAATGCCAAATACCGAAATACCGGGCGACAGTGAAGAAGGGAAAATCATTGTAGTACTTGAGACAGAAAACCAAGGCTACGTGACCGATACCATAGATAAAATCAATAATTTAGAAAATGTGTTAATTACTTTTTTGGTGTATCACCAAATAGAGCACTTTGAGACGCAACCAGAGGGCAACTCATGAAAATGACAAGACGCGCATTTGTTAAAGCAAATGCTGCCGCTTCAGCTGCGGCTGTTGCAGGTATTACCTTACCCGCGTCAGCAACTAATTTAATTGTTAGTTCTGATGATACAAAAATTAAATGGGATAAAGCGCCGTGTCGTTTTTGTGGTACAGGTTGTTCTGTTTTGGTGGGTACCCAAAATGGTCGAGTTGTTGCTACTCAAGGTGATCCTAAAGCACCAGTAAATAAAGGTCTTAACTGTATTAAAGGTTATTTCCTTTCAAAGATCATGTACGGCAAAGATCGTTTACAAACGCCAATGCTTCGTATGAAAGATGGAAAATATGATAAAGAAGGCGAATTCACTCCAATCTCTTGGGATCAAGCTTTCGATATCATGGCTGAAAAGTGGAAATTAGCCTTAAAGAAACATGGTCCATCAGGCATAGGTATGTTTGGTTCAGGTCAATGGACGGTGATGGAAGGTTATGCGGCATCAAAAATGATGAAAGCCGGTTTCCGTTCTAACAATATCGATCCGAATGCACGCCACTGTATGGCATCTGCTGTTGGTGCGTTTATGCGTACCTTTGGTATTGATGAGCCGATGGGTTGTTACGATGATTTTGAACATGCTGATGCATTCGTCTTATGGGGCTCAAATATGGCAGAAATGCACCCTATTCTATGGACTCGCATTACTGATCGTCGTTTAAGTCACCCTCATGTTAAAGTTAATGTACTGTCTACATATTATCACCGTTCTTTTGAACTCGCTGATAACGGTATGATTTTTAAGCCTCAAACCGATTTAGCCATCGCCAACTTTATAGCTAATTACATCATTGAAAACGATGCGGTTAATTGGGACTTTGTTAACAAACATACCCACTTTAAACGTGCTGAAACAGATATTGGTTATGGTCTGCGTGACGATAACCCACTACAACAGCAAGCTGCTCATCCGAATTCAGGTGATATTTTCCCAATGAATTTTGAGGAATACAAAGCTTCTGTTGCTGAGTATACGCTTGAAAAAGCATCAGAAATGTCAGGAGTTAAACCTGAAAAGTTAATAGAGCTTGCGAAGTTTTATGCTGATCCTAAAACCAAGGTGATGTCACTATGGACCATGGGAATGAACCAACATACCCGTGGTGTGTGGATGAACAGTTTGGTTTATAACCTACACTTATTAACCGGTAAAATTTCAACCCCAGGAAACAGTCCATTTTCATTAACGGGTCAGCCATCTGCTTGTGGTACAGCACGTGAAGTGGGGACGTTCTCTCACCGTTTGCCTGCTGATATGGTGGTTGCGAATCCTAAACACCGAGCCATTGCTGAAAAAATCTGGAAGTTACCGGAAGGCACTATTCCACCTAAACCTGGTTATCATGCTGTTGTTCAAGATCGCATGTTAAAAGACGGTAAGTTAAATGCGTATTGGGTGATGTGTAATAACAACATGCAAGCTGGCCCTAATATTAATGAAGAGCGATTACCGGGTTACCGTAACCCAGAAAACTTCATTGTTTGCTCCGACCCATACCCAACCGTTACCGCACAAGCATCCGATCTTATTTTACCAACCGCAATGTGGGTAGAAAAAGAAGGGGCATATGGTAATGCAGAGCGCCGTACACAAGCTTGGTATCAACAAGTTGAAGCACCAGGTGAAGCTAAGTCTGACTTATGGCAGATCATGGAATTCTCGAAGCGCTTTACTATTGAAGAAGTGTGGGGAAATGAGTTGGTTAATAAAATGCCAGCGTACCGTGGTAAAACCATGTATGACATTTTATTCCGCAATGGACAGGTTGATAAATTCCCATTAACGGAAACCCAACCGTTAAATGATGATGCAAAAGCGCAAGGCTTCTATGTTCAAAAAGGCTTGTTTGAAGAATATGCGGCATTTGGTCGTGATCATGGTCATGATTTAGCACCGTATGATACTTACCACCAAGTGCGCGGTTTACGTTGGCCTGTTGTTGATGGCAAGGAAACGCAATGGCGCTTTAAAGAAGGCTCAGATCCTTATGCAAAAAAAGGTTCTGGTTGGGACTTTTATGGTAAGCCTGATGGTAAAGCATGGATTATTTCAGCGCCTTATGAAGCGCCACCTGAAGTACCTGATGCTGAATTTGATATGTGGCTTTGTACAGGTCGAGTATTAGAACATTGGCATACAGGTACCATGACCCGACGTGTTCCTGAATTATATAAAGCAGTGCCAGATGCGCTGTGTTATATCCACCCAGAAGATGCTAAAACACGTGGCTTACGTCGTGGTGATGAAGTTGAAATCTCTAATCGCCGAGGTGAAGTACGCTGTCGAGTAGAAACACGAGGCCGTAATCGCCCGCCACAAGGTTTGGTTTTTGTGCCGTTTTTTGATGCTCGAATTTTGGTGAACAAGTTGATCCTTGATGCCACCGATCCACTATCGAAGCAAACAGACTTCAAAAAATGTCCAGTTAAAATCAGCAAGGTATAAGCCTGCCTATGGCGATTGAATCAATCACTCGCCTCATTTCAGAATTAGCCTGTTGGCGGAGAACATCATGAAAAGAATCTTATTGGTTATATTAGCGGTGAGTGCATTAATGGCTGGGGTTGTGCAAAGCGAAGAATCAACACCAGCTAAACCGGTATCAGAAGCCGTAGCGAAAACAGAAATATTAAATCCGGGCGGTATTGGTGGCCTTGAATCATTACGTGGTTCTGCTGAATTAGAAGATACACGCCCTGCTGATCCAATGAAGCATTATCCGAAAGATCAAGGTGTAATTGATAACGATTATGTGTATCAGCCACCGTTGATCCCACACACGATCCGTCATTACGAAGTGTCGCTAAACGCAAACAAATGCCTTGCTTGTCATAGCTGGAAAAATGCCAAAGAGATGGGCGCAACCAAAATCAGTGTAACGCACTATGTGTCACCGCAAGAAGGACAGGTGCTATCTGATGTATCACCAAGTCGTTACTTCTGCCAGCAGTGTCACGTACCACAAGCGGATGCTAAGCCATTAGTAGAGAATGACTTCAAACGTGTTAGTGCATTGCAGTAACCAAAGTAAGGGATGATATATGAAGTTATTAAAAACGTTTTGGTTACGCTTAAAAACACCCAGCAAAGTAGCAGTAGGTCTCGTTCTCTTTATGGGGTTTATTGGCGGCTTATTATTCTGGGGGGCATTTAATACCGCGATGGAAAAGACTAACACTGAAGAGTTCTGTGCTGGTTGTCACGCACCAATCGTTGAAGAAATTCAAGAAACGATCCACTTTTCTAATCGTTCTGGTGTCCGTGCTATTTGTTCGGATTGTCACGTTCCTCACAATTGGACAGATAAGATCGTGCGTAAAGTACAGGCATCAAAAGAAATTGTGGCCCATTTAATGGGAACGATTGATACTCCTGAAAAATTTGCTGATCGCCGTGGGCATTTAGCAGAACGGGAATGGAAGCGAATGAAGGACAATAACTCACAAGAGTGCCGTAATTGTCATGAATTCAATTATATGGATTTCTCAGAGCAAGCGCCTCGTAGTGCAAAACTGCATTCGACGGCATTAGCATCAGGAGATAAAACGTGCGTTGATTGCCACAAGGGTATTGCACATAAACTGCCTGATATGAAAAACATTGAAGGTTGGCAATAAACCTAAGGAGATAAGATGAGCACATTAGAGTCAGTGATTTGGCATATACTCGGTTACGCAGCCATGCCGGTGATTGTTCTATCTGGGTTTGCTGTAGTCGCAGCTATTTGTATTTGGCTACTTTCGCTAGGTAAAGATAAAAAAATTAGCGAATAAGCCAATATTCGAGATAAAGAAATAATAAGCCGTCCTTTTAATGCGCTAGTGCGTTATAGAAGGGCGGCTTTTGTTGTTTTTTCGCGGGGGGATTACGCTGCCACTGGCGATACCCAATCGCAAACAACATCCCCAAGCAAGGTAAAGTGGCAGCCATTCAAACATAAAATAAGCGATAGAGAATGACTGACTTTCGTTTGTACTGACTTCAATAAAATGTAAACCAAGAATAACGCTTAGTCCTAATAGCGTGAAGAGCTTAAACGTTGTCTTATCCATGATAATTAATCCTGTTTCGAATAATATTATAAATATACATACAAATGAGAATTATTATCAAATTGTTTTTTATTGTTTAATCAGTTCGTGCTTTATTAATTGGCTACGGAATGTTTCAACTCGCTTCCTATTCACACCAAAATCAGAATAACCAACTCGTGATGCAGAGCGTACTTGTAACTGCTGTGCTTTTTTTTCGACTTCAAAGTCATCAATGAACCGAAAAATCTTGCTGGTGGCTTCAATATGAAGATAGTGATCTGATTGCTCTGCTATTTTTGCACCTGGTAACTGAAGCGCTACCCGTTTTATTTCTTCCCAGCTATGCTCACCTTTCGCCGTTAAAAGAAAAGGCTTAACGCTAAACTGTTCACGCTTTTCAATCGTTGAGACACAATTGGGCTTATTTTCACAAAGCTGATTTATTGAACGCGTCCATGAGGTTGTCTTTGTATCGCTACAGCCAGTGAGGAAGAGTAACAGCAATAGCGTAAAGCGAAGTAACACGATGTAAATCCTTTTTATAATCGCGGAAGAAGTAGGTAAGTGATAAACCCTAACCATGAGGCAATTAAAAGCCCCCAAGCGAGTTTACTCTGATGGTGGATAACAGTTGTATTAGTTATGACTTCTGAGGCGTTGTTAGCATCATTAGAGGCCTTATTACGTGAAACCTTTTTTTTCAGTTTGTCTTGCTCACGAGCTTTAGCTTTTTGCTGCTTTTTATATTGCTCTATACCTTTTTGAATGCCTTGTGCAATCAGTCGAGTTTGCTCTTTTGTTTGCCCTACCTTCTGTGTGGCCTTTGCTATACGTATAGCTTCAGCTTGTGTTTCTGGTGAAGAGGCCGGTTGTTTTCTACTCGCCATGGTATAGATCCCTGAAAATAACATTTAAGCGTTGATTATATCCCATAAATAACAGAGTTGATGTCATAGCAATAAAATAGACGGAAAAGGTAATGGACTATCTTACTGATTGTGTAGGAAATTTTCAGAAATAGGTAAAGGGTTTGTTAACGGTGTTTTTAATGTGTAACTTTATGTTTTTTAGGTATTTGTATATACCTTTTACTGTCTGTGATCTATGTTTAAAAAACAGTGTTTTTGTTTTTTTTAGATCAAAAAGTGTGACGATAACGGCAATATAAAAAATGGAAAAGTGCGGTTCAGCACAAAACTTTATCCTTGTTGTTCAAAATCTAAATGAATAGATTAGAGTCGTTTGTGAACCATAGAGAAGTTTATTAAGCTCTGATCTGAATTTCATTGGATACCTATTTGAGGGAAATGGCTTGTTATATCCGATAGATGCTTATGATCAGCATGGACAATTAAAAATTAATACCGTGTTGTGGTTCGTCTTGCTATTTAACGCCAAAGCTTGGTTAGTGTTTGTTATGGCGGGGGTTAGCCGTACTCAAGGCGGTGAATTACTTGAGCTTATTTATCCAATAAGAGATGTTTTATATATAGGTATGGCAATAGGTAGTCCCGCAATATTATTGATGTGGTTATCAGGTCAACGAAATAAAAATAATAAATTAATACATTTTCTGTGGCGGCAAGGGAAAAGAGTGTTACTTGCTGCATATAGTTTTGATTTTTTAATGCAAATATATCATTTGGTTATCAGTCATGGTGAGTTTAGCTGGATACGGGCAACCACATTACTGTTAACAGCATGGCTTGGGTTGTACCTTCTAAGAAGCTCTCGAGTTAAAGATATATTTGCAGACTAGCCTGTAAAGGGGAGCTGTAATGAATGATTTTAGTCGAGGACAATTGCTGTTAAGCACGTTACTGAGCCCGTTAGCGATGGCTGATTGGTTACTTGATGTTAGCTTTGAATTGAGCAGTTACTGTCATTCGAAGCATACAGTGAATACCTCATTATCATTAGTGCCTGGTGAAGAAACGATATTTTTTAATGGCTTAAGTCAAAGTAAACATAACTTGTGCCGTGAAGTGATTGGTCGTGCTCAACTACTTGATGTTTCTCCAGATGAAGTGAAAATTGCTTTTCAGATCCAAGAGCGATTAGATGATGGTGGTTGGCGTACTATTTTAGCCAAAACTTTGTCTACTGGGCTTAATATGCCAGTATTATTTGAAAGTGAAAATACCGACTTAGAAGAGCGCGTTAAACTTCAAATTGAAATAATGACGGCATAATGTATTAACATCGATAGTTGATCTTTTTCTTCTTAATAACGCCTTCTTTTTAGAAGGCGTTTTAGTATTAAGTCGGTATCAAAATGTCCTATATCGTTGGGATAAGAGTAAAACTTTCTACTAATGTATTAAGATCAAGTGATTTACGTCTTTATATCGTTATAATTACTTTTCATTTTTGACTAAACATCCTGTTAGGAGAAGACACCTATGAGTATTGCCCAACCAGCAATCGTTCCAGATCGTGGCGCCTTTGCCCTTTATGTGGTGATGAATGTTGTAGGTAATAAGCAAAATGTTATTGCTCAATGCCAGTCAATTCATCAGTTACTTGCGGATCTCAATACTGAGCAGCAAGACGCAAAGTTACATGCAAGTGTTGCCTTCGGTAAGGCATTTTGGGAGTCTTTAGGTCAACAAAGCCCAGCTGAATTAACAGAGTTTCGTCAGTTAGGTGAAGGTGAGACTATTGCGCCAGCAACAGGGGGTGATGTCTTACTGCATATCCATTCTAATCGCCATGATCTTAACTTTTATGCGTTTCGCGTTTTCTTAGAAAAATTGTCTCAAGACGTAGAAGTGTTAGATGAAACCTATGGTTTCCAATACCTTGACCACCGTGACATGACAGATTTCATTGACGGCACAGAGAATCCACAAACAGCAGAAGATCGTGCTAATGTGGGTGTTATTGCTGAAGGTGAGTTTGCGGGTGGTAGCTATGTAATGGTACAGCGTTATGTTCATAACCTACCAGCATGGCATCGTCTAAACGTAAAAGCACAAGAAAAAGTGATTGGTAGAACGAAACCAGATTCTATTGAACTCGAAGATGTGCCAGCTGCGTCACACGTTGGCCGCGTTGATATTAAGGAAGATGGTAAAGGCTTAAAGATTCTGCGCCACAGCTTGCCATATGGCTCTGTAACATCAGATCATGGCTTACTATTCATTGCTTACTGTCAGCGTCAGCATCACTTTGATGCGCAGCTTGAAAGCATGTTTGGTGAAACTGATGGTAAAACAGACCAAATGTTACGTTTCTCAAAACCGGTAACTGGCGCATACTTCTTTGCACCATCGATGGCGATGCTAAAGAGCCTTTAATCACTATAAAATCGATAGATACAAGCATGCGATGAACTCTGTTTTTAGCATGCTTTTTTAAAGCTCAGATAAACAAAAAGCGCTACCGAAGTAGCGCTTTTTTATCAGTTATAGAACTTAACTTATTTCTTAACGCGTAGTACTGGTGTTTCACCGACGTTTACTGCGCCAGAAAGCTTAGTTAGCTCTTTGATCTCGTCCATGTTAGAGATAACAACTGGAGTCAGAGTTGACTTCGCTTTCTCTTCTAATAGTGCAAGATCGAATTCGATGATAGTGTCGCCAACTTTAACAGTTTGGCCTTCTTCAGCGATGCGAGTAAAACCTTCGCCTTTAAGTTCAACAGTATCAATACCGAAGTGAACGAAAAGTTCGATGCCATCGTCAGACTCAATAGAGAAAGCGTGGTTCGTTTCAAAGATCTTACCAATAGTACCGTTTACTGGTGCAACCATTTTGTTGCCAGCTGGTTTGATAGCGATACCATCACCAACAATTTTCTCAGCAAATACGACATCTGGCACATCTTCGATGTTAACGATTTCGCCAG
The DNA here is from genome assembly GCF_003026135.1 of Photobacterium sp. GB-36. Lineage (NCBI taxonomy): Bacteria > Pseudomonadati > Pseudomonadota > Gammaproteobacteria > Vibrionales > Vibrionaceae > Photobacterium > Photobacterium sp. GB-36. The sequence continues at coordinate 236,058 of NZ_PYNY01000003.1, read as the reverse complement.
AAAGTGGTGCGATGATTTCAATTGCACCAGCTTCACTGCTGTCGTCAGAAACCAGTTTCTTCAATTTGTCAAACAGACCCATATCGATGCTCCTAAGCGTTGTTATATTATCTGCAGCTATATTAGCAGATGGTCTTTTCTGCGATGAATTTTTCTACGTGCTCTTCGATTTCAGCAGCCGTTGGTAGAGTTAATGCATACTCTGCCATTGCTTTTACATCAGCAAAGTTAGCGTTACGGATAACTTTCTTGATGCGAGGGATAGAAATCGCACTCATACTGAATTCGTCAAGACCCATACCTAAAAGAAGTAGGGTAGCACGTTCGTCGCCGGCAAGCTCACCACACATACCTGTCCACTTACCTTCAACGTGAGAAGCATCAATAACTTGCTTGATCACTGTAAGTACAGCAGGCGATAGTGGGTTGTAAAGGTGAGAGATTAGCTCATTACCACGGTCAACTGCTAGAGTATACTGGGTTAAGTCGTTGGTACCAATACTAAAGAAAGAAACTTCTTTCGCTAAATGGTGTGCAATTGCTGCAGCTGCTGGCGTTTCAACCATCACACCGATCTCGATGTCAGTATCAAAAGCTAAACCTTCAGCTGTTAATTCAACTTTAAACTCTTCAATTGCAGCTTTAAGTGTACGTACTTCTTCAACCGAAATAATCATCGGGAACATGATACGGATTTTACCGTGTGCAGATGCACGAAGAATAGCACGGAACTGATCACGTAAAATTTCACGACGGTCAAGGCTGATACGGATTGCACGCCAACCCAAGAATGGATTCATTTCTTTTGGTAGATCTAGGTATGGAAGATCTTTATCACCACCGATATCCATAGTACGGATAATCACTGGCTCACCGTGCATTGCTTCTGCAACTTCTTTGTACGCTTGGTATTGCTCTTCTTCTGTCGGTAGAGAATCGCGATCCATGAACAAGAATTCAGTACGGTATAGACCTACACCTTCACCACCATTACGGTTTACGCCGTCACAGTCTTTTACTGTACCAACGTTACCGCAAACTTCTACTTGCTTACCATCAAGCGTGATTGCTGGAAGATCTTTTAGCTTAGCTAGTTCTTCTTGCTCTGCTTTATGTGCGTCGCTGATAGCTTTAAATTTGTTTAATTCATCATCTGTTGGATTGATTACAACCTGATTATTGATTGCATCAAGTACTAGCATATCGCCAGATTTAACTTTTGATGTGATATCGTTTGTACCAACAATCGCTGGGATCTCAAGCGAGCGTGCCATGATTGAAGTGTGTGAGGTGCGACCACCGATATCAGTGATAAAACCACGAACATAATCAAGGTTAATCTGTGCTGTTTCAGACGGTGTAAGATCGTTAGCAACAAGGATAACTTCTTCGTTGATAGCACTTAGGTTGATTACGTTAATGCCTAATGCATTCTTAACAAAACGGCTACCGATATCGCGGATATCACTTGCACGTTCTTTTAAGTACTCATCATCTAAAGATTCAAGTGTTTGTGCTTGTTCTTCGATAACAGAGTAGATTGCAAAGTCAGCAGACATTTTATCTTTAATAAGGGCTATGATTTCTTCTTCAAGCTCCTCATCTTCAAGCAACATGATGTGACCTTCAAAGATCGCTTCTTTCTCTTCACCAAAGGTGACACGTGCTTTTTCTTTGATTACTTCTAGCTGCTCAGACGATTTCTTTCGTGCGTCGAAGAAACGTTGAATTTCGTTATCGATTTGGTCTGCAGAGATCGGTGTTTTATTTAGAACAACCTCTTCTTCTTGCAGCAGTAGTGCTTTAGCAAAAGCAATACCTGGAGATGCCAAGATACCTGAAATCATAGCCTTACCTTAAATTAACTAAAAACTGAAAACTCGTTTGTATATAAACGTAGCTTAGATTTCGCGGAACATTGCAACTGGAGAACCGTCGTGATCTTCTTTTAGCTGAATTAGAGCATCAACAGCTTCTTGAGCTTGAGCACCTTCACCAGAGATAGTGATTTGTGCGCCTTTAATTAGGCCAAGAGTTTGAAGCTTGAATAGGCTTTTCGCACTAGCGCTTTTGCCATTAGCAGTTACAGTCACATCTGCATCGAATGATTTAGCTTCTTTAACGAACTGAGCCGCTGGACGAGTGTGTAAACCATTTGGTGCTGTGATTTCAACTTGCTTCTGATACATAATTCACCCCGATAGATATAGTATTTTATTTAATAATTAAATTATTTATGACAAGCATAATACAGATAATTTGCTTGTGCTGCTGCAGTATAAACTACCTAATATCATATTGTCTTAGCTTTAATCCAAGTCAAAGTTTTATCAGAAACTTACTTGTTAGTAATTAAAGCGCATTTTCACCCCTTTATTTCGGAGCGAAAAATAAAACGTGCGAGTTTTATATTAAAGCTAAGTCCAAAATGCAACAAAAAAGCCCGCAGAGGGGCTTTTTTCATAGTGATATACCTATTAAAAATTATAAAGTGTGATCACTGTTGTGTTTCTTTTTCTGTGAAAATGCCTGCAAATAGTGCTGTTGATAGGTAACGCTCACCTGAACTAGGCAGTATTACAACAATATTTTTATCTGCAAATTCTGGGCGAGCTGCAATGTTATTTGCAGCAACAACCGCTGCTCCTGATGAAATACCAGCAAGAATACCTTCTTCATCCATTAGGCGACGCGCCATTTCAATTGCGTCATCTGAGCTTACTTTTTGAACTTCATCAATTAATGATAAATCTAAGTTACCAGGAATAAAACCAGCACCAATACCTTGGATTTTGTGCGGCGCTGGTTGAACAGTGTCGCCATTTAATGTTTGGGTTATAACAGGTGACTCTAGTGGCTCAACTGCAATTGTAGTAATGGCTTTACCTTTTTGCTGTTTAATAAAACGGCTAACACCTGTAAGTGTACCGCCTGTACCCACACCTGAGACAAATACATCGATTTCGCCATCTGTTGCATCCCAAATTTCAGGACCTGTGGTTTTTTCATGGATCTCTGGGTTTGCTGGGTTATTAAATTGCTGTAGCAGTAGGTATTTAGTTGGATCTGAATTTACAATTTCTTCAGCTTTATCAATCGCGCCCTTCATGCCTTTAGGCGCTTCAGTTAGTACAAGATTTGCACCTAACGCTTTTAATAGTTTACGACGCTCAAGACTCATGCTCTCAGGCATGGTTAATGTGAGTTTGTAACCACGTGCAGCAGCAACAAAAGCAAGTGCAACACCAGTATTACCACTAGTTGGCTCTACAAGTTCAACGCCTTCTTTTAAAAGACCTTTTTTCTCAGCATCCCAAATCATGTTAGCGCCAATACGGCATTTAACACTAAAGCTTGGGTTACGAGCTTCTACTTTAGCTAACACTTTACCGTTACTTACACGGTTAAGGCGCACTAGCGGAGTATTACCAATAGTTAGTGAGTTATCTTCATAAATCTTGCTCATGCTTCGTTCCTTCGTGACACGTTAAAAGTAATATAAATTAAGAATATACTGGATAAGTGATTTGAAAAGTAATTAATGGTTATATCTTATTGTTATCAATGTGTGAATTATATTGAACTAAAGATATATAGTGGGATGAAAAGCGTCAAGTGACTAATTTACAAATATGTTTTACTCAAATAACGATAAACAATGGTGTTTGCAGCAAGGGTAATAGAAAAGAAAAGAGCACTAGAATAAGTGCTCTTTGGTAGATATTTATCGTTGATCTTAATAGCGTTTAAATTGCTCGCGGTAATGATCAACCCACATTGCTGTCGCACCACAAACAGCCACAGGCATGACAAGTAAGTTAATAATTGGGGTCATAGTGAAAAACATTACGATGGCACCAAAACTTAACGCTTGGCCACGATGTTCTTTGAGGGCATCTCGCATATCAATAAATGGCACTTTGTGGTTATCAAACGGATAATCAACATATTGAATCGTCATCATCCAAGCGCTAAATAAAAACCATAAAATAGGACCAAGCGTTTGGCCGATGGCAGGGATCCACATTAGGATCAATAAGCCAATTGCTTTGGGTAAGTAATACTTTAATTTAGTCCACTCTCTGCCCATGGTTCGAGGTAGATCTTTTATTAACGCTTTAAAACTATCATCAGGTGGATTATTACCTGTGAGTTTAGCTTCTATATATTCAGCTAATAGCCCATTAAATGGTGCAGCAATCCAGTTGGCAATGGTACTGAAGAAATAAGAAAACGTCACTAATGCAGCAATAGCAAGTAACGGCCATAACACATAAGATAGCCACTCAAGCCAGCTAGGCAGGTAACTTAACCAACCATCAATCCAGCCATTCAACTGAGTAAGTAAGGTGGCAAATGCGCCACCTAATAAAAGAATATTGATGAGCAATGGGATGATTACAAAACGACGCGTTCCTGGTTGGGTAACCAGTTGTAACCCTGTAAAAAAGTATCCAGCACCGCTGGTTGTTGATTTTATGGCATGCTGTTGCGACATTCGATTTCCTTAATCGGATCTCTCACATTTATTTTGATGAGGGATGATAGAGAGATTATATAGAGTATGTTAACGGGCTATGTAGGATGGAATCAAATGAAAATATGGTTGTCACAGTTTTGACAAACCATTAAATCTCATCATTCATAATGAAAAATGGTGTATAAAGTGTACAAAACTCACGTTGTAAAGACTATCTTGCCTGAATAGCGATATTCAACTTCTCATTATCATTTGAGTTTTGGTACAGTAAGTCATCGGCAAGAAATTCTAGCTAGAGATTTTGTCTGCCTAGTTGATTTTTTACTATTATTAACCCCGTCTAGGGATAACGAGTTAATTTCAGAGTATTCGTATGCAGGAATTGCGTCTAGTTCTTATTATTGTTGGTGCGCTTGCGATTACAGCGCTTCTTTTTCATGGTCTATGGACAAGTCGAAAAGAAAAACCGGCCAAGTTTGGTGAAAAGCCAGTAGGTAAAATCGATGAAACGGCATTTGATCTTCAAGGTGACGTTGAAGAGAGTGTCAGTGAAGCACGTGTTGTAAGTAAGCCACAGGAAGTGGTTGAAAAGACAAAGCCAACAAAACGCAAAGAGCCTGGTTTTAGTTTTGGTGAGCGTCCACAGCAAGATCCATTATTAGGCAATGTTACGGTTGATGACGGTGATGATGATCTCCCTAGAATGTCAGCAACAGATAATGACGATGTACCTACAAAAGTGACAACCGTTCAACCACAAGCTACGACAGTTGAGCAACCTCAGCAAGTATCACCACAAACATCTGTGCAATCTGTACAACCTGTAAATGTTCAACAATCGGCTGCTCAACCGAATAGCGCTCCTGTTGAACCTGTTATACAGCCTCAGGTTGCGGCAACTATTAACTCAGCGACTACAGCTCCTGTTGTAGAAACGCAAGCGCCAGTACAGCCTGAAATCATTCAGCAACCACAGCAGCCTACGTATACTCCAGTGCAAGAAACTGTTCAGCAACCTGTAGCGGCCGAGCCAGTGTTTCAGCAAGCACAACAGGTGGTCGTCGACATTCCTGTGGTTGAGCCTGAAATTATTGAACAACCGATTGAAAAATCTGCTGTTGAGCCTCAAGCACAATTTGTTCCTGCTGAAGAGCCTGCACAAGTTGAAGTAGCAACGCCAGTCGTTGAAGAAAACGTTGTGCAAGTTGCCGAGCCTTCGATTCAAGCCAAGCAAGAGCCAAGTGTATCTTTCATGCCAGAGCCAGAGCCAGAGCCAGAGCCAGAGCCAGAGCCAGAGCCAGAGCCATTACCACCAACTTATATATCGCTATGTGTTCATGCGCGCAATGGTAAGATTTTACGTGGGCCGTCACTGTTCGCATGTTTAGAGCGTCATGGTTTAATTTTTGGTGAGAATTCAGTGTTCCATCGTCATGCTGATTTAGCTGGCACGGAACCTGTTATTTTCTCAGTAACTAACTTGCTAAATCCAGGCTCTTTCCCTGAAACTAACTACCAACATTTTGAAACACCAGGTATCGGCTTTTTCTTAATGTTGCCTTGTTACGGTAAGGCAGCCAGTAACTTTAACTTAATGCTACAAACAGCACAGCAAATTGCTGATGAGTTAAATGCAGATGTTCTCGATCAAGATCGTGTAATGATCACGCCAAATCGTATTACGCAATATCGAGAAAAATCAGTGAAATATAATGATGCTTAATCTTTAAAAAGATGAAGTCATTAATGAGCAGGCTCCTTTAAGGGGCCTGTTTTTTTATTTAAATTTAGGCAATAGTCTTAATCGTTTTATTATCGATAGGGCGTTGTTTTGGCAGAAACTATCAAGATTTGTCAGGTAGAAAAAATGAGTATTGACCTTCAGCAACAATTATTAACGCTACGACAGCAACTCGATTACCACGGTCATCGTTATTACGTTGAAGATAACCCAGAAATTCCTGATGCTGAATATGACCGGATGATGCAGCAATTACTAAAGATCGAAGCTGAGCATCCAGAATGGATAACGGTTGATTCGCCAAGCCAACGTGTTGGTGGTGCTGCGTTAGAGGGGTTTACTCAAGTTAAACATGAGATCGCGATGCTTTCGTTAGACAATGCGTTTAATGATGATGATTTACGTGCATTTCAAAAACGTTTACAAGATCGTTTGCGTTCAGGAGCAACACTTAGTTACTGCTGTGAGCCTAAATTAGATGGTCTTGCTGTGAGCCTAATGTATGAAAAGGGGGTGTTAGTACAAGCAGCAACCCGAGGTGATGGCGCAACAGGTGAAAATATCACTCATAATGTGCGTACTATTCGCGCTATTCCCTTAAAGCTTCAAGGCGACGACTGGCCTGAGCGATTAGAAGTTCGCGGCGAAGTCTTTATGCCTAAAAAAGGCTTTGAAGCGTTAAATATCAAGGCGCTTAAAAAAGGTGATAAGGCATTTGCAAACCCTCGAAATGCAGCAGCTGGTAGCTTACGTCAGCTAGATCCTAAAATTACCGCGACGCGGCCGTTAAGTTTTTATGCCTATGCTGTCGGTGTTGTCGATGGACGTGAACTTGCCAATACGCAATATGAACGCCTGTGCCAGTTAAAAGCATGGGGGCTTCCAATGTGCCCAGAAATTCGCAAAGTTGACAGTATTGAAGAAGTTATTGCTTATCATCAGAGTATTGGTGAAAAGCGCCAATCACTAGGCTATGAAATTGATGGTGTGGTGATTAAAGTTGATGATGTTGATACACAACAACAGCTTGGCTTTGTTGCTCGAGCACCTCGTTGGGCAATTGCTTATAAATTCCCAGCCCAAGAAGAGATGACAATTCTAAACAATGTCGAGTTTCAGGTTGGGCGTACAGGTGCAATTACACCCGTTGCTAAGCTTGAACCTGTGTTTGTGGGCGGTGTAACAGTCAGTAATGCAACACTGCATAATGCTGATGAAGTGGCGCGTTTAGGCGTGATGATTGGCGATACCGTTATTATTCGTCGTGCTGGTGATGTCATTCCACAAATCGCTTCAGTGGTTGAGTCTCGTCGCCCAGAAAATGCGCAAGCGATTGTATTTCCAACAGAGTGCCCTGTTTGTCAGTCAAAGGTTGAACGTATTGAGGGCGAAGCCGTCGCACGTTGTACCGGTGGCCTCTTCTGTCAAGCCCAGCGTAAAGAAGCGTTAAAACACTTCGTATCACGTAAAGCATTAGACGTTGATGGTTGTGGCGAAAAAGTGATAGAGCAACTGGTTGATCGTGAAATGGTAACCACACCTGCTGATTTGTTTAAATTCAGTGCAGGAGAAGTCACGGTACTTGAGCGTATGGGACCTAAATCAGCTCAAAAACTGGTTGATGCGCTGAATGCTTCAAAACTGACAACATTACCTCGTTTTATTTATTCTCTAGGTATTCGTGAGGTAGGTGAAGCAACGGCTGCAAACCTAGCGAATTACTTTGAGACATTAGAAGCAATTAGCCAAGCAACGAAAGAGCAGTTAATTGAAGTGCCGGATGTGGGCGGTATTGTTGCTGCGCATATCTTTAATTTCTTTCGTGAAGAGCACAATATGGTCGTTGTGAACGAGTTAAAAGAAGTTGGGATACATTGGCCTGAAATTGAAAAAATTGATGAGGATGTCGAATTACCGCTTGATGGAAAAGTGGTTGTACTAACAGGATCTCTATCTCAATTAACTCGCTCTGATGCGAAAGCTGCATTACAAAAATTAGGTGCAAAAGTCACAGGCAGTGTTTCGAAGAAAACTGATTTATTAGTGGCAGGTGAAGCGGCTGGTTCTAAATTAACGAAAGCACAAGAGCTAGGTATTGAGATCTGGGACGAACAAAAACTCGTTGATCTGATGGCTTAATACCTTTTTATAAGGTTGATAAATTTTGTTACAAAAAAAGTCGCTCCATTTTGGGCGGCTTTTTTTTATGAATTAAATGAAACAGTGTATATAACTGTGTGATCAATACGTGTAATAGATGTTTCATTATCAACAACAAATCATTGTGTTAATAATTTGTTTTTTAAAAAAATCAGGTATGTCAATAAAAAGAAAAATACGATCAGGGTCACATATATATGCTGGTGGGTTTATAGGTTATTGTTTTAATTGTGATTTTACTTTTTGGTAAAAACATTTGAACTGGATCACTATAGGCTGGAAACTTTGCACTGAATCAAATTTTTAACACAAGAAAGTAAGTTCTTATTGATGTTTTGCGCTGCGAAAGTAGTCTTAATAGCGAAGTTACACAAAGTTCAATTTTGAACGAAAAAAATATGAATTGGTCGAAATGATTCGGCTAACATATGGGAAATTTACTTGTAGCCTTCGGCGGCCAACCTTTCAGGTTACAGGTAAACAGCTTATATCTTTTAGGAGTTATTCCATGGAAAACATGTTTAAACGTACACTACTTGGTGCTGCAATCGCAGCTGCTGCAATGACCTCAATTTCAGCTAGTGCTGAAGGTGCAGATGCAGTTGCTATTGAAAAGCTTAAAGAGTCATTTTCATATGAAGTTTACGGTGTTATTGCTATGCAAGCACTGACTCGTGATTATAACGAAGCAGGTAAAGCTCTTTGGGCAGAAGATAGTAATTGGAAATTAAATAATGAATCACGTATTGGTTTCCGTGGCAGCAAAGATTTTGCTAACGGCCCAAAATTCATTTGGCAGATTGAGTCTGGCTATGTTGGCGGTAGCGGTAACGCTGCTGGTGACAGTGGTAAATTAGGTGTACGTGATACATTTGTAGGCTTTGAAGGTGATAGCTGGGGTAAAATCCGTATTGGTCGTGTTCTTACTCCTATTTATGAAATCATCGACTGGCCAGGATCTAACCCAGGTCTAGGTGATGTTTATGACTGGGGTTATGGTATTGCAGGTGCTCCTTATCAAGACCGTCAATCTGACACTGTGCGTTGGGACTCGCCAACATGGGGTGGCTTTAGCGTTGATGTAGCATTTGGTCGTGGTGATGCTGTTGCTCAAGCTGATAGCAACTGGGGTGGTGCTGCTGCGCATTACGCAATTGGCCCTGTAACACTACAGGCTGCATATGAGCGTAATAACTCTTCAGAGTGGATTAATGATACTTACCTAGTTGGTGTACAAGGTAACTTTGAGAACGGTTTAGGCTTCTTTGCTCAGTACAAGATGATGGAAGCTAATTCACAAGTTGCTGGTACTGCGGATGAGAGTCAAAATGCTTACACTGCTGGTGTAATGTATAACATCGCTGATTACCAGTTTAAGGTAGGTTATGCGGCGAACGAAGATTTAGAGCGTGATGGTAAGAAAGTTGGTTACACTGACGACTCTGTAATTTCTGGTCAGGTAATGTACTTTATTGACCCATCAGCTGTTGTTTATACACGTGTTCGTCATGTAGAGCGTGCTGATGAAGCAGCTAAACGTGTTGATAATCAAAACCCAGAGTTCATGGAATACTCTGTAGGTGTAGAATACTACTTTTAATTAATACTTTATTAATTAAAACTTTAAAGAACGAGCGTAATGCTCGTTCTTTTCTTAAGCGTAAACAGGATACTTGTATGAAAAAAATAATTTGTAGTGTGTTGCCATTGGTATCGCTGTTCTCTAGTAACATTTATGCTGATGTGAAATTTGAATCATCAAAAGAAACAAATATTCTTGTTGTAAATGGAAAAGAGGAGGGATGGTCTTTTATAAAAGCTACAAATGAAGTGGTTTTACCTAATGGTGAAAATCAAATTTTATTTAACATCGGTACAGTTGTATTAGATGATGCTGCAAAAAAGAAATTTAATTCAACGCCATTATTAATTAAGTTTGATGCAAAAGATACTAAATTAGTTCTAGGGTATCCAAAAATTCGAACATTAGATCAAGCTGAAGCTTTTAATAAGTCGCCTGAAATAACACTAAAAAATAGTCTGGGTGATGAGGTTAAATTCGAATATATTCAATTAAATAGCTCAGGATTACAGAATTTTAGAGACTACGAAAGAGAAGTTGCTGATTATAACAAGTCTGGCGGTATTGCATCAATTGGGTATGTTGAAACAACGTTTAGTACTCCAACCATTCCAGCTTCTACTCCATCACCTGAAGCAAAAATGAAGTTTTTGAAAAATGCATTCATTGGCCTATCTGAAGAAGAAAAACAAGAATTTATGTCTTGGGGACTAAAAAATTTATAGTTTCGATTAAAAACGTAAACAATATATTTTATAAATTACTTCTATTGATAATAATTGATAGAGGTAATTTGTTTTTCAAAGTCTTATTAAAATAATCTCTGTATTGATAGTTTTATTAGAGTAATCTTTCTCAACACCTCTCCAAACTTCGAATTTCTCATTGTAGACAAAGCATTGTAGATTTACTCCACGGTGCTAAAATACTCGTTATTAGATAAGACACAGTAGCCCTTACTGTGTAGTCCTTCATTCATAAGGTAATTCCAATGACGGTTAAAACTCGTTTTGCACCAAGTCCAACTGGCTTTTTGCACGTAGGTGGTGCTCGTACTGCACTTTACTCATGGTTATACGCTAAACATATGGGCGGCGAGTTTGTACTTCGTATTGAAGATACGGATCTAGAGCGTTCAACTCAAGAAGCTATCGACGCGATTATGGAAGGGATGGAGTGGTTAGAGCTTAACTGGGATGAAGGCCCTTACTACCAAACTAAGCGTTTTGATCGTTATAACGAAGTGGTTGATCAACTTCTAGCAGAAGACAAAGCGTACAAGTGTTACTGTCCGAAAGAGCTTCTTGACGAAATCCGTGAAGAGCAAATGGCAGCTGGTATTAAACCTCGCTACGATGCAAACCACCCTAAAATTATTGCAGCTAATGCCGCAGCAACAGAAGATTCACCATTCTGTATTCGCTTCCGTAACCCTAAAGAAGGGACTGTCATTTTTGATGATAAAATCCGTGGTCACATCGAAATTGCGAACAGTGAGCTTGATGATCTTATCATTCGTCGTACAGATGGTAGCCCAACGTACAATTTCTGTGTGGTTATCGATGACTGGGATATGGGTATTACTCAAGTTGTTCGCGGTGAAGACCACATCAACAATACGCCTCGTCAAATTAATATCTATAAAGCGCTAGGTGCACCAGTACCTGAGTTTGCACACTGCGCAATGATTCTAGGTGATGATGGCGCAAAATTATCTAAGCGTCATGGCGCTGTAGGTGTAATGCAATACCGTGATGATGGTTACCTGCCACAATCATTACTGAACTACTTAGTACGCCTAGGTTGGTCTCATGGCGATCAAGAGATTTTCTCACGACAAGAGATGATTGATCTATTTAGCCTAGAATCAGTAAGTAAATCAGCATCTGCATTTAATACTGATAAGCTATTATGGCTAAATAACCATTACATCAAAACAGCTGAACCTGAGTATGTTGCGAAATACCTACAATGGCACTTAGATAAGAAAGAAATTTCTATTGAAAATGGCCCTGCTATTACAGATGTGATCACGCTAGTGGGTGAGCGTTGTAATACATTGATCGAACTTGCTGAACAATCTCGTTACTTCTACCAAGACTTTAACGAATTTGAAGCTGGCGCGGCGAAAAAGCATTTACGTCCTGTTGCAAAAGAAGCGTTAGCGCTTGCACTGGCTAAAGTTGAAGCACTTGAAGAGTGGACAACAGAAAATCTTCATGCCGTTATTGCACAAGTGTGTGAAGAACTTGAGCTAGGTATGGGTAAAGTGGGTATGCCTTTACGTGTAGCTGTTACAGGTCAAGGTCAGTCGCCTTCTGTTGATGCTGTGATGCAGCTTATTGGTAAAGAGCGTGTTGTCGCTCGTATCAAAATGGCGTTAGCATTTATTGCAGAGCGTGAAGCTAACGCATAAGCTTGTTAAATATAAAATAAAAAAACGGAGCATTAATGCTCCGTTTTTTATATTTGCTAATTAGAATCTTGCGTTCACAAGAGGGAAAACAGGAAGATCTTTGCTAACGAAAGTACCCGAACGGTCGAAGTTGATTAAACCTATTTGAATACCTTTATTAATATGATTTGTTGCGTTCATAAAGCCAAATTGGAGTCCATTTAAACTACCTGCATAATTAAAGAGTCCCAATTGCGCACCTGTGAAATTACTTGCTGTGTAGTTTACTAGGCCGACATCAGCCCCTTTTGCTGTTCCGCCATTAAAGTTTGCTAAACCTAATTCAAACCCTTTCATACTTGTACGGGTACGGTTTGCACCATAGAACAAACCAAGGTTAATTCCTGTAAAGTTATCAATATCAGAAAGACCAAGAACGGAAAAATTTAACCCTTTCACATTGTGGCTTCGACCATAAAGTGCACTTACTCGAACACCTGATACATCACCTGCAGGCAAGTTAATTGTTGGAACAGAAAGTTGTACTGGAGAATCAGCGTAAACGGATGGAGCACAAATTGCCGTTGCGAGTAAAAGAGAGGTCAGTTGAAGCTTCATGAAAATAATCCTTAAGGTTAGTCGTCACCATTAAAGATATTTAACCGCACTTTATTACTAGAGGTGTCAATGGTAAGTAAATGATATAGGCGTGATTATTTTATGTTTGTTAGGGTTATATTTTTGAGTTAATTCACAAATATGCTTATATCTTTGTAGTTATGTTGACACTGATGCAGTGAGATTTTATTGTATTCTTGTTTTGGGGCTATAGCTCAGCTGGGAGAGCGCTTCGCTGGCAGCGAAGAGGTCAGCGGTTCGATCCCGCTTAGCTCCACCAAATTCTAAACCTCGCCTTGTGCGAGGTTTTTTTTATGTCTAAATTTATCAATTTAAAACAAAGCCCCGCATAGTGGCGAGGCTCTTTATTGCTATAGCGAAATCTTAGAATCGCGCATTTACAATAGGGAATACAGGTAAGCTGTTACTGACGAAAGTACCAGACTTATCATAGTTAATCAGGCCGATCTGAATACCTTTATTAATATGATCGGTTGCGTTCACTAAGCCAAACTGTAGGCCATTTAGTGTTCCTGCGTAGTTAAATGTACCGAACTGCGCACCTGTAAAGTTGCCAGCAGTATAGTTTACGGCACCAAAATCAGCCCCTTTCGCATTACCGTCGTTCAAGTTTGCAAGACCAAATTCAAGCCCCGTCATCATCGAACGAGTACGGTTCACACCAAATGCTAGGCCAAAGTTTAGACCTTTGAATGTATCAATATCTGAAAGACCTAATAATGAGAAGTTTACACCTGTTACAGAAGCGGTATGCCCATATAAAGCATTTAAGCGAACCCCTGTAACGTTACCTGCTGGTAGGTTTACGCCGGGTACTGAAAGCTGAACTGGTGTGTTAGCCATAGCTGCTGCAGGGGCAAGAAGAGCGGCAGATACAATAAGAGATGCTAATTTCATTTTCATAATGTCCTATACAAACTCATAACATGAGAGTTATGAAGTGCTGGCAGTATAAACACTAAATAATAAAAAACAACGTTCAAATATTGTAACGTTATGTTTCAAGTAATGAGCTAAATAAATCCATTTTATTGATTTAAAACAGTAAAAATATTTTTGATAATAATAGTTGTAGCCGTTTATTAGCCACAAAAATAAGGCTAATAACACGTTATAAAGCAGATTGTTCAAAGAAGAGCAGATTAAATCATGCGACCCGAAGTGATAAAGACTGAATCTATATAGTATTGTTACGACACTACATTGTGTGGAAATAAAAAAGGCTTAGCAATAAAAAATCGCTAAGCCTTTGAAAAATATGGCGCTCCCTACTGGAGTCGAACCAGTGGCCTTCCCCTTAGGAGGGGGACGCTCTATCCATCTGAGCTAAGGAAGCATTTGAGTATTATACGGTATATTTTCAAAAATATAAGGGAATACTCTTAACGTCGCGTTTGCTTGGTTAGTAAATCACCAGGTTGGATGCTTGCTGCTAATTCTGGTTGATTAACAATAAGTTCCGCTGACTTTTCATAAACGCGATCAACGGTTAAGCTAATTTTTGTATCAACCATTCGATTCCGCGGTATACCTTTTTGATCAATAAATCCTGCGCTATGCCAAAGTTTTAATTTATCACCTTGTTTTACACCATGAATACGACCAACGTTCATTTGTGCGACATTATTATGGATGTTGATGATTTCTGGGAGGCTGGCTCGGCAAGAGAGCGCACTTTCAATATCTAGCATCATATTTTGGCTGATACGTTGAATGCTCTGTCCATAAGGTGAAACCCAAAAACGTGCTGATTTGGTATCCACATGGCTTGAGCGAGAAAACGGCCATAACCCAATTTCACGGTAGCTATTTTGGTAGATGATCTCGCCTGTTTTACCGTCCATTATTTCCAATGAAACAGCAAACTGGCGATTAACTTGATCTTTCTTAACTAATTTTTCATCAAGGGTGGCGGTCAAATCTGTTATTTCACCACCAATTAAATATTGCGCATCGTGATCTTCAGCCAGCATCGTCATTGCAGATACTTGGGTTGCACTGAAAGGGACGGTTGTTTTACCAGTAACAATAAAGCTTTGGGAACGTTTTTGAATTTGCTTTCCGAGCATTGAAGCGAAATCAGTGCCTATTTTATAAACGCTACCCATGGCTGCTTGTTGTGGCTCTGTAATTGAAAAACTGCCTAATAGAATGCCTTTTTTATATTGGGTCTTGTGGCAACTTTTTGCCGATGGGTAAATGTCGATACGGCTGGTGACATACATTTTGCCGCCTGCTTTCTTTTGTTCAAGAACCGTTACATTACGGATCTCATTACCACTAAAACGGTATTGTTGTTTAGACTCTGCGAAATAAGGTTTTAATGACGGAAGTGTCGCTATTTCACCGCCCGCATGCCTCATCGCTTGATATACCGCATCTTCTAGTGCATTAACACGTGCTGTTTCTTCACTTTCTAAAATGACAGCTTCACCTGTTACTTCAACCCATTGGGCTGAGCTATAACATGAAAAAAACAAACAAAGTGCACTTAAGCTGCGTAAAAAAAATTTATTCATAAAAGCCCATTTAGGTATGTTTTTTGCTTTTTAATAGTTCGATGAAAAAGTGAATGCAAAGAGTGTTCCCAATTGGGCGCTTGTATTAAAGAATTTAAATGTTCATACGATATAAAGAAAACAATATTTGAGGGCGGGGAAGTAATGAATAAGTGGATTGTAATTGTGTTGTCGTTAGCGATGACTGCTTGTGCCGCACCTCCGGTTTATAACGGTAAAGAGAAATACTCATCAGGCGCCTATTCTTTATCAGACACGCCAAGACATACCGTTGATTATTTTATTGAAGGATTAGCGAATCAATTGGTAACGTCAAATCAATATTTAACGGCAAGTACGCCATTAGCCGTCACCTCGTTTGTTGATTTACAAGATATGACGGAAACCAACTGGCTCGGTAATGTGGTGAGTGAAAACTTCATGTACCAAATGCAGCAGCGTGGTTTTACTGTGGTTGATTACAAGTCAACAGGGGTAATTAAAGTGACTCGTAGTGGCGATTTTAGTATTAGTCGCAACTGGAAAGAATTAGCGTCACAGCAACCTGTTGATTACGTGCTAACAGGTACAATGCTGCGTCAAAGTGGTGGGGTGCTCATCAATGCTCGAATTATCGGTATGCGCTCAAATGTCGTAATTGCAACAGCACAAGGTTTTCTTCCGGCAGAGCGTATTGGTCGAGATTTGGATTTTATGAATAAGATTCAGTTACGAAATGGGGTAATTATGCGTACAGATGTGCGTAACCGTCCTGATAATAATGTAATTTTAAAGCCGTAAGGAAGTAACAATGAAATATTATGTGGCTTTAGCTGCTGCGATGTTATTACTGTCAGGTTGTACTAATACAACATCAGGCAGTGCAACGGTTCCAGGTCCTGACTTAACCCAAAGTAAAGATGTGATCCAAGCGGTAGGGTATGCTTCAATTAGTGAGCAAAAAGGGCGAACCAAAGAAGAAAAAAGTATTCGTGCAATGCGCGCTTCTAAGTTAGATGCTTACCGCGAATTATCAGAGCAAATTTATGGATTACGCATTAGTGCAACCACATCGCTTGATGATCAGCAGTTAGGGTATGAAAGTACAGATGGTGCAGTAGATGGTGTTATTCGTGGGGCAAAAATTATTCGCAGTTATCCTGTCGGTGACAGTTATGTCACGGAAATGGAGTTAAATATTGGTTTGATGGAACGAATGAAGCAACACGGTGAAGTGTTTCATGTGCCGAATAAACAAGAAGTCATGTTTTAACTTTACGCTTTTAGGTTGGTACCTAATGAACGAACATTTTGTGCGACACCATCACAATTGTAGGTCATTTGGTGCCGACCACGACTTTGCTGGAATAAGTTATTTAGCTTATGAAAGCTGAGGTGAGCGCGCTGTAATACTTCGCCATTGATATCATTATATTGTTGGCATTCTTTAACTAGATCTTGAATCGTATTCACTTGTGTTTGGTAATCGTTGATCTGTGTTAACTGGTCGCGCTCTTCATGGGAAGACAATAAATAATCGTGCTGTTGGACTTTGTAGATCAGATCTAACTTCTCTTTGGCAATCTGTTCAATTTCTAATGCCTTGCGGCGAGTAATTGCCACTCTTTCTTGTTTGAGAAGATCGATTAAAGACAATAAGGTGGTTTGTTGAACTTCAAGCAGTTGACCAAGTGTCTGTTTCATTACGCTGATCTCAATTTTAGTATGCAAATGTTATCTTAAAGCCCATTAAGCTCGTCTTCGAACTTTAACATATTTGATGCAAGTTTATCGGCATCAATAGTATATGAGCCATTTGCAATTGCTTGTTTGATCTCTGCCACTTTTCCTGCATCAAAGCTTGGCTCTGTTGCTAATTGTTGATGAATTTGGCCCACAGCTTTACCTTGAGAGCTTAAAGATACTTCGTCATGCTGTTCTTTAGCAATGTTTGAGGTGGTAGTTTGCTCTTCCGTTGTGGTTGTTTTTTGTTGGCCAACACGTGTGGTATTTACAGGTTGTCCACCACGTAGGTGATCAATACTTGCCATAATGTTTTACCTTGATAATTAACTGTGATACCTAGCTATCGGCAAAGTGTGAACAGACTTTAGTAAATATTATGAAGATAAAATGATTTATTTATCGTCATGCGCAATCAACTTTTCTGACTAATACTTTACGGTTACTTCACCAACTGCGGTAATAATAGCATCAATCATGCGTCTTGATGTTTTATTCTGAACTCGGATCTCTTCACCGATAGCTCCATCTGACAGTGCCTTGCCTTCTGTTACTATATTTAGTCCGCCTGTTCCGGCACGGATAATGACAGTGTCGTTACGGCATACTAAACAAATATCACGGGCTTGGATCATTTCTCCTAATTTTACTGAGCGTTTAACTTTTGATCCTATGATTTCATTAGGGTCTTCAAAGCTATTGCCTCGTTGGAAGCGACTTTCAACCATTTGAACGGAAAGTTTATCTCGAGTAATAACCATGCCTCGACCAAGAGCGACGCTGGCGACAACTTTAGGCAGTGTTAATTGTACATTTACAGGGACATAAAGTTGCCAGTTTTCGGTAGGACATTTAACAAGCACAGTAACATTACCACTTAAGTTTTGTTTGCCGGGTAGGCTGGCTTCAAGTGGCGCTGAACAAGTAGAAAAACGAAGACGGTTATCAAGCTCTGCTGCTGTAACTTTTAATTTCCCTTTTTCTGGTAAGGTAACTTGCTGTTTTATTAAGTTTTCAGCGGATTTTTCCACGGAATCTAGCACGTTATAATCAGAAGCAAAGATATTTGTACTAAAGAAAAATAGCAAAAGGCCGATAAAAATTGGCAAGAGTTTTTGATCTCTGTGGCTTGTCACGGTAAATGCTCTTTGGTCATGGTTAGAATTACTATAACATTCGCAGTTATAGCTAGATATTCTAATATCTTGATTATTTATCAGATGTGATCGTGAGTGGATAAAGTGTGTTCGCGAGCGCGATTTATAACACGACAGGGAGTTTATCCAATGACAGGTATTTTAGATTCAGTTAACCAGCGGACACAATTAGTTGGGCAAAACCGATTAGAGCTGCTGACATTTCGTCTTAATCGACGTCAACGTTATGGCATTAACGTATTTAAAGTTAAAGAAGTTCTGCAGTGTCCCCAATTAACATCAATGCCGAATTTACATCCATTGATTAAAGGTGTTGCTCATATTCGAGGACAAACCATTTCTGTTATTGATATGAGTTTAGCGACCGGTGGACGCCCAATCACCGATTTAACGAATTGCTTTATTATCATTTCGGAATTTAATCGTTCTATTCAAGGTTTCCTTGTGTCTTCTGTTGAACGCATTATTAATATGAATTGGGAATCGATTCTTCCACCTCCTCAAGGGGCTGGTCGAAGTAACTATCTGACTGCTGTGACAGAAATAGACGGTGAACTGGTCGAAATTTTAGATGTTGAAAAAATTCTCGATGAGATCTCACCGGTTAATACCAACATTACAGGAACCGTGCTTGAAGAGTTGGTTGAAAATGGCCCTGCCGTGCGTCGGGTTCTTGTTGCTGATGATTCAACCGTTGCACGTAAGCAGGTACAACGAGCGATAGAAGCGATTGGTTGTGAATGCGTACTCGTAAAAGATGGTAAAGAAGCCATTATTAAATTGCGTGAAATGGCCGCTCAAGGCTCTATTTATGATCAACTAGCATTGATTATTTCAGATATTGAAATGCCTGAAATGGATGGGTACACATTAACTGCTGAGATACGAAATGATCCTAAATTAAAAGACTTACATGTTATTTTACATACATCATTAAGTGGTGTGTTTAACCAAGCCATGGTTGAACGTGTAGGAGCAAATGCTTTTATTCCTAAATTTAACCCAGACGAATTGGGTCGAGCTGTAAAAGGGGCAATGCCTGATAGTTCAATTGAATCGGCGTAACAGTTTGAAATTATTAAAAATTATTGAGCATTTAATGCCGAATGTACTGACAAAGAAGAGTTGTAAATGACAGCAGTAACTGTAAATGACCAAGAATATCGTGAATTTTGCCGATTTCTTGAGTCTCAATGTGGCATCGTATTAGGCGATAGCAAGCAATATTTAGTGCGCAGTCGTTTAAGCCCGTTAGTGAATCGTTTTTCTTTATCGTCGCTTTCAGACTTGTTGCAGAATGTATTATCAGGTCGTAATCGTGAATTACGTATTGCCGCCGTTGATGCGATGACAACCAATGAAACATTATGGTTTCGTGATGGTTATCCTTTTACCGTATTATCAGACAAAATTTTGCCTGAACTTGCAGCAAATAAAAAACCGATCAAAATTTGGTCTGCGGCGAGTTCATCAGGCCAAGAACCGTATTCTATGGCGATGACGGTTTTGGAAACCCAAGCTAAGCGTCCTGGTTTACTGCCATCTATTCAAATTACAGCCACTGACATCTCACAGACGATGCTAGAAACATGCCGAGCAGGTGTGTATGACAATCTTGCTTTAAGCCGAGGGTTATCGCCGGAGCGTCGCCGTATGTTTTTTGAAGACAATGGTGATGGCCGTATGCGGGTTAACAATAAAGTTAAACAAATGGTTAATTTTAGGCCGCAGAACCTTAAAGATAGCTATGCATTGCTGGGGAAGTTTGACATTATTTTCTGTCGAAATGTTTTGATATATTTTTCTCCAGAGATGAAATCGAAAGTTTTAAATCAATTAGCGGCCAGCTTAAATCCTGGTGGCTATTTGTTCTTAGGTGCATCTGAGTCACTAACAGGGTTAACAGAAAAATTTGAAATGATCCGTTGTAACCCTGGCATCATTTATAAACTCCGTTAATTGAAGAAGCGCTGCCGCTTGTTAATATTGCGTGTAGCGCTTTTTAGTTAATTATTCTCCTCTCTAGTTACCAACCATCTTCTTAATTTCTCAATTCTTAAAATTGGCACTGTCTTTGCTTCATTACTGCTAAGTAATTGTGGAGGCAAGATATGTCCATTTCGTTCGATAAAGCATTAGGGGTTCATCAGTATACTGTTGGCGTACGTGAAAAACGTGCCGAAACCCTAGCGAGTAATATCTCTAATGCCAACACTCCTGGCTATAAAGCAAAAGATTTAGACTTCAGTCGTGCGCTTAAAGCGGCAACATCTGGGGCAGATATTGGCCTAAGCCGAACAAATGGGCGGCACATTAATGCCTCTACACAAGTCAGTGGCGAGCAAAAATATCGTGTGCCAACACAGCCGGATACAGGGGATGGCAACACGGTGGATGCCCAACTAGAGCAAAACTTGTTTATGCAAAATAGTATTGAATATCAAGCATCGTTGGATTTTTTAGGTTCTAAATTTAAGAACCTGAGCAAGGCATTGAAAGGGGAATAATAATGAGTTTATTTAATGTTTTTAATGTAA
The DNA here is from genome assembly GCF_003026135.1 of Photobacterium sp. GB-36. Classification (NCBI taxonomy): domain Bacteria; kingdom Pseudomonadati; phylum Pseudomonadota; class Gammaproteobacteria; order Vibrionales; family Vibrionaceae; genus Photobacterium; species Photobacterium sp. GB-36. The sequence goes on along the minus strand of NZ_PYNY01000003.1, from coordinate 215,126 downwards.
CGGGATCGGCAATGAGTGCTGAATCTGTACGTTTAAATACCACATCAAGTAACCTTGCTAACGCCAACAGTGTCAGTAGTTCAGCAGAAGAAACTTATAAAGCCCGTCATCCTATTTTTGCCGCCGCATTAAATTCTGCGTCTTATCATCAAAGCAGCAGCGTACCTGTGCAAGTTAAAGGTATTGTTGAAAGTGATAAGCCGCTATCAGCTGAATACAATCCAGAGCACCCGATGGCAAATGCTGAAGGTTTTATTTATAAGCCCAACGTTAATGTGATGGAAGAGATGGCGAATATGATTTCAGCATCTCGTTCATATCAAAATAATGTTCAGGTAGCCGATGCAAGTAAGCAGATGCTAATGAAAACCTTGCAGATGGGCAAATAAGGTAAGGAGTTGTCATTATGAGCACAGTTAATGGTGCAGGAACCAGCAATCTTTCTTACCTTGACCAGCTAAAAAGCATGCAAGATAAGAAAGTCGAACAAGAGCAAGAAGTCACAGGAAAAAATCAGCTAAAGCAAGATGATTTCTTGTCATTACTAACCAAGCAGTTAGCACAGCAAGATCCGTTTAAACCTGTGAGTAATGATCAAATGATCGCGCAAATGGCATCATTCGCTACCGTTGATGGCATTAACAAAATGAATGAGCAGTTTGGCTCATTAAATAGTGCGATGACGTCAAATCAAGCACTACAAGCTTCTTCTCTTGTTGGACAAGATGTACTTATTCCTAATTCAACCGCAATGCGCAGTAGCGAAGGCGAAATGTCTGGCATGACGCGTTTAACGCAAAGCATTGATAACGCAATGTTGCGCGTTGAAAATGAACAAGGTGAATTGGTTAAAACCATGAGTCTTGGTGCTAAATCAGCCGGTGAACATCCCTTTACATGGGATGGTAAAGATGATGATGGCAATATTATGCCGCAAGGTATGTATAAGTTTTCTGTGTCAGGCAATGTAAAAGGCGAAAGCCAGAATTTTGAAGTGCTTACACACGCAAACGTGAATAGTGTTTTATTAGGGAATAACGACGGTCAGGTGATGTTAAACCTTGCTGGTTTCGATAAGCCAGTTCAGTTGGCTGATGTTCTACAAATTGGCAAAGCAACACAAAAAGGATAATCGAATATGAGTATGAACATTGCGTTGAGCGGTCTAGGTGCAGCTCAAAAAGATCTAAATACCACCAGTAATAACATAGCCAATGCCAACACCTTTGGTTTTAAAGAATCACGTGCTGAATTTGGTGATGTCTATTCTAATTCGATTTTCTCTAATGGTAAAACGACAACGGGTGGGGGCGTACAAACCTCAACGGTTGCACAACAGTTCCATGAAGGTTCTAGTATTTATACCAATAACCCATTAGATTTACGTGTATCTGGTTCGGGTTTTTTTGCTGTGGCAGATAATAAGAATGAACCTTCGAATAATAATCTTACTCGCAATGGTGCATTTCATCTAAATAACGAAAATGAGTTAGTGAACTCTGAAGGTAAGTTTCTACTGGGTTACCCTGTCAATAAAGATTCAAATACCGTGGCTTCTTATGAAGCAAAATCGATGAAAATTGATGATGTATTTGGTCAGCCAACAAAATCAGGCACAATCAAAGTGTCTTTAAATTTACCTAATAAAGAAACAACGCCTAAAAATAGTCCATTTGACTTTAAAGATCCTGATTCTTTCAATAAATCAACGTCATCAACGATTTATGATTCATTAGGTAAACCGTATAAAATGACGACTTATTATGTCGCTAAATATGATCCTAATGCCGTTCCAACCAATGCTAATACATGGGAAGTGCATCAAACTGTTACCAATAACAGTGGTCAAGAGCGGTTATTAAAGCCAGATCCAGCAAGCATCCCTGCAGCTTATCAAGTTATTGATAATACAAACCCTGCAGCCCCTGTAGTGACAGGCTATCGGATGCGATTTGATCAAAATGGTCAGCCATATCCTGGAGACCCTGGTAATCCACCTGCAGTTCCGGCAACCCCACCAATGCCATTAAATATCCAAATGGAGACATTCGCTTCTGCTGGTATTGATGTCGGTGGTGCTGATCCTACGCAATCGTTAACCATGAACTATGATGATCCGACGCAATATGCTTCAGCGTTTGAAGTGCGCAAATTTCAAGATGTAGACGGCGCGACAACAGGCTATTTATCAAAAGTTGATATTGATCCTGAAGGCAATATTTTAGCGTCTTATTCAAATGGTAAAGATATCGTTGTAGGACGTGTTGCCTTAGCCCGTGTTTCTAATGAACAAGGGTTAGCACAGTTAGGTGGCACGCTTTGGAATACCACCCAAGAATCAGGTCAGGCGATTTGGGGCGATGCATCACAAGGTTCATTTGGCTCTGTTAAAAGCGGAACGCTTGAACAATCAAATATTGATATGACCCAAGAGCTGGTGGATTTGATCACTGCGCAACGTAACTTCCAAGCCAGCTCTCGTGCACTAGATGTGAATAACCAACTACAACAGAATATTCTACAAATTCGTTAAGCTTTATCCTTTCCAGTCCTATTGCCGTTTTACCTTTTCGTTGAAGCGGCAATTTTTTTCCCTCCCGCATTATCTTCTTGCTCTTTTTCTCTCAATGTACTGTTATTAAACAATAAATATAATTGGCGTAGTTTTTGCTTTATTGATGCTGTTAGATAATAGGAGTGTCAAAAAATGGATCGTGCTCTGTATCTTGCCATGAGTGGCGCAAAACAAGATATGTATGGTATGCAAGTTCATGCCAATAACTTGGCAAATGTCAGTACAACAGGTTTTCGTGCCGACTTACAACAGGCGCGTAGTATGCAAGCCTATGGTGAAGGTCTACCTAGCCGAGTGTTTTCAATGACTGAGCGTCCAGGTAATGATTTTGCACAAGGTTCAGTGATCAATACCGGACGTGATTTAGACGTTGCTATTGAAGGTGATGGTTGGCTTGCTGTAATGGATGTAAAAGGCCAAGAAGCTTACACCCGTGCTGGACATTTAAAAATTGATCAAACAGGCATGCTACAAAACAGTAACGGTCAATTGGTATTAGGCCAAAACGACAGTCCTATTTTTATCCCACTTCCGATCAGTAAAATTGAAATTGGTAAAGACGGTACAGTGTCGGTTTTACCACAAGGTGCGCCGCCTGATGCAATCGCAGTCGTTGATCGCATCAAATTGGTTAAACCTGATAATCAAGCGTTATTTAAAGATACTGATGGTTTATTTAAGTCCATCGGCGAGCGTATTCCGCTTGATGCAGATGCCAGTGTAACACTGGCGAAAGGTATGCTTGAAGGCAGTAACGTGAACGCGGTTTCTGAAATGACCAGCATGATAGATCTTCAGCGCCACTTTGAAATGCAAGTAAAACTGATGAAAACCGCAGAAGAAATGGATAAAGCCTCTTCTTCTCTTATGCGTATTGGCTAATTAAAAGGACAGAACAATGCATCCAGCACTATGGGTAAGTAAAACCGGTCTTGACGCGCAGCAGACAAATATCTCGACTATTTCTAACAACTTGGCTAACGCATCAACCGTTGGTTTTAAAAAAGGTCGCGCGGTTTTTGAAGATCTCTTTTATCAAAATATTAATCAACCGGGCGGTCAGTCAACTCAAGATACCACATTACCAACAGGTTTAATGTTGGGGGCGGGTTCAAAAGTGGTTGCGACACAAAAAGTCTTTACTCAAGGTAATACTCAAACCACCAATAACGCCATGGACATGATGATCGAAGGTGATGGCTTTTTCCAAGTGCTATTACCTGATGGCAACATAGGTTATACCCGTAATGGTCAGTTCACGATTAACTCTGAAGGTCAATTGGTTACCAGTGGTAGTGGCTATCCTGTCCAGCCTGAGATTGTGGTACCTGAAGATGCGGTAGGCATCACCGTCGGTACTGATGGTGAAGTTTCTGCCCGTATTCGTGGAGAGCAAGAAAACCAAGCCTTGGGGCAAATTACGACTGTCGACTTTATTAACCCAGGTGGTATGGAGCCTATCGGTCAGAACTTATTCTTACCAACCGGCGCGAGTGGTGATCCTCAAGAAGGAACGCCAGGCTTAGAAGGATATGGTTCTATTCGCCAATCTATGCTTGAAACGTCCAACGTAAACGTGACGGAAGAGCTTGTGAATATGATTGAAGCACAACGTGTTTATGAGATGAACTCGAAGGTGATTTCAACTGTTGATCAGATGTTGAGTTACGTTAACCAGCAGTTGTAATGATTGGTGGTAATGAATGAATTGCGCTCAGGTAAATAAAATGAATCGTCAGTGGATGAAAAAATCATTACTTCTATTAAGTTTGGCATTAACCGGCTGTGTATCTACACCACCTGATGTTGCTGGCAGTGATATTGAAAAAGCCACCACCAATGTTGATGCGGTAGAAGGTAAAGAGAAAGAGTCGAAAGGGCTGATTGATCGGATCCGTAAACGCGAAGATCCAGAAGCGGGCGATCCCGCTTGGAATCCTGTTCGTCCACAAGATAAACCTGAGCATTACGCAACCGCAACAGGCTCTTTATTTAATCAATCACAAGTGCAAGATCTGTATGACGACACTAAGCCCCGTGGTATTGGTGATATCGTCACAATTTTACTCGAAGAAAAAACCGCAGCGAAAAAGAGTGCAAGTTCAGATTTAGATAAATCTACCGATTTAAATATGAAGCCAATAGAGCTAGGGGGGAAACCCGTCACCATTCGTGATTACAGCTTGTCTTATGGTATGTCGAACAACAACACATTTGCAGGCTCTACTTCTGCCGATCAAAGTAACAGTATTAAAGGTTCTATTTCAGTTGAAGTGGTTGAGGTTTTAAATAACGGTAACTTGGTTGTACGTGGTGAAAAATGGCTAATGCTTAACACTGGCGAAGAATATATTCGGGTTAGCGGACATATTAGACCTGACGATATTAGCCAAGATAACACCATTGCATCAACACGTATTTCTAATGCGCGGATCCAATACTCAGGTACCGGTGATCGCCAAGATATTCAAGAGCAAAATTGGTTATCACGTTTCTTTAACGTTGCTTTCTAATCAGCCAATTTTGTCAAAACATAGCGTTAGGGACAGGAGAATCCATTGAATTTTCGCGCAATTATTATTACTGGATTAATTTTATTATCTGGCACTGTGGATGCGGCACGTATTAAAGATGTCGCTTCTGTTGCAGGCGTTCGTAGTAACCAACTCGTCGGTTATGGTTTAGTCGTTGGTTTGCCTGGTACTGGCGAGACAACGCCTTTCACCGATCAAAGCTTTAATGCCATGTTGCAAAATTTCGGCATTCAATTGCCGGTAGGTACAAAGCCAAAGATCAAAAACGTTGCCGCTGTTGCCGTTAATGCCACTTTGCCTCCTTTTACCAAACAAGGTCAAAGCATTGATGTTACCGTCTCTTCAATTGGTTCCGCCAAGAGTTTACGAGGTGGTACGTTATTGCAAACTTTCTTAAAAGGTTTAGATGGCAAGGTTTATGCAATAGCTCAAGGTACATTGGTGGTTGGTGGCTTTAGTGCAGAAGGGGCAGATGGCTCTAAAGTGATCGGTAATACGCCAACGGTAGGTCGAATCTCTAACGGTGCAATGGTTGAACAAGAAGTCCCGAACCCATTTGGACGCGGTGATTACTTAACCTTTAACCTGCATGATTCAGATTTTACCACGGCGCAGCGTATGGCGGATTCTATTAATCAGTTTTTAGGGCCTCAAATGGCATCAGCTGTCGATGCAACATCAATAAAAGTGCGAGCACCACGCGATGTTAGCCAGCGAGTTGCGTTCCTATCAACAGTTGAAAACTTAGAGTTTGATCCGGCAGAAGGCTCCGCGAAAATTATCGTAAACTCACGTACTGGTACCATTGTTATTGGCCAGCATGTGAAGTTAAAACCTGCGGCAATCACCCATGGTGGTATGACAGTTTCCATTAAAGAAAATCCACAGGTGAGTCAACCCAATGCCTTTGCTGGTGGTGAAACAACCGTGGTGGAGAACAGTAATATCAACGTACAGCAATCTGATGCACGCATGTTTAAGTTTGAGCCCGGTGTGTCGTTAGATGAGCTTGTTCGAGCGGTGAATCAAGTGGGCGCCGCACCATCAGATCTAATGGCAATTTTACAAGCGCTGAAACAAGCGGGTGCCATTGAAGGGCAGTTAATCATCATTTAACCCTGATGATTTAACTAAAAAGTAATCAACAAGGATTATAATATGAAGCAAATTGATCCCGGTTTTGTCCATGATATTAGTAACCTAGACCGTCTACGTGCGGGTATTGGTGAAGATTCAAAGGGATCATTGCGTCAGGCGGCTAATCAGTTTGAGTCTATCTTTACTCAGATGCTATTTAAGTCAATGCGCGAAGCGAACGAAGCGTTTGAATCTGATTTAATGAGTAGCAATAACAGTAAGTTTTATCAGCAAATGCATGATGAGCAGATGTCATCTCAGCTAAGCACCACTGGAAGTTTGGGCTTGGCTGATATGATTGTTAAGCAATTGGGTGGCGAAGATAACGAACAAAAGCCGCATACTCCAACGACAGATTTATTCCCGAAAAAAGACAATACGGATCCATTGCAGATTCGCCCAATCGATAATAAATCCCAGCCATTAACACTACCGCAACGAGAAGATCAAAACAGTGTTGCGGCACAACAGGTATTAGAAAAATATAAGCAGCGATTACAAACCGCTGATGTTCAGCCGCCATTACGACAACCAGAACCTGATCGTTTTGAAACGCCACAAGCATTTGTTGATCATATGGCACCGTATGCAACGAAAGCGGCACGTGCGTTGGGCACCGATCCTGCAATGTTGATAGCGCAAGCGGCGTTAGAAACCGGTTGGGGTAAAAAAGTGATCAAAAATGCGGCAGGAACGAGTAACAACTTATTTAATATTAAAGCCGATCCACGTTGGAGTGGGCAAAAGGTTGCCACGCGTACATTGGAATATCATAACGGTGTTGCTGTACAAGAAAATGCGGCGTTTCGCTCTTATGGCTCTTATCAAGATAGCTTTCAAGATTTTGTGAAGTTCTTACAACAGAACCCACGTTATTCAACTGCGTTAAAACATAGTGGTGAGCCGAATCAATTTATTCGAGAAATACATAAAGCAGGGTATGCCACCGATCCTAATTACAGTAATAAAGTATTAGCAGTAATGAAAAAGGTAAAAACATTAATGTAAAAAGAAGGGATATATAAAAAAGCGGATTAAAATAAAACATTTATATTCTATCAAATAATATTTGATGGAAGTTTTTTAGCATCTGAAATATAGGGTTATACAACAATGTCAATAATGTTCGATACCATTTTAATTAGATCGTTACTTTCAAATAAAGCATTTTCTACTTCTTTTTCAGGTACTTGCTTTTCTTCTGTTTTTTTGTCGTCAAAATGATCATTAACGAGTGGCACAACAACTTCTTTTAATGCGTAACCAATTAATCCTGATACTAATAAGTTCATAATCATTATCCTTTATGTTTTATTTTAATTTGGGTTGAGCTTTTAAATTATAAACAAATAGCGATTTATTACCATCTTTAAATACTCAAAAATAATCGTTTAATTAAAAAAACTTTTATTATTTTTAATTGGTTCGATTTTTGCAAAGAAGCTATCGTAATGCACGCCTTATATGAAGAAGCGTCATTAAGATTGATATAAAACATCACGTTGTTAATGAGTTAGGGAATTAATATGGCGTCGGATTTAATGCAGCTTGGTATCAGTGGTTTGCGTACATCGCAAAAGCAACTTGATGTAACCAGCCATAATATTAGTAACGTGCATACCGCAGGTTATAGCCGTCAGGTGGTCGATCAAAAAGCGGCCGATGCACAATGGAGCGGCGGTAACTATTACGGCAGTGGTGCGTACATTGATAGCGTTAATCGTGCTTATGATCAGTTTGCTGCCCGTGAATTAACCCTCTCTACCACCCAGCTTGAAGCTTCAAATGTTCGTCAACAGCACATGATGATGCTGGATGATTTCACCTCAAAAAGTGCTGTTAACACAGTTAATAGCATGAATAATTTTTATAACTCGGTACGTTCATTGTCAGATCACCCTAACGATCTTGGCTCTCGTCAAACCGTGTTAGAGCATGCCGAACAAGCGGCAAGAAGTTTTAATAATTCTTATGAAACGTTAACCAATATTCGTCGAGATGTGAATGAGCAACTGGATGTAACACTTGAGCGTGTGAATGCATTAGGGCAAGAACTTGCCGCTATTAATACCAGTTTACAAGGCATGCCTGATGGCGATAAAAACCATGACTTGCTGGATAAACAACGAGGCTTAATTAATGAATTAGCCAAATATACCAAAGTGACAGTATTGGCGGATAAAGGCAGCCTTGCCGATAAAGTCATTATTGGTAGCGGTGATACCTTGGTTTCTGGCGTTGAATCATCACAATTAAAAATGGTTAATGGTGATCCTGATTTGGAAGACAAACAGATGGCATTAATTAACGGGAATCAAGCCAAAGCCATTAAAAGTGATCACATTGGCGGAGGATTAGGTGCCATGTTGTCGATCCGTGATGATGTAATAGATAAAAGCCTCGATGAAATGGGGCGAATGGCGATTGGCTTTTCAAAGCAAATAAACGATTTGCAGCAATCGGGTACCGATCTCTCAGGTGCGGTTGGAGGTGCTATTTTTTATGATGTTAACAACCCTAACTTAATGAAAGAGCGAGTATTAAAGCCATTAGGTAGCCAAACTGACATTGATGTCAAAATTGATGATGTAAATGCGTTAAAAACGGGAGAATACCAGCTTACAACTGAATTTGATGGTACTGATTATAGTTTTCGCTTAATCGATCCCGCTGGCAATGAGATGAAACAGTCAAACGGCAATCCACTTATATCTCCAACGGCGACAATGCCTTTATCAGTCAGTGTCGATGGTTTAACGTTAACCATGAATACTGTGATGGGCAATCCCCCTGCGGCAGGACAAAGTGAGACCGTCATCATTCAGCCGATGCGTCGTGGTGCGGCAAACATTAGCGTGGAGATGTCAGATCCTCGTGGCCTAGCAGGGAATAAAATATCCAGTATTGAAGCTAACCCAAATAACGTTGGAACAGCAGAGCTCAATAAAGCCGGCGGGTTAGTGCCTGACCAATTAGCGGGCACCTACAGAGTCGACATTATTAACAGCGCTGATTTAACAGCGACCAATAATGCAAGTAACACTGGTACAGCGACGCTGACGGCTATTCAAGCTGCTGGTGCCACAGTGGCACAAGGCACGTATACCCTTAGCTTAAATGGTGCGGGCGATAAACTTAGCATGGTAGATGCTGCAAATAATCCGATTAATTTAGTGGATGCTACGGGTACTGTTGTTAACGAGCTAGACTATCCACTGACAACAACGGGCAATGTATTAACCATGGTTGCTAGCAATGGTGATCAAATCAGCGTAGCAAGTTTAACTTCAGGTGCAGCGATTGGTGATACGTTTACGTTAGCCATCACCGCTTCTGACAAGTTAACAGTAACGAATACTCAAACGAACACCCTAATGGATTTAAAAGATGATGCGGGTAATACCGTCCAATCACTGGCTTATCCATTAACTAACGTGAGTAAAGAAATTACCTTTGCAGGCCAAACAGCCCCGACATTGTCACTGACGGATAATGGTCAAGTTGGAGATAACTTCACGGTGACTTTAGGCCGGACTAATGCGGTAGGTGGCAACAGTAACTTCTTAGCAATGCAGCAAATTCAGCATGGCAAAACCATGAATGAGGGCAAATCGAGTGTGATTGATTTGTTTGAAGGGTTAGCAACAGACATTGGTATGTTAAAGAATAATGCGGATAAAACTGCAGAAGTCAATCAATTGGATTTTGATGCCGCGTCCGAGCGAGTATCGAACTTATCGGGTGTTAATCTTGATGAAGAAGCCGCTAATCTTATGAAGTTCCAGCAATCTTACATGGCATCATCTCGGATCATGTCAGTGGCTAAAGAAACCTTTGATACCTTAATGCGTACCGTGTAGTAGGAGTAAATCATGATTAACCGAGTTTCTACTGCTAGCCAGTATCAAAGTTTAACCTCGAATTTAATGCGTAAGCAGGGTGAACTAAATACCAGTAATGAACATTTAGCGACGGGTCGACGCGTATTAACCGCCGGTGATGATCCTGTTTCATCAGTAATGATTCAGAATTATCGTCAAGAGCAGACACTCATCACGCAATATCAAGATGCGATAACATTAGCGACCAACCGCATGAATGTGACGGAATCAACGTTAACGGGTGTAGAGAACAATCTTGATGTGACGAAACAAAAAGTCATTCACATGATCAATGGTGCTATGGCTGCAGAAGATCGCAGTGCCTTTAAAGATGAATTGCAGAGCCTTTATGATGAGTTATTGGGGCTGGCAAATACACAAGATGAATCGGGTAACTATATTTTTGCAGGTACACAATCAGCCACCAAACCGTTTATGCAAAATGGACAAACGCCACCAACCATTGTTTATCAAGGGGATGATCAAGCACGTCATAGCCAAATAGATAAAAACTTAGAGGTGAAGACCAGCTTAACGGGTAATGATGTCTTCATGGCGATACCCAACCCTTACGGTGATTACCGGCCTGACTTTTCTGGTTTACAATCAGACTCGCAGCTACATGTTTTAACGGCAACAAATAGCAATCCTAATGACAGCAACAATTACAGTGTTAAGTTTGTCGATAATGCTGGTGTAATGGAATATCAACTTTATCAAGGGGACCCAACAACGGGGGTACTATTAGATCAAAATACTTATGATCCTACAGTGGGGGTAAACTTTGATCTCGCAGCTGCTGGTGGTGCGGGGACGTTAGACTTTCAATTTGATGGTGAAATCAAAATGGGTGATAGTGTCGCGTTAACCCCGAGTAAAACCTTTAACGTTTTAGATTCTCTTAAAGATGCGATTAACAACGCAGAGCAGCCAACGTCATCAGCAGAAGGTAATGCCAATTTACAACGTGTTATTGATGATTTAAATGGCGCATTCATTCACATGAACCAGCAGCGCTCGCAGGTTGGTAGTGTGTTACAAACCCTTGATAGACAGGGCGAACAACACAAAGATTTTGAATTAACCTTGAATAAAGCACAAAGCGGCTTAGAAGATCTTGATTACAGCAAAGCGATCATTGATATGAATGAACAATCGATGGCACTGCAAGCATCACAGGCTGCGTTTAATAAGACAAAAGAACTCACATTATTTAATTATTTATAGCTATCTGTCATAGAATTAAGCGGCAATAAGTTGCCGCTTTTTTTTGTCTAACTTACTGTAAAAAAATAAAGTTAACCCTTGATAAGAAAAAAATAAAAAAAAACATTAAAGCATTTTCTCGCCGTGCCGTTAAAGAAATCACAACAGGAAATACTTAGTTAGCCCGGGAATCGCTGGGTATCAAATCAAGGAGCTACAATTATGGCTGTTACAGTTAATACTAACGTCTCTGCAATGACCGCCCAGCGTTACCTAAACGGTGCAAGCAACGGCGTTGCTAATAGCATGGAAAAACTTTCTTCTGGTCTTCGCATTAACTCTGCAAAAGATGATGCTGCAGGTCTTCAAATCTCAAACCGTTTAACCAGCCAAACAAACGGTCTAAACGTAGCAATGCGTAATGCCAACGACGGTATCTCAATGGCGCAAACCGCTGAAGGCGCGATGTCAGAAACAACAAACATGCTTCAACGTATGCGTGATTTGTCTCTTCAAGCAGCGAATGGCTCAAACTCAGCTGAAGACCGTGAAGCACTTCAAAAAGAAGTAAGTGCCTTACAAACAGAAATGACCCGTATTGCAGATACTACAACGTTTGGTGGTCAACAGTTATTAGATGGTACTTTCGGTACGAAATCCTTCCAAGTTGGCTCAAATGCGAATGAGACTATTGATGTTTCATTATCAAGTGTTGCTTCTGGCGATATTGGTCAACACCAGAAATCAGGTGCTGGTACTGTATTTGGCGCAGCAGCAGCAGCAGGCACAGCATACGGTTTAGCAACAGGCGCAAGTGATATAGTTTTATCAGGTCCAAATGGTGTTTCAGCTACTACTGATATTTCAACAATGGATGCTAAAGCAGCAGCTGATGCCTTGAGTGCATTGGGTACTGGTGTTGAAGCTAAGGCTACGGCTCGTGTTGAGTTGGATAATTTGACTGCTTCCGATACTGGTACACTGGAGATTGGTACAACAAGTTATGACTTAAGCTCTTATAATGGTGATATGTCTGAGCTTGCAAGTGATATCGGTAAAGATGGTTATAATGCTACTTATGATAAGTCTACAGGTAAATTGCAGATCGAAGCTGAAGATGTTGCAGGTATTAAAGCTGTAGGTCCTGCAGGCGGTACATTAACTATGGCGGCAGTTGATCCTTCAACGGGAGTTGCTGGTACAGCTGCTACTGTTAATGTTGGTGGTGCTGTAGTTAATTCTGAATTAACTTTTAGTTCTAGTGATAAGTTTACGGTAACTGGTACTGCTACAGCCATTACTACTGCAGCTGGTAACTCATCTTTAAGTACTGTTAAAGATATCGATATTACAAGTCAGAGTGGTGCTCAAGGCGCACTAGACGTTATTGACGCAGCTATTGCTGGGATTGACTCACAACGAGCAGATTTGGGTGCGGTACAAAACCGTTTTAACCACACGTTAAATAACCTTGCGAACATCAATGAAAACGTAAATGCATCAAACAGCCGTATTAAAGATGTCGATTTCGCAGCTGAAACCACTAACATGACGAAGAACCAAATTCTGCAACAAGCAAGTACTTCAATTCTTGCGCAAGCTAAGCAGATCCCACAAGCGGCACTTAGCCTACTGGGTTAATCATTCAAATGAAGCCCTGTATATTCAATACAGGGCTTTTTACTTACAGCGATATCGCTAAGGACTGGCTATGGCGATCAATCCGATAACTATCTTTTCATCGTCTTTAACCTCTAATCAGGATATGGAAGGCGATAAGAAAGTTCGTCACACTTCCCCTCAAGGTGTAGAGCAACAAACTGTTAGCTCTGAATCTTCCCTATCATCGATAAAGGCTGTTAATCCTATTGATTCCAGTGACATTGACGATCCCCTTAATTCATCTTTGCTAGAGCAAAAGTCGGAACAAGAGAGAATTAAGCAGATTGAAATGGCATTACAATCTGCCAATCGTTCGTTACGTTTCCATCAAGATGATGAGTCAGGTAAACCAATTGCCACCATAGTTGATAACAAAACGGGTGAAGTTATTCGCCAAGTTCCGGCACAAGAATTGCTAGATTTAAACAAAAATTTGGCCAAGTACGGTTTAGGCTCGTTAAGTCATAAAGTGTAAAAGGAAAACTCATGGGGTTAAGTGCAGGTGGTTTAGCTTCTGGCTTAGATGTGGCGGGCATGACGCAACAATTGGTTGCCGCCGAGCGTACGCCAAAAGAGCAACGCATTAAAGAGCAGCAACAAAAACTGGAAGTACAGTTAAGTGGCTACGGGCAAATTAAATCGGCGGTATCTGGTTTAGAAGATATGGTGAAAAAATTTGCTGAAGATAAAGTATTTGCAGGTCAATCAGCTAAATCATCTGAGAAAGATTTTGTCTCTGTTGAAGCATCAGATAAAGCAAAAAATGGTAGTTATACCGTTGAAGTGTTAGAAATTGCCAAATCTCATAAAGTGGTCACTAACAGTGCTTTTGATGCCGATCCTAAAGCACAACTGGGATCGGGCGATTTGGAAATTACCGTTGATGGTAAAACCATGTCTGTCACCATTGATCAAGATAAAAGCAGCTTAAAAGATGTACTGAATGCAATTAACAATTCTGCAGATAACCCTGGTGTAACGGCAACAGTTATTAATGATGCCAATGGTTCGAAAATTGTTTTTTCAAGCACTGATACCGGTGTTGCCAATGAAATTTCTATTGATGCTTCAGGGATGACGGGCGAGCTAGCCAAATTAAGCTTTGATCCTGCCAATCCAACAGCCAATGCCGATATGGTTGAGATGCAAAACGGTGTTGATGCCAAAATAAAAATTGATAACTTCACCGAGATCACTAGTAGTAGTAATAAAATCGAAGATGCCATTGAAGGTGTGACGCTTGATATTAAAAAACTCACAAATACTGACGATGTTAAGTTCGCAACGATTGATATCACCAACGACACTTCAACGGCAAAGTCTTCAATTGAAGACTTTGTTGAAAAGTACAATGAGTTTATCGATACCGCTGATAGTTTAAGTAAATACGATACAGAGTCTAAATCTAGTGGGCCATTAAACGGTGATAGTTTAACCCGTTCAATTATCAGTCAAATGCGAAATATGATGAATGCGGGTATCGAAGTTGATGGTAGAACTTATAGCTTAAGTGACTTTGGTATTACCACTGACCGTTATGGAAAAATCGAGATTGATGATGAAAAGTTAGATGAGTCTTTAAAAGATAATTTTAATGCATTTAATTCTTTCTTCCATACCGATGAAAAAGGCTTTCTTGATAAGGCTGAAGCTATTTTTAAAGGTTACACCAGTTCAACGGACGGCTCTCTAACCAATAAAGAGAAAAGTTTAAAAGAGCAGCAAGACAGATTAAACGATGATATGGATGATTTAAATGAGCGAATGAAAGCTTATGAAGAACGAACCTATCAACAGTTTACCGCGATGGATGCAGCTATTGGAAAAATGAATAATCAGCTGAATACCATGATGAGCCTAATGACATTTTAAAGTGAATGAAAAATGGAAAAATTAACTCAACTCGAACAGCAGATTGAACAGCTTTTGCAGCAGCAAGATTATCCTGATGATTTTCCTCAACAATTGGAAAATTTGGTTGCTCTGCGTCATCAAGAAGTAGAAAACATCTTAGGGCAACCTGATTTAACGCGTGTCGTGTTTGATGATGTGGTTGCACGAACGAAAGCATTAAAAAGCTTAATTCAAAAACACAAAGACATTATTGGCGAGCGATTAGTGCGTTCTAAAAAGAGCAAACAATCGTTATCACTGTATAGCAATATTCAACAAAACGGTTTATAGCCTTCTTGGTTTTGTTGATTTTGATTTCACTTATTAAATAAGGGATTACATCATGCGTGGTTCTCTTCAGGCATATAAAAAAGTTTCAGTAAACGCACAATTAGCCAGTGCTTCTCCTCACCGTATTATTCAAATGCTGTATGCAGGGGCGATTGAGCGTTTAATTCAAGGAAAAGCGGCAATGGAGCAAGGCAATGTTGCGGTTAAATGCGAGCGTTTAAGCAAAGCATTAGATATTGTACTAAGTCTGCGTGATTGCTTATCAATGGAAGACGGTGGTGATATTTCCAAGAACCTTGATGCCCTATATGAGTTTATGGCTGCAGAGATCAGCCGAGCAAATGCCGAAAACCAAACTAAGCCCATTGATGATGTGATTGGTATGCTACGTGAGATCAAATCAGCGTGGGATCAAATCCCAACTGAGTATCATCATTTAAGTGAAGCGAGTTAATTAATAAAGTTAAGTGTTAAAATGCATATAGGCAGGATAACACTATAAAAAATGGTAATAACTCTTCAAATATAGGATGAATAGCTGTAAATGCGCAATATTCGTCCTATTGTTTTATCTATCCTTGTATTGGTATCACACCTTTCCGTTATCAAATATTGCCTTCTCCTATGGTTTAATTACAATAGATACCAATAATATTGGCAGTGGTTCGCATTTCTATTAAATAGGCCAATAATTACATCATTTTATGAAGGCAGGCTATATCCATTCTATGCAAGGTTTAGCAAAGACACTCGTTATTGAGGACGATCAACAGCAACGTCATGATCTCAGTGTAATTCTGGGGTTTGTTGGTGAGCAGTGTGAAATTATCTCGTCACAGAGTATTGATGCATCATTATGGCAGCAGTCATGGGGCGCATGTTTACTGGGCAATATTGAAGTAAATAAACATTTATCTCATATCGTAGATGCATTAAAAATTCATGCCCATATTCCTGTTGTATCGCTTGGAAATCACCGTGCTCATCTTTCTGGTTTAGCGAATTATGTTGGCGATCTAGAGTTACCTTTGCATTATAACCAACTCGTTGATGCTTTCCGTCATTGCCAAGAATACATGGGTAAACGTGCTTACCAAGTTCCTCAGCTAGGGCGTAAAAATACCTTATTCCGTAGCATGGTTGGTAGTAGCTCTACAATTAGTCAGATCCGTCACCTTATGGAGCAAGTGGCTGCTTGTGATGCCAGTGTGCTGATTTTAGGTGAATCTGGTACAGGCAAAGAAGTCGTGGCACGTAACGTTCATTATCACTCTGCGCGTGGTAAAGGTCCGTTTGTTCCTGTTAACTGTGGTGCTATTCCGCCAGATTTACTGGAAAGTGAATTGTTTGGTCATGAAAAAGGGGCATTTACTGGTGCGATTTCTGCACGTAAAGGCCGTTTTGAATTAGCTGAAGGTGGTACGTTATTTCTTGATGAAATCGGTGATATGCCGATGTCGATGCAAGTTAAGCTCCTACGCGTTTTGCAAGAACGAAGCTTTGAACGTGTTGGTGGTAGTCAAACCATTAAAACCAACGTACGTATTGTTGCAGCAACACACCGCGATTTAGACAAAATGATCCATGAGAATTTATTCCGTGAAGATTTGTACTATCGCCTTAATGTTTTTCCTATTGATATGCCCGCATTGCGTGAACGTATTGAGGATTTGCCTTTATTACTTCAAGAGTTGCTTACTCGAATGGAAGCTGAAGGTGCGAAACGCATTCACTTCACACCGCGTGCGATTAATTCATTAATGGAGCATAACTGGCCGGGTAACGTACGTGAACTTGCAAACCTTGTTGAGCGTTTATGTATTCTGTACCCCGGTGAAATGGTCGATACTAATCATTTGCCGATTAAGTATCGCTACGGCCAACTTCCTGACTTTACGCCAGAAAGTTCTCAACCAAGTGTTGAGGAATTAGAGCAAGAAGCATTAGCAAGTATGTTTTCATCATATGAAGATGAGCAAACAGGTGTAAATAGCGAGCTTCCTCCTGAAGGGCTAAATTTAAAAGAAATGTTAGCTGATCTTGAAGTTGATATGATCAAGCAAGCGTTAGATGCTCAGTCAGGTGTTGTTGCAAGGGCGGCTGATATGCTTGGTATGCGACGCACTACGTTAGTAGAAAAAATGCGTAAATATGGTCTGAATAAAGAAGGCTTATAGAGCGTCATGAATTTATACAAAGCCGATGCCATTAATTTGACATCGGCTTTTTTATTCCTCATAGCAATCGAAATAGCAGGTTGTTAATACATCACTTTCAACAGAGCGGGCTAACAATCACTTTCTTTTAATTTATTTTTAGCAATAACCTCTCAAAAAACTGCTGCCAATCTGTATTTTTTTAGCCAATTCCATAAAACTCTAATATATTGTCATTTTTTTGACATTGTTTTTTTGTCATGACTATTTTGTAATTGCATGATTTAAAAGAATAATACATGGCATGTAAATTGCTTTTTTATGAATTAGATTGGATTTTTTGTTATTAGGTTTCATGCATGGATGATAAAGCGGTTGTGATTGGGGCATTAGAACAACAAGTTGAACGTTATCAACAAGTGCTGGAAGTGATGCCTGTTGGTGTCATTTTACTCGATCCTAAAGGCATTATTTGTGAAACCAATAATGAAGCATTACGTTTGCTCGGCGAGCCCCTTGAAGGTGAACGTTGGGTAGATATTATCCAGCGCTGTTTTCAGCCTCAGGAAGATGATGGACACGAAATTTCACTGCGCTCTGGCGCTAAGGTAAAATTAGCTATTTCAGCCTCTTCGGCTGGACAGTTAATTGTCATTACAGACATGACAGAAACGCGCCGATTACAATCACGATTAAGTGAAATGCAGCGACTGTCGTCCTTAGGAAAAATGGTGGCATCCTTGGCGCATCAAGTCAGAACACCATTATCGAGTGCGATGTTATACGCCGCTAATTTATCTGCCCCTAACTTGCCAGTAACAACCCGTGAACGCTTCCAAAGTAAACTTGTCGATCGTCTTCAAGATCTTGAAAAACAAGTTAATGATATGCTGCTGTTCGCCAAAGGTGGTGATAATAAAGTGGTTAATTGTTTTTCATTAGAAAGTTTACTTAATAGTATGGAAAACATGGTTGAAGCCTTGGTGATGAGCCAAAATGTTGATTTTAGTATTGACTGTGATGATGAATCACTGGCTATTTTAGGCAATGAAAATGCACTGGCGAGCGCTATCAGTAACCTAATTACAAACGCTATCCAAATGTCAGGTAAAGGCTGTACTGTTGCTGTGTCTTGTTATGCCGTAGGTGACGAAATTTTGTTATCAGTCACTGATAATGGCCCCGGTATTGCGACAGAGCTCCAAAGCAAGGTCTTAGAGCCTTTCTTTACCACTCGAAAACAAGGTACAGGGTTGGGATTAGCCGTTGTTCAAATGGTGGCACTCGCGCATCGTGGCAAGTTGTCTTTAATATCAGAGTTAGGTAAAGGGGCATGCTTTACTTTAACCCTTCCCATTGCCTCACAGCAGAATATGCAATCACAGTTAGCCGCATCGTGAGCATTAAAGTGCCAGAGCTTACTCATGGAGAGAAGAGATGAATCAAACGAGAGTCTTAGTAGTCGAAGATGATGAAGGATTACGTGAAGCATTGGTTGATACGTTAGCGTTAGCTGGCTATCAATGGATTGAAGCGGAAAGCGCAGAGCATGCTTTAGTGATCATGAAGTCGGAAGCGGTTGATATCGTTGTCTCTGATGTACAAATGGCAGGGATGGATGGATTAGCATTACTTCGCAGTATTAAATTAAATTGGCCTAAAATCCCAGTACTATTAATGACGGCTTACGCCAATATTGAAGATGCAGTCGCGGCAATGCGTGAAGGTGCGATTGATTATATGGCAAAACCCTTTGCCCCTGAAGTGCTGTTAAACATGGTCGGGCGTTATGCGCCGATAAAAAAACAAAGCAGTAAAACCGTTGTTGCTGATCCGAAAAGTATCAAGTTATTAGCACTTGCTGATAAGGTCGCAAAAACGGAGGCGAATGTGATGGTGCTAGGGCCGAGTGGCTCAGGAAAGGAAGTACTGTCTCGTTATATCCATGATAACTCCGAGCGTAAAGATGGGCCCTTTATTGCCATTAACTGCGCTGCCATTCCTGAAAATATGCTTGAAGCGACCTTATTTGGCTATGAAAAAGGTGCATTTACGGGGGCGATTCAAGCCTGTCCGGGTAAATTTGAGCAAGCGCAAGGTGGTACCTTATTGCTTGATGAAATCAGTGAAATGGATTTAGGCTTACAGGCAAAATTATTGCGTGTATTGCAAGAACGTGAAGTTGAACGTCTAGGTGGCCGCAAAAGCATTAAGTTAGATGTACGTATTCTTGCGACCAGTAACCGTGAACTTAAAACTTATGTGGCAGAAGGGCATTTTCGTGAAGATTTGTACTACCGACTTAATGTCTTCCCAATTGCTTGGCCTGCTTTAGCTGAACGTCAGGGCGATATTCTGCCTTTAGCAGCATTATTTGCAGAGCGACACAGTATCAAACAAGGAAATGTGGTACCAAGTATAAGCCAAGCTGCACAAGATAAATTAGTGCAATACCCGTGGCCTGGGAATGTGCGAGAATTAGATAACGTTATTCAACGCGCGTTAATTCTTTGCGATAACAACCACATTCAACAGCAAGATATTTTATTAGAACATTTTGATTGGCTAGATACGGAAATGCCTCAAAGTGTGCCAGAGCCTGAACCTTGCGTTGTGGCTGCTCGTCCTAAACCGGCGGCAACGGGAGAAGGGCTGGGTAGTGAGTTACGTGAACAAGAGTTTAGTATTATTTTAGATACTTTAATCGCCTGTGAAGGCAGCCGTAAAGATGTGGCAGAGCAGTTAGGGATCAGTCCTCGAACTTTGCGCTATAAATTGGCGAAAATGCGTGATGCAGGTATTGAAATTCCTGCGTAGTGAGCGGTTAAAATAAATACATTTATAGAGAGAATCACGGAATGAAAGTAAACGGATTACAAGCAGAAATGCAAGCAATGAGACTGGATGCTCAAAATACCACTTCCCCTGCAACAGCCCAACAAGTGAGCTCTGATTTTGGCAATCTTTTGAGTGATGCATTGCAATCTGTGAATCAGATACAAGGGCAATCCAGTGAGTTAGCAACGCGTTTTGATCAAGGTGATCGTAGCGTTTCATTAGCAGATGTCATGATTGCAAGAAATAAGTCTAGTGTGGCGTTTGAAGCAACCGTACAAGTTCGCAATAAAATGGTACAAGCGTACAAAGAATTAATGAATATGCCGGTATAAGCCTGACTTTTTAAAGTATGGAAAGTAACACCGTTATTCTTGCAGTTTATGGGTAAAAGTCGTGGCAGAAGAAAACATTAATCAACCTTTGGCGGTATCGGGCAATGGCGCCGCTCCTGTATTACATGATGATATGGGCGCAGATCAAGGTGCTGATATTTCAGAGAAGAAAGCCTCTTCGACTGATAGTATTTTGGGTAACTTGGATTTATTACGTCAAGTTATTCTAGTGCTATCGGTGGCAATTTGTGTCGCGCTAATCGTGTTGGTAACAATGTGGATCAAAGAGCCTGAGATGCGCCCATTAGGCACTTATGATACCGAAGAATTAATTCCAATCCTCGATCACTTTGATCAAAAGAAAATTGAATATCAATTAGATGGCAATACGATCCGCGTTCCTGCTGATGAATACAGTGCGATCAAGTTAGATTTAACCCGTACTGGACTAAATGCCCAAACGGCAGAAGGCGATGATATTTTATTGCAAGACATGGGATTTGGTGTATCACAACGAATGGAAAGTGAGCGTTTAAAGCTCAGTCGTGAACGTCAATTAGCCCGTGCCATCGAACAAATTAGCCAAGTACGTAAAGTGCAGGTTTTATTGGCGACACCAAAACAAAGTGTGTTTGTTCGTCATAATCAAGAAGCGACGGCAACAGTCTTTTTAACCTTATCTTCTGGTGGTTCATTAGGCCAACAAGAAGTAGATTCCATTGTTGATATGGTGGCAACAGCGGTACCTGGGCTTCGTCCAACACGAGTGACAGTAACCGATCAACATGGTCGTTTATTGAGCTCTGGTACTGAAGATCCTAGTACAACAGCGAAACGTAAAGAATACGAATTAGAGCGAAAACAGGAACAAGCATTACGCGAAAAAATTGATGCTATCTTAATGCCTGTTTTAGGGCTGGGTAATTATACTTCGCAAGTTGATGTTGCAATGGATTTCTCGGCATTAGAAGAAACGCGTAAGCGCTATGATCCATCAACGGCGGCAACGCGCAGTGAATTTACGCTGGAAGATATTAATGGTGGTAACCAAGTTGCAGGTATTCCTGGCGCATTAAGTAATCAGCCGCCGGTTGAATCGGCTATTCCTCAGAATGTGAAAGACATGCAGTCGGGTACAAACGGCAGTGATGGTTCGGTACATAGAGAATCTACCCGTAACTATGAATTAGATACCACGATTAGTCATAAGCGTGCACAAACGGGGGTGATTGACCGTCAAACGGTATCTGTTGCGGTGGATTATAAGACCATCACAGATCCTAAAACGGGGGATGTGACTCGCGTACCTGTTTCAGAAGCAGAAATTGCTAAAATTCGCCGCCTGCTAATGGGGGGGATTGGTTTTTCAGAAGCGCGAGGGGATTTACTTGAAGTGCTTTCCGTTCCTTTTGCGTTACCAGAATCTCAATTAGCTGCCGATCTCCCTATCTGGGAAAATCCGAACTTTAGTAGCTGGGTACGTTGGATTGCAGCGGCGCTCGTTATTATTGTGGTGATTATGGTATTAGTACGTCCAGCAATGCGTAAGCTGTTGTATCCAAACCAAGCACCAGATGGTACGCCATTAGACGAAAATGGTATGCCAGTTATGGCAAACTCAGCGGATGCTGTTGGGCTTATTGGCGCAGAATTGGATGGCGGTGAAGGGTTTGAATTGAGCTCTAGTAGCTTAGATTTACCAAATTTACATAAAGATGAAGATTTACTGAAAGCCGTTCGAGCATTGGTGGATAATGAACCTGATCTCGCAGCACAAGTGGTTAAAAGTTGGGTGAATGAAGATGGCTAATGATGTTGCTATAAGTGAAAATAAATTTGATCCAAATACGCTAAGTGGGACAGAAAAAGCCGCCATTTTACTGCTTAGCCTTAGTGAGCAAGACGCTGCCAGTATTATTCGTCACCTTGAACCTAAGCAGGTGCAACGTGTGGGTGGTGCGATGGCGAGTATGACAGATCTTAGCCAAGAGAAAGTCTCCGGTGTACACCGATTGTTTCTCGAAGATATTCAAAAATACACTAGCATTGGCATGGGTAGCGAAGATTTCGTACGTAACACATTAGTTGCTGCGCTAGGTGAAGATAAAGCGAATAACCTTGTTGATCAAATCCTGATGGGCAGTGGCTCTCGTGGCTTGGATTCGCTGAAATGGATGGATCCTCGTCAAGTAGCGAGCATTATTCTTAATGAGCACCCGCAGATCCAAACTATTGTTTTATCATACTTAGAGCCGGAACAATCTGCGGAAATCTTAGCGCAATTTCCTGAGCGTGTACGTTTAGATCTGATGATGCGTATTGCGAACTTAGAAGAAGTACAACCAGCGGCACTGCATGAATTGAACGATATCATGGAGAAACAGTTTGCAGGTCAAGCTGGTGCGCAAGCGGCTAAAATTGGCGGCTTGAAAGCTGCGGCTGAGATCATGAACTACCTCGATAATAATGTTGAAGGCTTGTTGATGGATCAGATCCGTGAAACGGATGAAGATACGGCGACCCAGATCCAAGACTTAATGTTTGTATTTGATAACCTAACAGAAGTCGATGATCGCGGTATTCAGACCTTGCTCCGTGATATACCGCAGGATCTCTTACAAAAAGCACTAAAAGGTGCGGATGATATGCTGCGTGATAAATTCTTCGCCAATATGTCCAAGCGTGCTTCTGAGATGCTACGTGAAGAATTAGAAGCGATGGGGCCGATTCGTGTTGCTGATGTAGAAGCGGCGCAAAAAGAAATTCTAACCATTGCTCGTCGTCTTTCTGATGCAGGTGAAATTATGCTGGGCGGCGGCGGTGGCGGTGCAGATGAGTACCTATAAAATTATCCCTATTGTTGAATTAGCAGGTGGTCGTCATGAGTGATGAACGTCGTCGCGGCTTTTATCGAGTTTCAGACCATCAAGCACAAGAATTAGAACGTTGGGCATACCCTGATTATTCAGAACAGCGTCAAGAACAAAGTGACAACGCTTTTAATTACCATCCTCGTCCTGTTATTGAAGAATTCGAGCCTGAAGAAGAAGCGGGGCCTCCGCCATTAACGGCTGCTGATTTAGAAGCGATGCAGCAATCGGCGTATGACGAAGGAATAGAGCAAGGACGACAAGCTGGACACAGTGAAGGGTTTAAAACCGGTCACGCTGAAGGGCTTGAATCTGGTCTTGTTGAAGGCAAAGAGCAAGGGTTACAACAGGGGTTAGAGCAAGCCCAACAACAAATAACAGAACAAGTGAATCATTTGGCGTCAGTGGCTGAAAAGTTATTAGCGCCAATTGCACAAGTTGATCGTGACGTTGAAGAGCAGGTGATGCAACTTGCTTTAGGTTTAGCGAAAGAGTTGATCCGAGTGGAAGTGAAAACGAACCCACAAGTGATTTTAAATACGATTCGTGAAGTGGTGGCGACGTTACCGGTTGCCAATCGTGATATTACGATGAATCTGCATCCTGAAGATGTAACCTTAGTAAAACAAAATTTTAGTGATGATGACTTGTTAGAGCGAAAATGGAAACTTATTGCTGAGCCAAGTTTAAATCGTGGTGATCTGCAATTAAATAGCCATGATACTTCGGTTGATTATTTTATCGAAGATCGTATTCGTCACTCTTTAAGTAGCTTTGAAGCGGTTAATAGTAGTATTCGAGATCAATCTAAATGACAGCCTCACTAGCCGAACGGTTAAGTCAGTATAAAACGGAAGGGACGGGGTGTAAGCCTGTTGCTTCTGGACGTTTAGTGCGAGTTGTTGGTTTAACACTTGAAGCAATAGGTTGCCGTGCTCCTGTTGGTAGCTTATGTAAAGTAGAAACATTAAATGGTGAACTTGAAGCTGAAGTTGTTGGCTTTTCAGGTGAAACCTTGTTTCTCATGCCGAGTGAACAGCTGCTTGGGGTGATGCCAGGCGCTAAAGTCACGCCAATTCTGCACAATAGTGGTCTACCCGTTGGTCCTGAATTATTAGGTCGGGTTATTGATGGGGTGGGTAATCCGCTCGATGGCTTAGGACCTATTTTTACCGAGCATCGAGCTTCATTTAATGCCACTCCTATCAATCCTCTCGCCCGTAAACCAATCAAAGAGCCGCTCGATGTGGGTATTAAAGCGATCAATGGCTGTTTGACGGTAGGCAAAGGCCAGCGTATTGGTCTGTTTGCAGGCTCGGGTGTTGGTAAGTCTGTGACTTTAGGCATGATGACTCGTGGCACCAGTGCCCAGATTGTTGTGGTTGGCCTTATTGGTGAGCGTGGTCGTGAAGTTAAAGAGTTTATTGAAGAAAGCTTAGGGCCTGAAGGCCGTGCGCGATCTGTGGTGGTGGCAGCACCTGCCGATGCATCACCATTAATGCGCTTAAAAGGTTGTCAAACCTCATTGACGATTGCTGAGTATTTCCGCGATCAGGGCTTTGATGTATTACTGCTGATGGATTCTCTGACCCGTTTTGCACAAGCACAACGTGAAATCGCATTGTCTGTTGGTGAGCCGCCAGCAACCAAAGGTTATCCACCTTCGGTATTTGCAAAGTTACCTGCGTTGGTGGAACGTGCGGGTAATGGTAATGAAAATCAAGGTTCTATAACGGCTTTCTTTACCGTTCTTAGTGAAGGTGATGACTTGCAAGATCCTATTGCAGATGCCTCTCGTGCGATTTTAGATGGTCACATTGTGTTATCTCGTGAGATGGCAGACGCTGGACATTATCCTGCGATCGATGTCGAACGTTCGGTGAGTCGTGTTATGCCTGCGATTGTGAGCGAAGAGCATATGTTGATGTCAAAAGCGGTACGTCAAATTCTTTCTATATGCCGTAAAAATCAAGATTTAGTCTCCATTGGTGCTTATAAACCCGGAACGGATAATACGATTGATCAAGCTTTTAGTTTTAAACCGAAATTAGACGCTTATCTGCAACAAGAAATGAAAGAGTCAGTGCCCTATGAGATGTGCGTCAATATGTTGCGCTCAACATTAGGTGGTTAATTGCAGGTGATCATGGATAAGGAAATTAAGTATGTCTAACGCGCTAGGATTAATCATCGAGCAAGCGAAAGAGCAAGAGCATCAAGCCAGTTTAGCGTTAAACCAAGCCCGTATTGAGCAACAAAATTACTTACAGCAATTAGCGCAGATTGAAAAATATCGATTGGATTATCTCAATCAGTTATCTGTTAGGGGCCAACAAGGTTTAACCGCAAGTCAATATAGTCATTTACAGAAATTCTTAACGCAACTGGATCAAACATTAGAAAAGCAAAAGCAAGCGGGAGGGTACTTTGAAGAACAAATTCAAAAGTGCTCCCAGCACTGGCAAGAAATGCAACAAAAAAGACGTTCGGTTGAATGGCTGGTGGAAAAACGCGAACGTGAGCATAAACAGTGGCTTGATAAGCAAGAGCAAAAAATGATGGATGAATTTGTTACATTGCAATTTGCGCGAAGGTTACAACAATAACCTTATTGATGAGTAACTGGTTTAGTTTTTGCATTACTCCAGCTTATCTCTTTTTGTCGTCGGAAGATCAAATGGTTACGTTTTGTTTTCTCCACGCCCAGTACTAGGTTTGAATTGGCTATGAATCTATTAAATCCCTTATCAACACCGCACGTAAAAGCCACACCTGCGGGATCTTCAAATACTAAAACGGTAGAAACAAATGAAGGTGACAAAGATGCTTCGTTTGATTCTCAGTTACAAGCAGCATCAACAGAGAAAACATCGGTAAGCGATTTAAAAATAGAACAAAAAACACAAAAATCGACAGATGTTGAAGCTGGTGAAGAAGCGAACAATAATGCTGTTATTGTCTCTGATGATTTAGTTATCGATACTGAATCTAACGCTGAGGTAGTCTCTGATGAGGTTGTTTCAGATGAGATGGTATCTGTTGTTGATAGTGGCGTTGTATCTATTGATGATAGTGAGGATATCACCAGTGTTGATAATGTTGATGATGGCGAAAGTATTGCTGATGTCGAAAAAATGATGTTTGAAGGTGCGGATTTCCTTCAACGTTTGAACCAATCAAATCAGCAGCTTAGTCAACAATCTTCAGGTGGGGGCAAAGCTTTGCCGCCACAGTCAGAGCAAATGCCATCATCAGATGCGTCTTTAGATGTGAAACCAGAGCTCTCTAGTGACAAATTTGTATTAGATAGCTCTGAAATCACTTCAATCAAGCAAAATGAGCTAACTGAAAAAGAGAAAGTACTACAAGCGGATGTCAAACCGAGTGAGTTAAAACTGGGCTGGCACGCTGCAACCGCTGCAGTGAAAGCGGAAAAAAGTGATGAAGCGACACTGCTTTCTCAACCCACAATCGATCCTGAATTAAAATCAACACTATCTGGTGTAAAAGCTGAACATGGTATCGTGAATGCGTTTCTTTCTGGTGAAAAAAATTCTGAACTGATCGCAACCAATGGAATGATGGAAGCGGTTAGAAAAACATTGGTTGATGGTCAGGAACAAGAGCAAGACACTATCTCTTCACAACCATTATCGGCACTAATGAGTAACCAGCAAACCAATGCGATGAAAATGGACTTACAACATGCAAATACACAGGTTCAGTCGCCATTACTGCTGACAAAAGAGCAGGCGGGAGAGCAAGTTTCTGAGCGGATTAATATGATGATGGCTAAGAATTTAAAGCAAATTGATATCCGATTAGATCCGCCAGAGCTTGGCAAAATTCAAATCAAATTAGCCTTGAATCAAGATCAAGCTTCAGTGCAATTTACCGTTAATAATAGCCAAACACGGGATATGGTTGAACAAGCAATGCCAAGGCTACGTGAGATGATGCAGCAACAAGGCTTGCAGTTAGCGCAAGGCTCTGTGCAGCAAGACAGTTCAAATCAATTTGCGCAGCAGTTCTCACAGCAGCATTCAGGGGAGCAATCATCAGGTACTGCCCATGATGAATCTTTTGCAGGCACTAATGAGACTAATTCAGATAAACATCTTGATGCGATTGAGATGTTTGTAACAAACAATAAAGATCGGGTTGATTACTATGCGTAATTAACAATTGCTAATAATTTAATTAATGAAAATAAAGACAAAAAGGAATAAAAATGGCGATGGGCAAGAAAAAGCTGATGTTAATAAGTGCAGTAGCCGTCATTGTAATATTGGCGGCAGGCATTGGCTTTTGGTTGCTAAATGGCGATGACGCTAAAGAGTCGCCACAAGTGGCTGCAACGGTTCAAGAAAGTACAACGTCACCAGCATCTGTAATGTCTGCTTACTATGTTGTATTACCTCAGCCTTTTACTTTCAATGTTACGGGTGATACACGAGATAGAGTGGTTCAAATTAAAGTGCAATTAATGGTACGTGGCGATAAAAATGAAGCCTTGGCGAAACAGCACATACCGTTAATTGAAAGTACTCTTCTTCAAGCATTCGGGGTCGCAACCGTTGAGCAATTACGTAGCCCTAATGGCCGTGATCAGTTACGCCAACAAGCGCTTGAAGCTGTGAAAGCGGCAATGGTTAAAGTGGCTGGAACACCTGCAGTTGAGCGGGTTCTTTTTACTGGTTTTGTAATGCAGTAGGTTTACAGTGAGTGATTTATTAACCCAAGATGAAATTGATGCGCTACTTCATGGTGTCGATGAGCCAGAAGATGAACTTCATGATCACGAGGTCGCGAGTGATGTTGCTACCTTTGATTTTTCATCACAAGACCGCATTGTTCGTGGTCGAATGCCGACACTTGAGCTTATCAATGAGCGTTTTGCGCGTCATATGCGTATCAGCCTGTTTAATATGCTGCGTAAAACGGCGGAAGTGTCTATTAATGGCGTACAGATGATTAAATTTGGTGAGTACCAAAATACACTGTATGTACCAACAAGCTTAAATATGGTGCGCTTTCGTCCATTAAAAGGTACCGCGCTTATTACGATGGAAGCGCGTCTCGTCTTTATTCTGGTTGAAAACTTTTTTGGTGGCGATGGTCGCTTTCACGCCAAAATTGAAGGTCGTGAATTTACTCCTACCGAACGCCGTATTGTTCAAATGCTACTCAAACTTGTGTTTGAAGATTACCGCGAAGCATGGTCTCCGGTGATGGGGGTTGAGTTTGAATATTTAGACTCAGAAGTGAACCCGACCATGGCAAATATTGTGAGCCCAACAGAAGTGATAGTGGTGAGCTCATTTCATATTGAAGTTGATGGTGGCGGCGGTGATTTTCATGTCGTCATGCCATATTCGATGGTTGAGCCAATCCGTGAATTACTCGATGCGGGTGTACAAAGTGACAAGATGGACACCGACGTGCGTTGGAGTAAAGCATTGCGTGATGAAATCATGGATGTACCCGTTAATCTTCGCGCCAAATTACTGGATGTGGATTTATCGTTACGTGATTTGATGGAGCTACAAGTTGGCGATGTGATCCCTATTGATATGCCTGAGCAAGCGACCATTTTTGTGGAAGATTTACCGACTTATCACGCCAAAATGGGTCGCTCTGGTGACAATGTAGCATTGAAAATTAGTGAGAAACTACAACGTCCCGATATGGTTAAAACGGATTTGGCGTTTCTCGACCGTGATGAGCTAGGCACGGCATTACTTAATATTAATCGCGATAGTAACGAATAAGAAAAGGACGATGACAATGTCAAATAATAATGACCAACAAATGGCAGATGATTGGGCTGCAGCATTAGCAGAGCAAATTGATGATGTGCAACCAGCACCACTAGAAGAGCTGACTGATGAAACGGTACCGATCACCGATGATGAACGTCGTAAGCTTGATACTATTATGGATATTCCGGTTACCATTTCGATGGAAGTCGGACGTACGCAAATCAGTATTCGTAACCTACTGCAATTAAACCAAGGTTCAGTGGTTGAGCTTGATCGTATTGCGGGTGAATCATTAGATGTGATGGTCAATGGGACCCTTATTGCACATGGTGAAGTGGTTGTGGTCAATGACAAATTTGGTATTCGTTTGACTGATGTGATCAGCCAAACTGAGCGTATTAAAAAGTTACGTTAAGGCTGGCCATGAAAAGGATTATAGGCCAGATAGTTACAGTATTATCGCTATTATTTTTCACACTGTCCTGTTTCGCACAAACAGCGGTTGAGAAAACGATTGAAAAAGCGCCGCCACCATTAAGACAAGCACCTGACTTAAATATCGCAACCACTCTGGCTTCTTTACTGCTTGTGATTGCGATTATTGTTTTCTTAGCTTGGTTATTAAAACGTATGCGGGTGGCTGGGATCAGTGGTAATGATTCGGGTTTAAAAGTAATTACACAGCTGGCAGTCGGGCAACGAGAAAGAGTCGTGCTATTGCAAGTCGGTGAAGAGCAAATGTTGGTGGGTATTACTCAACATAATATTTCTTTGCTGAGTAAATTGGATAAGCCTTTAAACATGGACGAATCGCCAAGCAGAGATTCCGCTTCTCAGCTTAGCAAGCTAATGAAAAATAATGTTAAAAAATAAATTCACCCTTATCACTTGGATGGCTTTTCTTGCTATCTCTGTGTTGTTATCGTCAATCAATATAGCGCATGCGGTTGAAGCGAACGTGGCTAATAGTACGACGGCGACAGCAATGAGTGCAGAAACAACCTCAGGTCACATGCAAGCAGCCCGTAATGGTGGGGGAATACCGGCATTATCGGTGACAGTAAACCCTGATGGTAGTGAAGATTATTCTGTCACCCTGCAAATTTTAGCGTTAATGACCGCGTTGGGCTTTTTGCCTGCGATGGTTATTTTAATGACCTCTTTCACCCGTATCGTGGTAGTAATGTCGATCCTGCGTCAAGCGATGGGTTTACAGCAAACACCTTCTAACCAAGTGATTATCGGCATAGCGCTGTTCTTAACGTTTTTTGTGATGTCTCCGGTGATTGATAAGATCAATGCAGATGCCGTTCAGCCTTATATTAATGAGCAAATCACGGCGAAAGAAGCGTTGGCAAAAGCGGAAGATCCGATGCGCCAATTTATGCTTAAACAAACCCGGGTAAAAGATTTAGAAACGTTTGTGAATATGTCTGGCTCAACGGCTGATGATCCGCAGACGGTGCCGTTAACGGTATTGATCCCTGCGTTTATTACTTCAGAGCTAAAAACGGCGTTTCAAATCGGCTTTATGCTGTTTTTACCATTTTTGATTATTGATTTGGTCGTTGCATCGATCTTAATGGCGATGGGTATGATGATGCTTTCACCTATGATTGTATCGTTACCGTTTAAATTAATGTTGTTTGTTTTAGTTGATGGTTGGAACCTGATCTTATCCACACTGGCAGGTAGTTTTGGCACCTAATGTGAATAAACATCGGATAAAAAGGATGCTTTTATGACGCCAGAAGCTTTTGTTGAGATATTTCAAGAAGCGCTATACATGGTACTTATCATGGTGTGCGCGATTGTCATTCCAGGGCTGTTAATTGGTTTAGTTGTTGCGGTATTTCAAGCGGCAACCTCAATCAATGAGCAAACATTGAGTTTCTTACCCCGTTTAGTGGTGACGTTACTCGCGTTGATGTTTTTTGGTCACATGATGACGCAAATGCTGATGGATTATTTCTATCGCATTATTGATCAAATCCCACAGTTGCTTTATTAGCAAACGAGCAGCCGTCGATTATGCATTACACCGCAAATCTTTTACTTGATTGGATAGCGAATTATTTTTGGCCTTTTACACGTATCTCATCAATGATGATGGCGATGACGTTTTTTGGGGCGCGCTTTGTTTCACCTAAGATTCGCTTATATTTAGCCTTAGCGATCACATTTGCGGTCTTGCCTGTTTTACCTAAAGTCCCACAAGATATTGAGTTACTTTCTTTAGCTGGATTTATTGTTACTACTCAGCAATTAATCATTGGTGTAGCAATGGGATTAGTGACACAGTTTATTACTCAAATATTTGTCTTACTTGGGCAAATATTAGGTATGCAATCGAGTTTAGGTTTTGCTTCAATGGTTGATCCTGCGAATGGTCAGAATACGCCCGTATTGGGACAGTTTTATATGTTTTTGGCCATTTTATTATTCTTAGCAACAGATGGGCATTTAGAGATGTTAAATGCTGTTGTTGTGAGCTTTAAAACCTTGCCGATAGGTGAGGCTATGCTACAGCAAAAAGATTACTATCAGCTTGCAGGTTGGTTTGGGCATATGTTTAAAGCGGGCGTGAATATGGCGTTAGCGGGGGTGATTGCTTTGCTAACGGTGAATTTGTCGTTTGGCGTAATGACTCGAGCAGCACCACAGCTAAATATTTTCTCGTTAGGTTTCTCATTTGCGTTATTACTCGGTCTGGCAATTAGCTGGTTTATTGTACTCGGTATCGTGCCGCAATATGAAGCGATATGGCAAGTTGGCTTAGATCAAGTGTGTAGTTTGATCCGAATTGATTGTTAAGTTAAGACTGGGAGTAAATCAGTATGTCTGATTCAGATGGTCAAGAACGTACCGAAGACGCCACGCCCAGACGGCTTGAGCAGGCGCGAGAGAAAGGTCAAGTTCCGCGCTCAAGAGAATTAGCGTCTGTTGCGGTATTAGTGTCTGGTGCTGTTGGGTTAATGTGGTTTGGAGAAGGGTTAAGTAAAGCACTGAGTCATATCATGACAGCAATGTTTAGCTTAACGCGCGACGATATATTCGATCTTGATCGTTTATTCGTTATTATTTTAGATGCGATTGTTTATATTCTCGCGCCTTTATTTTTAGTACTCATTTTTTTGTTTGTTGCCGCTTTTATTGGAGCTGCTGGTGTCGGTGGTGTTCGCTTTTCCACTCAAGCTGCAATGCCTAAGTTATCAAAAATGAATCCGCTCAGTGGAATAAAGCGGATGTTTGGTATGCAAAGTTGGGTTGAGTTAATTAAGTCTATTTTAAAAGTTGGGCTGGTGGGGAGTATTGCTTGCTACTTGATATTTTCGAGTTTAGAAGACTTTTTCCAACTCAGTAATGAGGTTTTTCCTGCCAATTACTTTCATGCTATCGATATATTACTAAACTTTGTTCTTTTAATTTGTTGCTCACTGCTTATTGTTGTTGCCATTGATGTGCCATTTCAAATTTGGAATTTTAATCAGCAATTAAAAATGACCAAACAAGAAATTAAAGATGAATACAAAGATTCGGAAGGTAAGCCTGAAGTAAAAGGGCGTATTAGAATGCTGCAACGTGAAATGGCTCAGCGACGTATGATGGCAGATGTGCCGCAAGCTGACGTGGTAATTACTAACCCTGAGCACTTCTCTGTCGCACTTCGCTACGATCCTAAGTTGGACTCTGCGCCCGTTGTTATTGCGAAAGGAGGCGATCATTTAGCGCTTAAGATCAGGGAGATAGCCAATAAACATAATATTGATATTGTACCTGCCGCGCCATTAGCTCGTGCTATTTATTATACGACTGAATTAGAACAGCAAATTCCAGATGGTTTATTTGTTGCCGTTGCTCAAATATTAGCTTATGTGTTTCAGTTAAAAGAATACCGCAAAGGTAAAGGCAAAAAACCAACACTATCTAAAGCTGCAATGGATATACCTGAAGAATTACGCCATTAATGTTTAGGTACATGATTATTGAAATGATAATTAAGTATATTGTGGCTAAAAATTTATTGTTTACATATTAATCATTAATTCTTTTTTGGAATAAAATCTATTAGGGGCGTTATTTAATTAAATGTTTATATTAGACAGGAAGTCACAAATATAGCGTTTATCTTTAGCTTTCTGTTATTAATTTGATAGTCTTTTCGCACTGTCAAAAAAATGACTAATATGTAAGGCATGATAATTGCTTTACCTTATTTTATGCATTCATGGTTCATCGTCTTTATTAAATAACGGACTATTTAATTATCTTCTTTTGTTTATAAAACGAACATTGATACCAATAATAAAAGAATAGATCACTAGACAGAATGAAGCTTTCAATTCCCTTTGCAGATAGATTGCCGTTAGCCAGTATCAAGTCTATGCCATCAATAGGTGCGCCTATAATGGTATTGGCAATGTTAGCAATGATCATTTTACCAATGCCGCCGTTGCTATTGGATATGACGTTTACCTTTAATATCGCGCTTTCACTGGTGGTGTTATTGGTGACGGTATATACCCGTCGTCCGCTTGATTTTGCTGCTTTTCCTACCGTACTACTTATTGCCACGCTATTACGTTTAGCACTAAACGTTGCATCGACTCGTGTTGTTTTATTGCACGGTCATGAAGGGCCTGATGCGGCAGGACAAGTTATTGATGCATTTGGCTCGGTTGTTATTGGTGGCAACTATGCGGTGGGTTTAGTGGTCTTCCTTATTTTGATGATCATTAACTTTATGGTAGTAACCAAAGGTGCAGGTCGTATTTCAGAAGTTAGTGCTCGCTTCACCCTTGATGCCTTACCGGGTAAGCAAATGGCTATTGATGCTGATTTAAACGCAGGGCTTATTGATCAAGAGCAAGCGCGTACTCGTCGTTTTGAAGTGACAAAAGAAGCCGACTTCTATGGTTCTATGGATGGTGCGTCTAAGTTTGTTAAAGGTGATGCCATTGCCGGTATCTTGATCCTCTTTATCAATATCATTGGTGGTTTAATCATTGGTATGGGTCAGCATGGTCTGACATTTGGTGAAGCCCTCGAAATTTACAGTTTATTGACCATTGGTGATGGTCTTGTTGCTCAAATCCCATCGCTACTGTTATCCATCGGTGCGGCAATGATGGTAACTCGTCAAAATACTGACGAGGACATGGGGCAGCAAATGTATTTTCAGATGTTTAACAATCCTCAAGCGCTGATCATCACCGGTATGATTCTATTTGTTATGGGTATTGTTCCTGGTATGCCTCATATTCCTTTCTTATTGCTTGCCGCCATTATTGGTGGTGTCGCTTATTGGCGAATAAAGAAAGAGAAAGCAGAAGCACTTGTTGAAAAGCAAGCGCCGCCGACAGAGTTAGCACCGACCCAACCGCTAAAAGAACTATCGTGGGATGATGTACAGCCTGTTGATACTATTGGTTTAGAAGTGGGTTACCGTTTAATTTCAATGGTCGATAAAGATCAAGGTGGTGAGTTGCTAGAGCGCGTGAAAGGTGTTCGTAAAAAGTTATCACAAGACTTTGGTTTTCTTATCCCACCGGTTCATATTCGCGATAACTTAGAGCTGCCACCGAATAGTTACCGCATTAGTTTGATGGGCGTCGCCTGTGGCGAAGCAAATATTCACCCCAAAATGGATCTGGCGATTAACCCTGGCCAAGTTTTCGGTTCTATTGATGGTGAAATGACAACTGATCCTGCGTTTGGTCTTGAAGCGGTCTGGGTACAAGACTCACAACGTGAACATGCGCAAGCATTAGGTTATACCGTGGTTGATTCAGCAACAGTACTGGCGACTCATTTAAGCCAATTACTGACAAATCATGCATCGCAGTTACTGGGTCATGAAGAGGTACAAAACCTATTAGAAATGTTAGGTCAAACGACACCTAAATTGGTTGATGGTTTTGTTCCTGATCAATTACCTCTAGGGGTTGTGGTGAAAGTGATGCAGAACTTATTAAATGAAGCTATTCCACTGCGTGATATTCGAACCATTGTCCAAACTTTGTCGGAGTATTCCAGTAAGAGTCAAGATCCTGACATATTAACCGCCGCTGTTCGTATCGGTCTGAAACGATTAATTTGTCAAGAAATCAATGGAATAGAAGTTGAGTTGCCAGTGATTACCCTAGTCCCTGAATTGGAACAAATATTGCATCAAACTATGCAATCTGCTGGTGGTGAATCTTCAGGTATTGAGCCTGGATTAGCGGAACGTTTACAACGTTCATTAACAGAAGCGACTCAGCAGCAAGAATTGAAAGGTGAGCCTGCGGTATTATTGACCTCAGGTGTGTTGCGTTCAACATTAGCTAAATTTGTTAAAAATACGATCCCAAGTTTACGGGTATTGTCATATCAGGAAGTGCCTGATGAAAAACAAATTCGAATTGTGAATGCGGTAGGTAATTAATGTTAGTGGTTGTAGATGCGCCTAAGCCCTTTCTGATATAGGACGATATTTTGAAAATTAAACGATTTTTTGCCAAGGATATGAGAACGGCACTTAGCGAAGTCAAAGAAGAGCTTGGGCCTGATGCCGTCATTATGTCGAATAAGAAAGTTTCTGGTGGTGTTGAGATTGTGGCAGCGGTGGATGTCGATACAACGCCTCCAGCAGCTCCAAATACTCAGCCTCGCTCTCGTGACGAAGTTACTCAAGGGTTAAATCAAGCAAGACGTAAACTTGCTGATGACAAGGTGCAGTTGAACCAATCCACGGCGCAGAAATTTGCTAGCGTATTACAAAACTATGCCTCAACCCAAGAGCAAAATGAGCAACCTAACGAGGTTGATTCACTTAGTGCATTACTTGATCGCCAATCTAAATTGCGCGAGCAAGGGGATAGTCACAGCTTATATTCAGAAGCGAATGCATTTCGACATGACCACAAGCCAGCATACAGTCCGCAAAATGAACGCGCATCGCAACAAAAGGCTAGTGGTTACTCTCGTTATTCTGACCAACATTATGCAGATACTCCTTCATCACGTGATAACCGTTCATCATCAACATCACCACTATTTCAGCGTCGTCAGCCTGAAACCAATAAGCATGATTTAGATATCGGCGATTACCGTCGTCCATCATCAAAGCAATATGAACGTGATTTATCTGTTGGTCGCGGGTTATTTGATAGCCCTCAGCATGATCATGGTATGAATGGACGTGAACAGTCACCGCAAAAGCCACGATTAGATCCTTCTCGTTACGAGTCCAAAGCACAACCGAGTAAAGATGAACTGGATCAAGTGCGATCTGAAATGATCTCGATACGTCGCTTATTAGAACATCAGCTATCTGGCTTAATGTGGCAAGAAGTTGAACGCCGCGAACCAATGCGCGCCATGATGATCAAACGTCTTGAAAAAATGGGATTATCAGAGCAATTAGCCGATCAATTAGCGTGTTATATCCCTGAAGATATTCAACCCAATGAAGCATGGCCGGCTTTACTTGATTTGTTATCGGATCAAATTATTACTACCGACGATTGTATTTTAGATACGGGCGGTGTGGTGGCTTTATTAGGCCCAACAGGTGTAGGTAAAACCACGACAATTGCCAAGTTAGCTGCTCGCGCGGCAATGGAGTTTGGTCCAGATCAAATTGCTCTAGTGACGACAGATACATATCGTATTGGTGCTCATGAGCAATTAGCGACTTATGGTCGAATTATGGGCTGTCCGGTAAGAGTTGCTAAAGATGCTGAAGAACTTGCCGATATCTTACATCAGTTGCGACATCGCCGATTGGTATTGCTTGATACCGCAGGGATGGGGCAGCGTGATATTCGGTTATCTGAACAGCTAGACACTTTAATGAAAAACAGCGGAGCGCATATTCGAAGCTACTTAGTGATGCCAGCGACATCACAGCGTCGAGTTCTGCAGGAAACGATTGAACATTTTCGTCGTATTCCACTTTCTGGTTGCGTATTAACAAAGCTTGATGAGTCATTAAGTTTAGGAGAGATCATCTGCGTGGCGATTCAAAATGCATTACCTATCGCTTATTTAGCGGATGGCCAGCGTGTACCAGAAGATATCAAAATAGCATCGGGGAACTACCTAGTGTCACGTGCTAATGAATTATTGGAGATAGAGATAAGCCAGCAATCACATTTCTGGTCTAGTGATAGTTCAGATAATAAGGCGGCAGATTATTATGATTGAGAGCAGAATGTACGATCAAGCAAGCGGTTTACGTCGAATGACTCAGTTAACCTCAACCAAAGTGATTACTGTAACCGGTGGTAAAGGTGGTGTCGGTAAAACCAATGTTACGCTAAATATGGCGATGTCGATGGCACGTCAAGGTAAGCGGGTCATGGTATTGGATGCTGATCTAGGCCTTGCGAACGTTGATGTGATGCTAGGACTTCGTGCAGGGCGTAACTTATCTCACGTTTTAGCGGGTATCTGTGAGCTGGAAGATATCATTATTGAAGGCCCATACGGGTTAAAAATTATTCCTGCTGCCTCGGGTACTCAAAATATGGCAGAGTTAACACCAGCGCAGCATGCTGGGTTAATTCGTGCTTTTGGTAATTTACAAGACGATCTTGATTTTCTACTGGTAGATACCGCTGCAGGTATTTCAGACATGGTGCTTAGTTTTGCTCGCGCTGCGCAAGATGTGCTGGTTGTTGTCTGTGATGAACCAACATCAATTACAGATGCTTATGCATTGATTAAAATCTTAAGTCGTGAATATGATGTTCAACGCTTTAAAATTGTTGCCAATATGGTGCGTAGTTATCGTGAAGGACGCGATCTGTTTACCAAATTGACGCGTGTTACGGAACGATTCTTAGATGCTAATTTAGAGCTCGTGGCATGTATTCCGCTTGATGATAATGTCCGCCAAGCCGTTAAACGTCAGAAGATAGTGGTCGAAGCTTTCCCTCGTAGCCCTGCTGCATTGGCGTTGAATTCATTATCAACCAAAGCAATGACTTGGCCTATTCCGCATAATCCAGGTGGACATCTTGAGTTTTTTGTTGAGCGTTTATTGATCAAACGTTCTCAGGCCATGGAGGTGCCATACAGTGAATAAAGCGATGGCTTATGGTCAATATCAGCAGAGTCCACAAGCATTTATCGAACGATACTCATCGTTAGTTAAACGCATTGCTCATCACTTAATGGTTCGTTTACCGCCGAGTGTCTTAGTGGAAGATTTAATTCAAGCAGGCATGATAGGTTTACTTGAAGCGCAACAAAATTATGATCCTACGAAAGGGGCAAGCTTTGAAACGTTTGCTGGAATTCGTATTCGTGGGGCAATGCTTGATGATATTCGTCGTGGTGATTGGGTCCCCCGTTCAGTATATAAAAATAGCCGAAAGATAAGTGAAGCAATATCTCACCTTGAAAATGAATTAGGACGCGATCCTAATGACCAAGAAATTGCGCAATATCTCGATATGCCGTTAGAACAGTACCATCAAGCACTAAATGATGTTAATTGTGGACGCTTAGTCGGTATTAGTGATCTTGGAGTGGCAGAAGATACCGTCGCTAATGAAGAAAGTATCGGTGAAAACACACCCTTTCAAGGTGTTGTTGATGATAACTTTCGTGCGTCATTGGCTGAAGCGATAAAAACCCTCCCAGAACGAGAGGCGTTAGTGTTATCACTTTATTACGACGAAGAGCTTAATTTAAAAGAAATTGGTGCGGTAATCGGTGTTAGTGAATCACGAATTTGTCAGATACACAGCCAAGCAATGCAGCGATTACGTGCAAAATTAACAGCATGGACTGCTTAATAATTATTTATTTTTAGAACTAGAAGAACACTGGCTCTCAGTGGAGGCAAACTTGAATAAAAACATGAAAATTCTCATTGTTGATGACTTCTCAACAATGCGCCGTATTGTTAAAAACCTGCTTCGTGATTTGGGTTTTAACAACACCTTAGAAGCAGATGATGGATTAACCGCTTTACCAATGCTTAAAAAGGGTGATTTCGACTTCGTTGTAACGGATTGGAATATGCCAGGAATGCAAGGTATTGATTTACTTCGTCATATTCGTTCTGATGAACAATTGAAGCACTTGCCAGTATTGATGATCACTGCTGAAGCAAAGCGTGAGCAGATCATTGAAGCGGCACAAGCAGGTGTTAATGGTTATATCGTTAAACCATTTACCGCAGCAACGTTGAAAGAAAAATTGGATAAAATTTTCGAACGTTTGCAGTAACGATTACTAACAATAACCATCAGTAGTGCATAAGGACGATAAAGAAGCATGATTTCACTTGAACAGGCAAAACAGCTTGTCAGCTTGCTAGAAAATGGACAACAAGCTGAAGCCAATTCGCTTGTACAAACATTAGTTGCCGATAGCCATGAACCAATGTTTGCAGAGGTGGGGAAAATTACTCGCCAGTTGCATGATTCTTTAATTAATTTTCGCCTTGACCCTCGGGTTAATGATTTAGCGAAAACTGATATTCCTGATGCTCGTGAACGATTGCTTTATGTTATCGATAAAACGGAGCAAGCCGCAAATAAAACGATGGACGCAGTTGAAAGCACGCTACCTATTGCGGATAAACTGCATAACACGTTATTGCAAGTGCATCCTCAGTGGCAGCGTTTAATGGCAGGTAAGATTGGTCTTACTGAATTTAAAACATTGTGTCACGATATTGATTTATTGCTTGTTCAAATTGAAGGTGATAGCAGCACACTGCGTACCCACCTTACCGATATCCTTATGGCTCAGGACTACCAAGATCTCACTGGACAAATCATTCGACGTGTCATTGAGTTAGTTCATGAAGTTGAAGATAGGTTAGTTGAAATTCTTAAAGCTTTTGGCATGGAACAAGACGCGAATACTGTGATTGATGATAAAAAAGACGCCTTAAAGCCTGAAGGGCCAATCATCAATCCAGAGCAACGTAATGATGTTGTTGAATCACAAGATGATGTTGATGATTTACTTTCGAGTCTTGGATTTTAGGGGAAATTTATGAGCTTTGATTTAGACGAAGATATCCTGCAGGACTTTTTAATAGAAGCAGGCGAAATTCTTGAATTGCTTTCTGAACAATTGGTAGAGCTTGAACGAAGCCCCGATGATTCTGAGTTATTGAATGCTATTTTCCGTGGTTTTCATACGGTAAAAGGTGGCGCAGGATTTCTTTCTTTAACCGAACTGGTTGATGCTTGTCACGGTGCAGAAAACGTTTTTGACTTGCTGCGAACAGGCAAGCGTAGCGTAACATCTGAGTTGATGGATGTGATTTTAGAAGCGCTTGACTGTATTAATGTGATGTTTGAACAAGTGAAAGAACATCAGCCTCTTGATCGTGCTGATCAACGTTTATTAGATGCCTTACATTATTACAGCCAGCCTGCAACAGCAGATGAACTCGCTCCTATTTCTAAGCCTGTTGAAGCGCCATCGGTTGATGTTATTGCAGAGGTAGCACCAGAACCCGCGAGTACGTCAAGTAGTGAGAATGTTACCACTGGTGACAGTGTTGATGACATGACTCAAGATGAGTTTGATCGTTTACTTGATGAACTTCATGGTACTGGACAAAGCCCATCCAAGCCAACGGCACCAGAGCCAACTGCGCAAAATAATGTAGAAGCACAATTAAATTTTGATAGCGGTGATATTACTGATGATGAATTCGAACGTTTGTTAGACGAACTGCACGGTTCTGGCAAAGGGCCGGGAAATAGTGATACGCCTGCGGCAAGTGTTACAACACCATCATCGTCAGTAACCCTATCATCTACCGTGCCAGAAGATACTGGTGCCGGTGATAGTGATGACTTGATGACAGATGATGAATTTGAACGTCTGCTTGATGAATTACATGGTGCAGGTAAAAGCCCATCTTTAGAAGAACAAGCGTCTGCTGCACAATCTACAGCGAATGATTTAACCGAAGTTGAAGCTGCTGTTAGTTCGACTCAATCAACAGCAATGGTCACTCCACCTGCTTCTGCGGCACATCAACCGCCAGTAGAGCGCTCAGCGAAACCCGTTGCGGTCAAAGAGAAGTCAAAACCACAAGCGGATGCGACAGTGCGTGTTGATACTTCAACCCTTGATACCATTATGAATATGGTTGGTGAGTTGGTTTTAGTACGAAATCGTTTAGTTAGTCTTGGTTTAAACACCAATGATGAAGAAATGTCGAAAGCGGTCTCAAATCTTGATGTTGTAACGGCAGATCTTCAAGGCGCTGTGATGAAAACTCGCATGCAACCAATCAAGAAAGTATTTGGTCGTTTTCCTCGTGTTGTACGTGATTTAGCGCGTAGCTTAAAGAAAGAAATCGTACTGGAAATGCGCGGTGAGGAAACAGATTTAGATAAAAACTTAGTGGAAGCTCTTGCTGATCCTCTGGTTCACTTAGTACGAAATTCTGTAGATCATGGTATTGAAATGCCGGATGTTCGTGAGCAGGTAGGTAAGCCTCGTACGGGAACTGTCTTATTATCAGCATCACAAGAAGGCGATCATATTCTACTTACCATCGAAGATGATGGTGGCGGTATGGATGCAGAAAAGCTCCGCAGCATTGCTGTTGAACGCGGTGTGATGGATGCAGATGCCGCTTCTCGTATCACTGACAATGAAGCGTATAATCTCATTTTTGCCCCTGGCTTCTCGACCAAAAAAGAAATCTCTGATATTTCTGGTCGTGGTGTAGGAATGGATGTTGTAAAAACAGGGATTAATCAGCTTAATGGTTCAATTCATATTGATTCAGTGCTAGGTAAAGGCACTCGAATTGACATTAAAGTACCGTTAACGTTGGCTATTTTACCGACATTAATGGTAGGTGTTGGTGAGCAACCATTTGCATTGCCATTAGCGAGTGTGAATGAAATATTCCACCTTGATTTGAATAAAACCAATACTGTTGATGGTCAGTTAACAATTATTGTTCGTGATAAAGCGATACCCCTGTTTTATCTACAAGATTGGTTGTCAAATATGACTGGCGGTACGAATAAAGATCGTGGCCATGGTCATGTCGTTATTGTTCAAATTGGCCATCAGCGAATTGGTTTTGTGGTTGATACCTTAATTGGTCAAGAAGAAGTCGTGATAAAACCACTAGATAGCTTACTTCAAGGTACGCCAGGTATGGCTGGTGCAACCATTACCAGTGATGGTCATATTGCATTAATTCTTGATGTGCCAAGCTTATTAAAACACTACGCTGGTCATTAATTAGCACGACAAATAATAATAAAAGAGGGGGGCGATGACCCCCTTTGTTTAAGCGTTTCAACGGGATGAAAGTAACATGGCAGTTAAAGTATTAGTAGTTGATGACTCAAGTTTTTTCCGTCGAAGAGTAAGTGAAATAATTAATGCTGATAGTCGGTTGGAAGTTGTTGGCAATGCCGTTAATGGCAAAGAAGCGGTAGAGTTAACCCAAAAACTGCAACCTGACGTGATCACAATGGACATCGAAATGCCCGTAATGGATGGTATTACAGCCGTTCGCGAGATCATGAAAGTGTCACCAACTCCGATCTTAATGTTTTCTTCGTTAACTCATGATGGTGCCAAGGCGACGCTTGATGCCCTTGATGCTGGTGCATTAGATTTCTTGCCAAAGAAATTTGAAGATATTGCGCGTAATCGTGATGAAGC
The DNA here is from genome assembly GCF_003026135.1 of Photobacterium sp. GB-36. Taxonomy (NCBI): domain Bacteria; kingdom Pseudomonadati; phylum Pseudomonadota; class Gammaproteobacteria; order Vibrionales; family Vibrionaceae; genus Photobacterium; species Photobacterium sp. GB-36. The sequence goes on along the minus strand of NZ_PYNY01000003.1, from coordinate 172,330 downwards.
CGTTGAACTGCTTCAAAAACGTGTTGCAGAGCTTGCACGTAAACGTATTTTTATGCGCCGAAGTGCGACGACGCGTTCAACATCTCTTCCTTCTTCGCCATTAACAAGCACTCATACATCGACGACGAAACCAACGCTAACGTCACGCTTGCAGGCTGAACCTTCATCTGTTTCATCTTCAAGAGCTGCGCGTGCATCTGTTGTCAAACCCGCATTACGTTTTAAAGCGTCAGGAAAAAAATACCAGATTGTTGCAATTGGCACATCGACTGGTGGCCCTGTCGCATTACAAAAAATATTGACTCAGCTACCTGCTAATTTTCCCTATCCGATAGTGCTTATTCAGCACATGCCTGCGACATTTACCGCCGCTTTTGCTGCACGATTAGATCAGCTGTGCAAAATTGGAGTGAAAGAAGCGGAAAATGGGGATATGTTGAAAGCGGGTATGGCGTATCTTGCTCCAGGCGGTAAACAAATGATGCTTGATGGTCGACCTGGCGCATCAAGGTTACGTATTATTGATAGCGGTGAGCGCATGAATTATAAACCATGTGTTGATGTAACATTTGGTTCTGCGGCTAAAGTCTATCAAGACAAAGTCCTATCAATGGTATTAACCGGTATGGGCGCTGATGGTCGAGATGGCGCAAGAATGCTAAAAAATAGTGGTTCAACTATTTGGGCGCAGGATGAAGACAGTTGTGTGGTATACGGTATGCCTCAAGCCGTTGCTAAAGCGGGTATATCAAGCCACGACTTACCTTTAGATCGTATTGCTGAATGTATGTTAATAGAACTAGGTTTACAGTGAGGATCAAGGGGTGATTGTTTGGAGTATTGCTAATCAAAAAGGTGGGGTGGGGAAAACCACAACCACAATTACATTAGCCGGATTGCTGAGTGAGCAAAATAAACGTGTTTTATTAGTTGATACCGACCCACACGCATCGTTAACAACGTATTTAAACTTTGATTCAGAGCAAGTACCCGCGAGTTTATTTGATTTGTTTCAATTACCCGTAGTGAATAAAGTCAGTGTAAAACCACTTATTCTTAAAACAGCATTTAATAATATTGATATTATTCCTGCCCATATGTCACTGGCAACACTTGATCGTGTAATGGGAAATCGCAGTGGTATGGGGTTAGTGTTAAAAAAAGCGCTGCATAGTTTAGTTGATGACTATGATTACGTACTGATAGATTGCCCACCGATTTTGGGGGTGATGATGGTCAATGCATTGGCGGCGAGCGATCGCATTCTTATACCAGTACAAACCGAGTTTTTAGCCATGAAAGGCTTGGAAAGAATGATGAGGACGTTACAAATTATGCAGCGTTCTAAGCCGTCTGGTTTTAATGTCACGATTGTTCCAACTATGTACGATAAACGAACACGCGCATCACTCCAAACGTTGCAAGAACTCAAGGCTCGTTTCCCTGAACAAGTTTGGGCGTCTGCGGTACCTATTGATACAAAGTTCCGTGATGCCAGTATTAAACATATGCCACCATCATTATATGCCCGAAACTGTCGTGGTGTGTTTGCTTACAAAACGTTATTAAAATATGTAGAACGGTTAGACAATCATGCAAAGTAAGCCACTTTCAAGTGATCAAGCCCTAGATGATTATTTTTTTGATTTATTAGAAGAATCAAATGAAGTTGCTGTACCTGCGGAGATTAAAGATCCCATTTTAGATGTCGATAAACCAAGTATTGAAAATGTTGAAGTCGCGTCTACGTTACTTCAACCTAAGTTAAATGTATTAAAGCCACAGCCTTATGTTGCTGTTGATTATGCAGAGCCGTCAAATCGACAAGATATAGCACGACTATTGAGTCAAGTTGATGAAAATTATGTTGATGATATTCAAGAAAATGTTATACAAACTGCAAATCCACAACAAATTTTTTCAGAAACAGAATACGTCATACCAGAGCAACTAACTTCTATTAAAGAAACTGAACCTAGGTGTGCGAGTACTGAAAATATAGCGGAAGATACCGTTGAAACTGAGGTTATCAAAACCGCTGAAATTGCTGAAGATGCAGGGTTAATTCCGCCAGAGCAGTGGACACATCATGGGATGGAACAAGCGTTTCAAGCGCTATTTTTTGAAGTTAATGGTGTGACATTTGCTGTTGCGCTCACGCAATTGGGGGGGATTCATCAACTTGGCGAGCTTAACCGTTTACTTGGGCGCCCCAATTGGTATTTGGGCCTACAGTCAACACGCGATCAAAAATTAGATGTGGTTGATACCGCAAGGTGGGTGATGCCAGAGAAGCTAATTGGTGATGAGTATCGTGATAATTATCGATATATTGTGATGCTTGGCGATAGCCAATGGGGGCTAGCTAGCGATAAACTGCATGGCACCAAAATGCTGAATGGCAATGATATTCGCTGGCGAGAGAAGGCAGGAAAACGCCCTTGGCTTGCGGGTATGGTAAAAGATAAAATGTGTGCACTTATCCATGTTGATGCGTTGATCGCAATGCTAAATAATGGATTGGATGTAAATAGTATTGAGTAATACAGGACCTTAAGAGGGAATAGCATGTCACAGGTAAATATCGCTGAGATCCAAAAAGACGGAGCGAATGATCAGGTTCTGCAATGGGTGACATTTCAGCTAGAAGATGAAACTTACGGTATAAATGTTATGCAAGTCCGTGAGGTTTTGCGCTATTCAGAAATCGCGCCAGTACCAGGTGCGCCTGATTATGTGCTTGGTATTATTAATCTTCGCGGCAATGTCGTTACTGTTATCGATACTCGCTCTCGTTTTGGCTTAGCTCCCGGTGAGATTTCTGACAATACACGTATTGTTATCATTGAAGCAGAAAAACAAGTGATTGGTATTCTTGTCGATAGTGTTGCTGAAGTGGTTTATCTGCGTAGTTCTGAAATTGATAGCACGCCAAGTGTGGGTACCGAAGAGAGTGCGAAGTTTATTCAAGGTGTAAGTAACCGCGAAGGACAATTACTTATCTTAGTTGATCTTAATAAGCTGCTATCTGATGAAGAGTGGGATGAGATGGCGTACTTGTAATGAATACTGTTCTGCTCCAGTGGATACCTACTGTTATTAGTGTATTGGCGGTTTTAATCTTTACTGTGTTATTGCTTCGCGAGCGTAAAGCGCGACGGAGTTTAGAAACAAAATTTGCCGCTATTGAAACTGTATTGAAAAATGCCCGTTTACAAAATGAACGCTTGAATAAAGAGTTCAATGAGTTGCGTGCAGGAACAATGGGTATGAGCCACAAACTGGCGGATATGTCACATCAGTTAGAAGTGGTTGAAGATCGTCAAACAGAGATCATGATGAACGATCCTGAAGGACGTTTATATAGTCGCGCCAGTAAAATGGTCGAGTTGGGCGCAGATGTACATGAATTGATGAATGAGTGTGATTTACCTAAAGCTGAAGCTGAACTTCTGCTTCGCTTACAGCAGACGATGCAAAAACACCGTCGACGTTAATCGTTATACTGATATATCAATATCTTCAAGCCCCTCCCATCCCGGAGGGGTTTTTCCGTTTAAGTACCATGAAAAGGCAATCAGTTCGGCAATAATCAAGTATAACTCTTGTGGGATTTCATCACCGACATCAAAGCTATTTAGATATTGTGCCAGAACGGGATCTTGATGTATTAAGCCACCTTGCAGTTTCACTTGTTCAATAATATGTTCAGCTAATTGCTGGTGGCCTTTGGCTGTAATATAAGGAGACTTGTCACCATCATATTTAAGTGCAACTGCATGCGAGGTTGTTTTATTATCTGTAGTCATCACTTAGACCTTAATCAATAAGCCATTAGAAGAGGCTAGAGGGTCATTAGACTCTTTATCTTGAGCTTGCAGAAATTTAGGGGATTCACAGTTAATACCTAACTGTGCCATACGAGAAAAAAGTAGCGGCGAGACCTGCTCTATTTTATGTAGTAACAATGGATTAACGGTTTCAAATACCGTTGTTAATGTGCTGTTTTTCCATTGGGCTGTAACATTAAGTATATCAATTGCACCAATAGGTAATGCCAATTTGACCGTCCAACAGGAATTGATACTCTTGTCGGCGTTTGAGTTTGAATCCTCATTTTCATTTTTTATTTTAATATCAATAGATTGGTTGTTATTCATCGGCCATTGCAGATAAATGCTACTGGTATCTTGTGTACGTTGTGTTTCTGGTCCTCGTTGCTCAGCGGCAAGCCTTAATAGAGCGGGAATATCTTGCTGTTGCTCAGGGCTTAACGTTTTTAACCATTGGTTTAACTGGCTTTGTGGTTGAGATAGTTGCTGTAATAACTGAGCTAAAGGTTTTCGTTCTCCACCTTGTTGTAACCAAGCGATTAAGCTGGTTTGATTTTGTGGTGCAAAGAGCTGCTGGAAAATAGTATTTAGGTTGTTAGAGGGCGATGTGGCTAATTTAGCTGTACCAGAGTTTAACGGGTTAGATAAAAGTGTAACTAAACGTTGCAAGCTGTTTATGGATAACAATAATTGCGGTAATTGAGAAATGAGGTTTTGCTCTTTTTCTCCTGAGCGAGTAAATAATGGCGCCTGGCTCTTTCGATTATCCGATAAAGGTTTTTCAATTTGAGCAGTGTTTGCTGCGCTAGGGGGGTGAGATGGCGTTAAATTGATGCGCATATATTTCACATTTACTTACGTTAGTTAACGATGAATATGTCCGTAGTTTAGCTAAATTATTAGCCATTGTGGTATCATGCGGACTGATTTGTGACACCTAGGATACATCATTTATATGTTGTCAGTAGCAGACTTAAGCTGCGTTCGTGATGAACGTTTATTGTTTGACGAACTCAGTTTCACTATATCAAGTGGCGAGTTAGTGCAAATTGAAGGCCATAATGGTGCGGGTAAAACCACACTGTTACGTATTATTGCTGGGTTAGGCCGCGCGGATAGTGGGCACGTTCTTTGGAATCAAGAAGATATTCAGGTTGCACGAGAAGATTACCATCAAGAGCTGTTGTTTCTTGGTCATCAAACTGGCGTAAAGCGTGAACTTACCGCCTTTGAGAACTTGGCTTTTTTTCAAGCCATGCATAAATGCAATCAAGGCTCAGATCTCAAGGGTTCACCACAAGTTATGGGTGAGGACGCATTATGGCAAGCATTGGCGCATGTTGGGTTAGCGGGGCGTGAAGATGTACCAGCAGGGCAACTATCTGCAGGTCAGCAACGCCGTGTTGCATTAGCGCGTCTATGGTTAAGTAATCATAAATTATGGGTGCTTGATGAGCCATTAACTGCGATTGATAAGCAAGGTGTCAAGGTGCTTGAAAACTTGTTTTTATCTCATGTTGAACGTGGTGGCATGGTGTTATTAACCACGCACCAAGATATGTTTACGGATAGTAATCATTTACGAAAAATTAAGTTAGGGTAGTGAGCACGGTGTTTAATTCTATTATTCAAATTATTCGTCGTGAATTGTTAATTGCTTTTCGTCGACGTGCAGATGTGATGAACCCATTGTGGTTCTTTATTATTGTGATCACCTTATTTCCATTAAGTATTGGTCCTGAGCCTAAATTGCTTGCACGTATTGCTCCTGGGATCATTTGGGTGGCGGCATTGTTAGCAGCGTTATTATCAATGGAACGCCTCTTTCGTGATGATTATGCCGATGGCTCGCTGGAGCAAATGTTATTAATGCCGACACCATTAGCGGTATCTGCCTTTGCTAAAATGCTTGCGCATTGGTTGTTGACAGGTCTACCGCTGATATTAATTAGTCCCTTATTAGCGATTTTATTATCCTTAAATTGGGATACATGGGTAGCCGTTGTACTCACATTGCTAGTAGGTACGCCAACATTAAGCTTTTTAGGGGCAATTGGTGTCGCTTTAACGGTTGGATTACGAAAAGGTGGCGTTTTATTGAGCTTGCTCATATTACCGTTATATATACCTGTGCTTATATTCGCAACCTCTGCAATAGAAGCTGCAGGCCTAGGGATGGCATATAACGGGCAATTAGCATTAATGGCGGCAATGTTGGTGGCCTCTTTAACGTTAGCACCGTTTGCGGTTGCGGCATCGCTAAGGATCAGTGTGAATTAAATCAAGAATGGGAGCGATGATGTCTTCCATTTTGTTTATTTATCCAACCGGTAGAGATTTATAAGGTTAAGGGATGACACAAAATCCTATTATTTTGTGACTGAACTTGGTTTTAATGACGTATTTATAACTATATAACGAGTAGAGAGCATTATGTGGAAGTGGTTACATCCCTACGCTAAAGCCGAGAATACCTATCGCTTGTGCGGTAAGTTACTGCCTTGGTTTTCCATGATTAGCTTAATTGCCATTGTTGTCAGTTCTATTTGGGGCTTAATGTTTGCGCCAGCGGATTATCAACAGGGTGACAGCTTTAGAATTATTTACTTGCATGTTCCCGCTGCAATCTGGTCGATGGGTGCTTATGTATCAATGGCTATTGCCGCATTCATTGGTTTAGTGTGGCAGATTCGATTATCGGATATGGCCGCTGCTGCGATGGCGCCGGTTGGTGCAGTGTTTACCTTTATTGCATTGATCACTGGTGCTATTTGGGGTAAGCCAATGTGGGGCACATGGTGGGTGTGGGATGCGCGTTTAACATCTGAACTCATTCTTCTATTTTTATATCTTGGTGTTATTGCATTGTATAATGCTTTTGATGATCAAAAGACAGCAGCCAAAGCGGCGGGTATTTTAGCGATTGTTGGTGTGATCAATATTCCTATTATTCACTTCTCTGTCGAGTGGTGGAATACCCTTCACCAAGGTGCAACCATTACTAAATTTGCCAAGCCTTCTATGTCAACAGATATGTTATGGCCGTTGCTGATTGGTATTGTGGGTTTTGCTTTTTTCTTCGGTGCGGTGACTATGATCCGTCTACGTAATGAAATTCTTATCCGCGAAAGTCACCGCCCTTGGGTGCGTGAGCTAGTGAAGTGAGGTTGGTATGCATTTTGATTCTATGAGCGACTTTTTTGCCATGGGTGGTTATGCTGCTTATGTATGGAGTGCGTTTGGCATCTCATTTTTGGCGATGCTATGGATCCTCTTTTCTAGTATGGCCACCCATCGTCGCGTATTAGGTGACATTAAAAATAAAATCGCACGTGAACAACGCATTAAAGATGCGAAAAAGATGGAGAATACGCTATGACCCCAAGACGTAAGAAGCGTCTCGCCTTAGTGTTAGCGCTCGTTTTAGGCCTTGGTGCTACCATTGGTTTAGTGCTTTATGCGTTAAATCAAAATATGGATCTATTCTACACACCAACAGAACTGGTTAATGGTAAGCCTGATGGCACCAAACCAGAAGTTGGTCAACGTTTACGTATTGGTGGCATGGTGGTGAAAGGCTCTGTGAAGCGTGATCCTCAATCTTTAGAAGTGAGTTTTAAAGTTGCTGATGTCGGCCCTTCAGTAACTGTCACTTATGATGGTATTTTGCCTGATCTCTTCCGTGAAGGGCAGGGTATTGTCGCGCAAGGTGTACTCGTTGGCCCAACAACAATAAAAGCACACGAAGTACTGGCTAAGCATGATGAAAATTACATGCCGCCTGAAGTCGCTGATGCGATGAAGAAAAATCACTCAAAACTTCAATATACTGAAGAACAACTACAAGGTAGTGCTCAATGATCCCTGAAATAGGCCATTTTGCCCTTATTACTGCCCTCGCCTTATCGGTACTGGCCAGTATTTATCCGCTATATGGTGCTGCAGTCGGTAACCAAGCAATGATGCGTATGGCACGACCATTGGCATACGGTATTTTTGCTTTTATATCGTTATCTTTTGTTATTTTATGTTGGTCATTCTATAACAATGATTTTACTGTTGCGTATGTAGCCAGTAACTCGACAAGTTTATTACCGTGGTATTACCGTATTACAGCGGTATGGGGCGCGCACGAAGGTTCATTGCTGCTTTGGGTACTTATCCAAGCCGGTTGGGCTGCTGCTGTGGCGCGTTTTAGCCGTGATATGCCACTTGAATCTGTTTCTCGTGTCTTATCGGTAATGGGGATGATTGCAGTGGGTTTCTTACTGTTTATTATCATTACTTCTAACCCATTTTTACGTACGCTACCGGTATTCCCTGTCGAAGGTCGTGATCTAAACCCATTATTGCAAGATCCGGGTCTAATTATTCACCCGCCAATGCTTTACATGGGCTACGTTGGCTTCTCTGTTGCGTTCTCTTTTGCCATTGCATCCTTGATGACTGGTCGTTTAGATACCGCTTGGGCACGTTGGTCTCGTCCATGGACAATCGCGGCATGGTCATTCCTAACGGTAGGTATCGCACTAGGGTCATGGTGGGCTTACTACGAACTTGGCTGGGGTGGCTGGTGGTTCTGGGATCCAGTAGAAAACGCATCATTTATGCCATGGCTTGCAGGTACGGCGTTAATGCACTCGCTATCAGTAACAGAAAAGCGTGGCACATTTAAAGCATGGACTGTACTGCTTGCGATCTCTGCCTTCTCATTAAGTTTATTAGGTACGTTCTTAGTGCGTTCTGGCGTATTGGTTTCTGTGCATGCATTTGCGTCAGATCCGGCTCGCGGTATGTTCATTCTTGGTTTCCTTGTGGTTGTTATCGGTGGTTCTTTACTGCTGTATGCATTACGTGGTGGTCAAATTCGTTCTCGTGGTAACTACAGCTTGTTCTCACGTGAAAACCTGTTACTAGCAAACAACATTTTACTTGTTGCAGGCTTAGTAGTTGTACTTATTGGTACATTATTACCATTGGTACATAAGCAAATTGGTTTAGGTTCTGTTTCTATCGGTGTACCTTTCTTCAACATGCTATTTACATGGTTGATGATCCCGTTTGCTTTTATTATGGGTGTTGGTCCTCTTGTTCGTTGGAAACGCGATAATTTCAAACATGTTCGCAAGCCAATGATTATCTCAGCACTGATCACGATTCCATTTTCATACCTTGTTATTTACTTTACGGCAAGTGTGGTTGAACCGCTTGCGGTGTTAGGGATGATGATGGCGGTGTGGATCATTGTGATGCATGGTTTTGAGTTATTCGAGCGTGCGACACACCGTCATACTTTTGTTGATGGCTTAGGTAAATTAGGTCGTAGCCATTGGGCGATGGTGTTAGGCCATATTGGTTTAGCGATATCTATCATTGGTATCACGCTAGTTTCTAACTACGATATCGAACGTGATTTACGTTTAGCGCCGGGTCAATCTGTTAATGTGAAAGGCTATGATTTCCACTTTGCTGGATTACGTGATGCAGATGGTCCTAACTATGATGGATATATAGCTGATTTCAATATTAGCCGTCGTGGTATTAATGTAACAACACTACATGCTGAAAAACGTTTTTACAGTGTGGCTGGCTCTATGATGACAGAAGCGGCAATTGATAGCGGGATTACTCGTGACTTATATGTTGCTATGGGTGAGAAGCTTGGTGATGGTGCATGGGCTGTTCGTATTTACTACAAACCATTCGTGAACTGGATGTGGGCGGGTGCATTTTTAATGGCGTTAGGTGGTGCATTGGCGATCAGCGATAAACGTTACCGATTCCGCACTCCTGCAAAACTGAGTAATAAATCGTCAGAGGAAAAATTAACCCATGAATAAGAAGTTCCTCTTTATTCCGTTAGTCTTGTTTATTGCACTGGTTATTATGTTTATGGTGCAGTTAACCCGCAATGCTGATGGTGATGATCCAACAAAATTAGAATCGGTATTGGTAGGTAAACCTGTACCGACCTTTAAATTAGAAGATCTATTCCAACCAGGAAAAGAGTATCAACAAACGATTTTCAAAGGTGAACCATTATTGCTTAACGTGTGGGCGACATGGTGTCCGACATGTTATGCAGAACACCAATACTTAAATACGTTAGCGAAACAAGGCGTTAAGATCATTGGTCTGAACTACAAAGATCAACGTGAGAAAGCGATTGGTTGGTTAACTGAATTGGGTAATCCTTATTTGCATACACTTTATGATGGTAACGGTATGTTAGGTATGGATTTAGGTGTGTATGGCGCACCTGAAACATTCATTATTGATGCTAACGGCATTATTCGTTATCGCCATGTGGGTGACGTTAATCCTGAAAATTGGAAAAAAACGCTTGAGCCGTTGTACAACAAGCTAAAAGCGGAGGCAAAAGGTTAATGAAACGTTTATTTGCCCTTGTTATAGCTGCAACGATTGCGCTAACCGCGGCGTTACCAGCATTTGCATCGATTGATGTCTATGACTTTAAAAATGCGGAACAAGAAAAGCAGTTTCAAGAGCTAACGGCAACATTACGTTGCCCTAAGTGTCAGAACAATAATATTGCTGATTCAAATGCAACCTTAGCGCAAGATATGCGACAGAAAACATTTGAGCTTCTTCAAGAAGGCAAAACCAGTCAGCAAATTATTGATTACATGATTGCGCGTTACGGTAACTTTGTTACGTACAATCCACCGATGACAGCTTCGACTGCAATTTTATGGGTTGGTCCTATTCTGTTTATCGTTATTGGCTTTACTGTTCTGGTTTATCGTACGCGTAAAAACGGTGAAAAAGTTGAGCAGGCTCAATTAGATGAGGAAGAAGCTAAACGATTAAAAGCACTGCTTGCAGAGATGGAACAGCAAGATGCTAAAAGTGTTGATACTCAATCAAAGGTAAACAAATGACGCTGTTTTGGATTATAACTGCTGTCTTAGTGCTTATTGCAATAGCATTTTTTGCTGTACCTATGTTGTATGGTAAAGAATACGATGATGTAGCAAGCCGAGATGAATTAAACAAAGCATTCTTTAAAGATCGTATTCATGAACTGGAGCACGAATCAGAAGAAGGCTTGGTTGAGAATCGCCAAGAATTAGTTTCTGAGCTTCAACAGTCATTGTTAGATGATATACCTGAAAGTAAAGAGAAGAAATCTACTCATGTTAGTGCTGGGATGTTGCTACCTGGCATTATCTTAATTGTTGGTGTGAGCTATGGCATGTACGCCTCTGTGGGCGGTATTCAGAAAGTAGAAGCGTGGCATGATGCGGTAAACCGTCTGCCTCAACTTTCTCAACGCTTACTGGGTGATAATGCCGCTAATGAGCCGCTGTCTGATCAAGATATGTCTGATTTGACTTTAGCATTACGTACTAAATTGCACGATGACGGTGATGATCCTATGGGATGGTTATTGTTAGGTCGTATCGCAATGGCAAACCGTGATGGTGAAACCGCTGAAATGGCAATGAAAAAAGCTTATGACTTAAACCCTGTTGATGAGGATATTCAGTTAGGTTATGCACAGTCATTAATGCTAAGTGGTAAGCCGGGCGCAAGTGACATGGCACGTAACTTATTACGCAATGTCATTAAGAAAGATCATACTAACGTGCAAGCATTATCGCTACTCGCTTTCGATGCGTTTGAGCAAAACAAGTTTGAACAAGCGATCGCTTATTGGACGATGATGAAAAAGCTTATCGGACCGGATGATTCGCGTGCACCGATGCTTGATCGAAGTATTGAACGCGCACAAGCACGTTTAAATGCTGATGACAAAGCGAAAGCATTAGTCAATGGTTCTGCTGCAGCTGCGGCAGAAACTGCGCCAAAAGTCAGTGCTGAACAAGCAAAACAGCAGATAGTGGCGACAATTTCATTAGCGCCAAACGTCGTGATGCCAAAGCAGGGCGATATTATTGTCTCTGTTCATAGCGCTGATGGCGCACCAATGCCAATTGCAGCTGTAAAGCTACCACTGACAACGTCTTTCCCATTAACCATTACGTTAACGGATAAAGACAGCATGATGCCGCAGCGCAAGCTATCGTCATTATCTGAAATGATTGTCCGTGCTCGTATTGATAGTGATGGTAACGTCATGACGAAACAAGGTGATTGGTATGGTGAAAGCCAGAAAGTGATGCTTGGTGGTGATACAAAAGTATTAATTAATAAACAATATTAATTCAATACTGGAACAAATAGAGCAGGCTGGATATTATTGTCCAGCCTGCTTTCTATTGGATATATGTTTTGAATAGAATTTTCTTACTAATAATTTGGCTTTCTCTGGGGCTAGTCGGTTGTGCGCAAACACCAGATGAACCGTCAAAACAAATTACCTCTAACAATATTACTGATCATATTGATGCTGACAGTGATAGTAATGGCGTTTATGACCCGTTTGAGGGGTTTAACCGTGCTATGTGGGATTTTAATTTTAACTATTTAGACCCGTACGTAGCCCGTCCAGTTTCAATGGCATATGTTAATTACACGCCAACCCCTGTTCGTAAAGGCATCATGAATTTTTTATCAAATTTAGATGAGCCTGCAAGTATGGTTAATAGCCTACTGTCGTTAAATGGCAAAGCTGCGGTCACCCATTTTAACCGTTTTTGGATTAATACAATTTTTGGATTGGGTGGTTTAATCGATATCGCATCTGCGGCTGACATAAATAAACCTGCGGATCGACGATTTGGTGACACGTTAGGTTATTATGGTGTACCAAATGGTCCTTATTTGATGTTACCAGTTTATGGCCCAGTGACGTTCCGAGGTTTTGGTGATGCGGCTGATGAACTCTACCCAATGTTCAGCTTATTAAATATTTGGGAAGGGCTAGGTAAATGGCTTTTTCAGGGGATGGAAGATCGTGCTGCATTAGCACAACAAGAAGCGATGCTAGAAAAATCACCCGATCCATATGTATTTACTCGTGATGCATATATTCAATATAAAGACTTTATCGCCAGTGACGGTAAAGTTGACCAAGAGCAACAAGCAGATAGTTTTGATGATAGTTATCTTGATGAAATTGATGATCAGTAATATTACTTAACTAAAAAAGACCTCCAATAAGGAGGTCTTTTTATATGTGGTATAGTTTGTAGCGAGCTTGTTTTTCTAAATAAATTTTATTTTACTTAGAAACGGTAGCTTGCTTGTACACCCGCTAACCATACATCACCAGATGTTGTACCAGCGAAAGAGAGTTTAGTTGGTTGTTGAAGTAGGCCGCTAGCTAGGCCATTAATACTCTTATCTGTTTCGTTTAGGTGCGCTTTCTTCGCATAAACGTAGGTCAGGCCTGCATCTAATGTTAAATTCTTAGACCACTGGTAACCCGCACCAAGACTTAACCAAGTACGATCAGTTTCAGGGATCGTTTGAGTTCGGTGGGCTTCATCAACTGCAGCCATGTCATAGGCAATACCAGAGCGAAGTGCTAACTTTTCTGTTGCTTGGTAAGTGGTACCAATAGCAAAACGGTAGTTGTCTTTCCAGTTTTCTTCTTTAATTAGATCGTTACTGTGTGAACCAAGAGCCGGAATATTCGCTTCTAATTTTTCAAAGCTGCTCCAATCTGTCCAGTTGATGCTGGTATGAATAGCCCATTGATCGGTTAACTGGTGGAAGGTTGCAATCTCTGCAGATGCTGGAAGCTCAAGCGGTAATGAACCGGGTAAAGTTTGGTTGTTGTATGCAAGGCCGCTAGCGTGACCGCTAAGGTTTAGGTCAACAGCTGAGCGATAGCTTACGCCAATACGGTTTGCTGGGTTAATTTGCCATGCAGCACCTGCTTGCCAACCCCATGCATTATCTTCTCCTTCCATATATTTAAGATTTTTACCCGCTAAGCCTTGATCATAAATATATTTCTGTTGTGGTGACAACATTCCAGAAACAGTGGCTGGTAGTACGCTTGGCAGTGCTGCGCCGAAGTGGCCTTTTGCCATAATATAACGCACACCGGCACCAACACTAAATTGGTCATTAATTTTGTAACCAAGATTAGGGTTGATTTCAACGGTGTGTACTTCCGCTTGATTACCGAAAAGAGAGGCAGTGAACTGGGTGCCAAGTTCGGTACGCATACCAAAGTTTGTACCAAATGCTAGGCCTAATGTTGCTTTATCGTTCAATTGACGAGAAATATAAAAATTGGGAATAACGGCACTATTAGCGATATCACGAGATTCAGTTTGATCTATGGTTTGATCATTAAGTTGTAGATTCCCTTTAACATCAATGTTTGGGTCAACGTAAATTGCACCTACTGATATTTGCGTACCTTCAAGGTATGTCAGCATTGCAGGGTTACGGAATTGGGCGCTGGCATTGTCAGCCATTGCTGCTTCACCAGCAAATGCGCGGCCTAAACCTGTTGCTGAATATTCAGCCAATTGGAATCCTGCTGCTAGGGCGTTAGAGCTCATGCCTAATGCTAATGCAGCCGTTAAAGATAATGTAATTTTATTTTTATTCATCATTTTAATATTAATCGCTAATTGTTCGCTGAAACTAAGTCGCGAATAATACCCTTAACAATTAATAACGTGACGATTTATCGCTATAAATTCCACTTATTGAAGTAATATTCCTTTAATTTGTTTATTTTGGTTTTATATCCGTTACTTTTTGTTCGTGCTGTTCTGATCTGATCTGTTTTCAGCGTACACATGTACCAGTTGTTGTATTGTTCTGATTGTTATTTATACAAATTTTGAACGTGTCGAGTGAATTAATGAAAGGAAAGTGAGGTGGAAGTGGTAGTGAAAAGATTAAAAAAGGAGCCAAATGGCTCCTTTTAATCATTTTAGCGTTCAAGTGTACGCTGAAATTAGAATGAACGGCTGTATTGTAGACCGTACAACCATGCATTTGCACGAGTAGTTGCGTCAACCGACATACCGAGCGGATTGGTTTCATCTGCTTTAACATCTTTACCAATAAGGTAAGTTAAGCCAAAGTCGATGGTAGACTTGCTGTCTAGGTGGTAGCTAAAGCCGCCAGATAACCAGTTACGATCTGAATCAGGTACAGAAATAGACGTTTTTGAATCCTGTGCGCTAGTGTCATGCATGTAACCGGCACGAAGTGTCCACTGATCGTTTAGGTAGTAAGTACCACCGATAGAGTAGTGCCATCCATCTTGCCATTGGTAATCATTTAATTTAACGCCACCAGTTGTTTCTAGAACGTCAAACTCGCTCCAGCGGATCCATTGAATGCTGTAGTGAACCGCAAATTTATCATTTAGCTTATTGAAACCAGAAAATTCTGCCATATCTGGTAATGGCATTTTTAGCTTCTGATCGCTAAGGTCGTTGCCCGCATAGTGCATATCACCTTTAGCTTCTAATGTTGGGCTATAGCGGTAAGATAAGCCAAAACGGTTGTTTTGATCGAGTTCGTAGATAGTACCTAGGTTAAAGCCAAGTGCTACACCATCGGCATCAACATCAAGTAAATCAATTTTTGGTGTATTGATCGTACCATTAGGTGTTGGAATTTTTCCTGCAGGTATATAGCGATTTAGTTTACCACTGCCGTAAATTACGTCTAAACCACCACCAATGCTTAGTTGCTGGTTAATGCGGTAAGCAGCACTTAAACCTAAGTTCACACTTTTTACATCAGTTAAACCACCAAATACATTTGCAGCGTAGTTATCACTAAACTCAGTTTTAGTACCGAAGTTTGAGTAAAGTGATGCACCTACAGCGAATTTATCGTTGATAGGCTGAATGTAGTAGATGTTTGGCGCATAACTAGTACCACCAATTTGATCATCAGGGATCTGATAACCATTGTATGTTGCATCTTTTACTTTAACGTCAGTATCAATGGCGATAATACCAAGAGACAGTGCAGGTGCATCAAATAATGTCATTGATGCAGCGTTTTTTGCCATTGTTGATGCGTTGTCAGCAATAACACCGTCACCTGAAAATGCACGGCCAAGACCGGTTGCAGATTGTGCATTCAGCTGAAAGCCCGCTGCCATAGATTGTGATGAAGCTAAGGCGATAGCAGCAGTAATCACTGAGCGTGTAAAAATTTGCTTCTTATTCATGCTTAGAATAATTCCTAATTATATATATTATTGTTTTTTATTAGCCTATGTTGGCTAATTTTCGATGATTGTAGGGGGTGTACTGACTTAATCAAATCTGACCAGTGTTATGTCTAAGTAAAAATACTTTTTAACGAAACTTATAGTGATTTTGGTATCAAATGTCGATGTTTTAGGTTGTTTTAACGACAAATATCAGATGTGAAAAACGGCAACATAGCGTGTGTTGCCGTTATTAAGAAGGACTAAAAATCAGTAGGAAAATTAGATTTCCCAGCTAAGGTCGTTTTTGATTTTACTCGCAACTGGCATTAAGTTTTGACCCTTATCGCCAACAATAATCAAACTTGCTTCTCTGATCGGTACGACTAAACTTTCATTGTTATTGTCTGTTGAGTTAGAAATAGCATGGCTTGGGGTTGGAACAACAAATACCGTGACTTTACCTTGAGGTGTATCCATCACCATATGTAATGAGCGTTTGCCATCAAAGCCACAATAGTTCACATAATAAATGTGCCCTGGTAAATCTTTCATTTCCGAACCAAAAGGTTGCAGCTTTGCATTCACTTGTTGCAACGTTGCTTTTTCATCGATGTTATCGACAAATTTTGCTTCATAAGAAACATGTTCAAGTGCGACATTGGCAAGGCTATTGATTGGTAACTGTTGGCTTGGTAGCAAATTCATTTGCCCAACAAAGAGACCAATAGCAAAAGCAACAGAGGCGGCGAGGCCATAAGACCAATAGCGATTAATGCCTTTCTTGTTGGTTTCTTCTCCAGCTTGTTGAAATAAAATTTTATCCGCCAGATCATCGGGTACATCGACTTTAAGCGCTTGCTCTAATTGGATATCAAGCTGTTGTAATTCATCGGAAAACTTTTTATTTGCGATCGATTGATGTTTACATGCCGTTACAGTGGGATCATTATCATGTGGATCAGCTAATAATCTCCGTCTAAATTCTAGTTCATCCATTCTGATTCCCCCTTTTTGACTCTTTATTTTCAAGTTGCTCTTTTAATTGGTTACGGGCTCGAAATAAGCGAGTCATCACAGTGTTTCGGTTAAGTTCAAGGATCTCTGCAATTTCATCACCATTAAAACCAGCCATGACCTGTAAAATGAGTGGTTCTCTATACTCCGGTGCCAAATTCATGATTAAACGTTGAAGCATATGTTGCTCAGTATTCATTTCAACACTGGGTGTGGAATCAGCAATTGCATGGTCATCAATATCAACCAAATCAAATCGTTTTCTTTCAAACCGACGTGCGTTTTCACGCCTAAGTATGGTGATTAACCATGCCTTAGCAGCTTTATCATCCTGTAGGCTATCAAGGGAACGCCATGCGCGTAAGCATGTTTCTTGTACCAAGTCTTCAGCAATATGCTGGTCGTGGCACAACCAATATGCGTAACGGTAGAGATCCCGATGCCAAGCCCTAACAAGGGCCTCGTATTTTCTTTGTTTGTCCATATCTAAAGAGACCGAGGGATCGTGTTTTTTCTTACCAAAAAAATTTTTGAACATGGCAATATCCGTCGTTGTCCTTACGAAAAATCTTATGAATAAAGAAAGCTATAAGGTGTTTACCTTTCTTTTTTATAATTAAGCTGATAATTCACACTAAAATTGATCTGGTTCAAAATTTGATTCCAGCAGCGCGTTATAGTGACTGCGTCATCTGATAGCGAGATGGTGGGTTGCAAAACCGGCTATTGTAATGCTATCTGTTGAGCAAGATGACAACTTCCTTTTGAAGGCTGACTTTACTTTCTCCTATCAGGTTTTCCTGATTTGCAATTAGCTTTATGTTGATTGACTTATTCATTACGCAGATTGCTTTCCGCGTGAATTATGACCATACCTTATAAGGTATGGTTTTTTTTTGCCTTTTTATCTTTGTTGACCTCTATTTTTACATCTTTTCTAATTCTCTCTCTAATTATCTGCATTTTTCCGCTTAATATCGTTTTAAAACTGAGAGGATAGATCACAATCTTTGACACTTCTTCCGTTAAATTTAAACACTTGATTGAATTTGGTAACATTTGGCTTACAATTGTGAGGTCTGACCTCTATTGCACGGTGTGCCAAACGGCTTACTGTAAGCCAAATTATCAAAAGGAGTTGCGATGACACGTCTCCAAAATCTTACTACTCGTCAAGGGGAACGTATTGCCGTTGTTAGCGGTTTACGTACTCCATTTGCTCGTCAATCTACCGCTTTCGATGGTGTTCCTGCTTTGGATCTCGGAAAGCTGGTTGTCAATGATATGCTACAAACGCTTGATTTTGATCCGATGCTTATTGATCAAGTGGTGTTTGGGCAAGTGGTACAAATGCCAGAAGCGCCAAATATCGCGCGTGAGATTGTATTGGGTACTGGTATGAACATTCATACTGATGCTTACAGTGTTACCCGTGCCTGTGCCACTAGTTTTCAAGCCGCTGCGAATGTTGCCGAAAGTATTATTTCAGGCACGATCGATATTGGTATCGCAGGTGGTGCTGATTCATCATCGGTATTACCCATTGGCGTAAGTAAAAAAATGGCTGCTACATTACTTGCACTTAGCAAGGCGAAAACCATGTCAAAACGGCTTAAGTTATTAAGTTCTCTTAACATGAAAGATTTAATGCCTGTGCCGCCTGCCGTTGCTGAATATTCAACAGGATTGAGCATGGGACAAACCGCAGAGCAGATGGCAAAAACACATGGTATTAGTCGTGAAGAGCAAGATGCATTGGCTCACCGTTCACACACATTAGCGGCACAAGCATGGCGAGATGGATTGATCCGTGATGAAGTGATGACGGCATTCCCACAACCTTATCGCCAGTGGATAGATAAAGATAACAACATTCGTGAAGAATCGACTCTTGAATCTTATGCCAAATTACGGCCAGCCTTTGATCGTAAATATGGCTCAGTCACAGCAGCAAATGCGACCCCATTAACGGATGGCGCAGCCGCAATACTGATGATGCGAGAAGGGCGAGCTAAGGAATTAGGACTAACACCATTAGGGTATATTCGTTCCTACGCGTTTTCCGCAATAGGGGTTGAAAGCGATATGCTGATGGGACCTTCTTACGCGACACCTGTTGCACTGGAACGTGCAGGTTTAAATTTATCTGACCTTACCTTGATTGACATGCATGAGGCTTTTGCTGCCCAAACATTAGCAAATTTAAAAATGTTTGCTTCTACTAAGTTTGCGCGTGAAAAGTTAGGCCGTATTGATGCGATTGGTGAAGTTGATATGGATAAATTCAATGTGTTAGGTGGCTCATTGGCTTACGGGCATCCATTTGCAGCAACAGGCGCACGTATGATCACCCAAACTTTGCGTGAGTTAAAACGTCGTGGTGGTGGCTTTGCATTGAATACGGCATGTGCAGCTGGTGGTTTAGGTGCGGCAATGATTTTGGAGGCTGAATAATGACGCAATCTGCATTTAGTTTATCGTACAAAGATAATGGTGTTGCTTGGCTAAAAATAGATGTGCCAAACGAGAAAATGAACACCTTACAAGCTGAATTTTCAGAGCAAATAACATCAGTGCTCGCAGAGCTTAAAGCACGTTCTGATATTAAAGGGCTTGTTGTCTATTCAGGTAAGCCTGATAACTTTGTCGCTGGCGCTGATATTCGCATGTTGTCAGCCTGTGAAACAGCACAAGAGGCACAAGCCTTAGCTGTAAAAGGACAGGTTTTATTTTCACAGTTAGAGCAACTGCCTTTTCATGTGGTTGCAGCGATTCACGGCCCATGTTTAGGGGGCGGCTTAGAGCTTGCTCTTGCTTGCCATAGCCGAGTTTGTAGTGATGGTGATAAAACCCGATTAGGTTTACCTGAAGTACAGTTGGGATTACTCCCGGGCTCTGGCGGTACTCAGCGTTTACCTCGTTTGATTGGCGTAGCTAATGCGCTTGACATGATTTTATCGGGTAAGCAATTACGCGCGAAAAAAGCGGTGAAATTGGGGGTGATTGATCAAGTTGTCCCTGAAAGTATTTTATTAAATGTTGCCGAGCAAATGGCTTTATCGCCAAAACCTAGCCGCAAATCATCCATGCAAAATTGGGCATTGGGCGGAAATCCATTAGGTCGCTCAGTAGTGTTTGATCAAGCGGCGAAAAAAGCACATGAGAAAACACGTGGGAATTATCCTGCTGTTGATGCCATTTTAGAAGTTGTGAAATATGGTTTACAGCATGGGATGGAAAAAGGGTTAGAACAAGAGGCTAAAGTATTTGGTGAATTGGTGATGTCACCGGAATCCGCCGCGCTTCGTAGTATCTTTTTTGCCACAACAGCAATGAAAAAAGAAACGGGTTCAGAGGCTGAGCCATTAACTGTCGAACGAGTCGCTGTATTGGGTGGCGGTTTAATGGGCGGCGGTATTAGTCATGTTACAGCAACGAAAGCAGGTTATCCGGTACGGATCAAAGATATTAGTAATGATGGTATCCAAAATGCGCTAGCGTACAATTTCAAGCTACTTGAGAAAAAACGTAAGCGTAAAATTATCTCGAAAGCCACATTACAAAAACAAATGCTAACGATAACAGGTGGGACTGATTTTACTGGCTTTAATCAGGCCGATGTCGTGATTGAAGCGGTATTTGAAGATTTAGCGCTCAAACATCAAATGGTAAAAGATGTTGAAGAGCATGCAAAACCAACCACAATTTTTGCCACGAATACATCCTCATTGCCGATCAATCAAATAGCACAAGCGGCAGAGCATCCTGAGAATGTTGTTGGTCTTCACTATTTTAGTCCTGTAGAAAAAATGCCATTGGTTGAGGTCATTCCACATCAAGGCACGGAAACAGGGAGTGCAACGTCAGAAGAGACGATTGCAACGGTTGTAGCCTTGGCGAAAAAACAAGGTAAAACCCCGATAGTGGTCGGTGATAAAGCAGGCTTCTATGTTAATCGTATACTAGCGCCTTATATGAATGAAGCGGCACGCGTACTTCTTAGTGGTGAGCCGATTGAACATATAGATACAGCTTTACTTAACTTTGGTTTCCCTGTTGGGCCAATCACATTATTGGATGAAGTTGGTGTTGATATCGGCGCGAAGATAAGTCCTATTCTGTTAGCTGAACTCGGTGAACGATTTGAAGCACCAGATGTGTTTGATTTATTGCTGAAGGATAATCGCAAGGGACGTAAAAGCGGTAAAGGTTTTTATCGTTATAATACCAAGAAAAAAGAAGTCGATAAGTCGGTTTATAAGCTTCTTGAGTTGGAACCAAAGATTAAAGAATCTGAAACTGAAATCGCGGTTCGTTGTAGTTTAATGATGCTGAATGAAGCAGCAAGGTGTTTAGATGAAGGTGTGATCCGTTCGGCAAGAGATGGCGATATTGGCGCTATTTTCGGTATCGGCTTCCCACCGTTCCTAGGCGGGCCATTCCGTTATATGGATCATATTGGGATAACGCGTGTTGTTGATATGCTAAACGAGTACACAGATAAGTATGGTGATCGTTTTAAACCGTGCGAGCGATTACTTGATATGGCCAAAGAAGAGAAAACGTTCTATTAGCCAATAGATTAATGAAAAAAACCGATGAGCTTAGGCCATCGGTTTTTTTTGCTATTCAATAAAGCCTTAATTCTCTTAATAAATGTTATACACAACGAATGACAATAGACAAAAAGCCATATTTAACACTTATTTGTAAATATGGCTCGTTATGTAGACGGTCGTCTTAATTGTTAGACGAGTCATGCCAGCTTAATAAGCATTATCTTGAAATTCTGTCACTGATTCAATTGGTTGACCTATCTCTAAAGGTGCGTAATCACTATGCGCTTTGCCTTTGTAATACATGACTAATCTATTCGCTGTTCTTGGTTTAATGGTATCAACAACAAATTTGATCATATCTACACGATCTAATTGTTTAAGCGCATCAACAACACGCTGACGTTGTTGGAACGTTTCATCTTTATTGCCGATACTTACCCAAAACCGTTGAGCACGAGATCGTAAATTAGTATCTGGCTCTGAAATTTGAGCAATTAAACCTTGCTTACTGTCTTGCCATTGCGCTTCATTCAATTCGAGCAATACGAGTGCAAAAGCATTGGTAAAATCATCAATTGCCTCTGATAAGTAACTTGGATCGGCAACAGGTGATTGAATATATAAGATCAACCCTGGATGACGATTAAGCGGTAGATTGGCCGTTCCTACCATATAACCCAGTTGTTGTTTCGTGCGTAACTCATGGAAGAACGTGGTCGACATTAAATGATTAGCTAACGTATAAATCGCAATTTGCTCAGGTGTGGTTTCCTGAGATTGGTAATACATTAAGATTGCTGAATCTTCATGATTACAATCTAACTCATACGTTAATGTACCCGCATTGTCTAAATGTACCAGCGGACGTTGTGATTCACCATAAAGTTGGTCAGTCACTCGGAATGCATCTTTTAATATTTCAGCTAATGCTAACGCATCTTTTTTAAGCCAATTGCCATATACAAAAGTATCAATATGAAGCTCTGCGAACATTTCATCAACAAAGCTTGGTAGCTCATCTAACTCGATTGATTCTAACGCTTCAATCATGACAGGGTAGGGTGGATTATTGGGTTGTAGTAATCCTGTTAGCTGATTAAACAATTGTGAAATCGGTTTATCTTCAGCTGCGTTACGCCAATTACGTAGCATTTGTGCTTTGATATTGGTGAAACGATCGTGATCAAATTTTCGCCCAGCAAAGCGCTCAAGTATCAGCGTCATAAGCAAAGGTTGTTTTTCACTAAAGCCTGATAACTGAAGCGTCACTCCCCCTTGGTGAGCATAAAGATTATACGACATACCTGCAATCTCAGCGGGATAAGCGGTCTCATTTATCGCTTCTAATAGCATTTCAACACATAGGCGAGTTTTTACGATATTACGTGGTGAACTCACCGCATGCGGGCTATCAATGGCAACATAAACTATACCTTTAGGTACGCGGAAATCATGTTCTTGTTTATGCCATAAACGAAACCCAGGTAAATCTTGAATTAACTGAGGAGGTAATTCTGAGCCAGGTTCAAGTGGTAAAGGCTCAAAATTATCACAAAGATATATATTGCGCTCGGGTAGTGTTAACTCAGGATCCAGTTCAATATCTTGCCATAACGCTTTTTGTTCCGCGGTAAATGGTGTTACTGAGTAAGGCGTGTCATACCATTGTGCTGTGCGATCATAATGGCCACCTTGAGCAACCAAGGTTAATCGCATATTGGTCGGCTCAAGGTAATCTAAGATCTGCTCGATTAAGGTATGATCGTATTGCTCCATCATATAATCACCGTAGATGATATCTTCCGGTTTATAATGCAACAGGTTTAAAACCAAATAACTGACAGTATCTAATGGACGGCTTTTTTCTTGATAGCGGAAAGCCATTTCAAGTACAGCTTTCTTCTCTTGTTGTCGCCATTGAGCTAAGCCATGTAGCTTAATGAGTTTAAGGCACTGAAAAACGCTAGTGACTATCTCGTCAATGTGATCTTGACCTTTCGGCGTTAAATTCAAACCTACGGTAAATTCTCTGAAATTACTGCCGCTAACGCCGCCACCGGCGGTTAAGGTATTAATAAAACCCCGTTTTTTGAGAACTGACATCAAACTACCTTGACCTTCATTGCCTAGTAAATGGGCAATATAAGATAAGGGTTTCGCGGTATAAAACTCATCTACACACGGCAAAGAAAATGACAGCGTTAACTTTCGTAGTTCTTTAATTGGTTCAATTTGAATAAATTGTTGTTGTTGTTTTTCGGTCACAAACGGCGTAGTAAGCGGTGTTTTTACAACATCTGTTTTTGGAATATGGCTAAAAAAGTCATTCGTGAATTGTTCTAATTCATCTAATGGTTGGGGGCCTAATAAGACGAGACCCATCGCATCCGCTGAATAATGTTGATGGTAAAAAGCTATTAAATCATCCCGTACAGATTTGCCATCACGATCGTCTAGTGTCGTAAGATCACCGACTGAAAACTTAGCAAAAGGGTGCTCTGGGTTAATGGTTTCTTTTTGTACTTGATAAAGGCGGCGGACATCATCTTTTATTTTTAATTTATATTCAGAATCAACAGCTTGTCTTTCTTTATCAACGGCTTCTTCATTAAATAATGGTGCAGTGAAAAACTGCCCAAAACGATCTAATCCTTCTTTAAAAGCATGGGGGCTGACTTCAAAGAAAAACGTCGTGTTTTCTGTTCCAGTCCATGCATTGTTACTGCCGCCACTGCGATTGATAAAGGTTTGAAATTCCCCAACACGTGGATATTTTTCAGTACCTAAAAACAGCATATGTTCGAGAAAGTGCGCCATACCTTGACGATCAAGAGGATCGTCAAAATGACCAATTTCGACGGATAAGGCAGCAGCGGAGCGAGGCGCTTCAGCATCATGAACCAGCAATACGCGTAGTTCATTCGCTAAAGTAAGATAGCGATACTGCTTGTGATCATTTGGGCTTATATGCACAGGAAGAGCCTATTTTTAAAGGAGAATTGGATCAATTATGACCTCCAATACACAGACTGGCAAACTGATAGTTAACTTTATTTACGTAGTTATGAGCGTGATATGAAAACCCAACGTCAAGGCTTAATCCTATTTTAATAAATGATTTGTTCAGGTTGGCTAACCTTGTCACGGATTCGTTATCAAATTTGCGTAAGGAGTATGCGATATGAAAGGGAGTTGCTAGCATGATAGAGAGATACGTTGAAAAAAATGCATTAGCATGTCAATTAGTAATAAAATAAGCCTCATTATCACAACTCATTGAACGACCTGTTTAACGAAGAGAAACGGAAACTTATGCGAATTTATATTATGCGTCACGGTGAAGCTGAAAATTTTGCGGCGAGTGATGCAGAGCGCCCGTTGACAGAGCGCGGTTCACGCCAATCAAAACAGATGGCGGAAATGCTAGCCCAGCAATTAAATCAACCATTAGACACTGTACTGGTGAGTACGTATTTACGCGCGCAACAAACATGGCAATGTATGGAAAGTGTATTACCGGGGGTTGCAAATGTTCAAGTGAGTGATGAGATCACCCCTTATGGTGATGCTGTAACGGTAGTCGATTATTTAAAAGCAATGATTGGGGTTGAAAAGCCACAATCGGTTCTATTAGTTTCACATCTACCTCTGGTGGGATATTTAACCTCAGAGTTGGTGGCAGGCATACAGCCCCCTATGTTTAGTACTTCGGCCATTGCTGCGATTGATTACGACCCTGACATGGATAATGCAGAATTGGTTTGGCAAAACGTACCACAATAATATGGCTTTGATGACGGACAATAGGTAAGTGCTGGTTATGGTAAGAGTATCGTTAATTTCTTTTCTCACTTCGATATTGCTAATGGGCTGCGCTTCTACCGCTGAGCCTGTTCGTATTTCAGCAAATGGTATGATCAAGTGGTCAGATGGACGAAAAGAAGGCATGCATGTATCGAGTACGGGAAGCACATTAACCTTTGCTAATTATTCCAATGCGATCGGTGAAGGGCCTATTCGTATTTTTGCGCGTATTGATAGTGCACGAAATGATGACTGTGAATACTTTTACGATGAAACCGTGATTAAACGACGTTTAAAAATATGCGCCACTGGAGAAGTGACGCTATTTAATCACGGTAAAGTAGTGAAGGTTGGACATATAGTAAAACCAAGCTATTAAAATAGGACAACCGAGTAAGTGATATTGCGATGCGCGTTTTGCTTACTCGATGTTCTTTTATCTTTCAGGTATTTCGATAAGCACGAGTAGTGCGCCATTCCCACCAAATTCAAGGGGAGCTTGGTGAAAAGCGAGTACATCTGGATGTTGTGCCAACCACATCGGCGCTTTTTGTTTCAAAATATGCTTTCCAATACCGTGCATTACACAGGCACAAGACACATTCTCTTTTATACAGGCTGCAATCATAGCGGCGAGTTCTCGCTTGGCTTCTTGTTGCGTCATGCCGTGCATATCTAAATAAATGTCAGGTACGTAAACACCCCGACGTAACTTTTTTACTTCATACTTAGAAACGCCGTCGCGTGCATATTGCACAGGGCCATTTTCATTAAGATGAGGCTCAAATTCATCTGAGAAATAAAATTCATGGTTTTGACTTTCTTTACCCATGACTTTTGCTTTATCAGCTTTTGTAGTCTGTTTGCGTGGCGTGATTATGGTATCATGCGAAAACTTTTTTACGCCTTTTATCGCATCTTTGAAGAGAGCCATCTCTTCATCAAGGTTTGGATCTTTTTTACTCATAATGAAATTCCAACAACTATATAGCGGTAATGTCGCGTTTTTCGGAGGCTATTTTGGATAAGATTTTTGTCGACGAAGCTGTCAACGAACTTCATACATTGCAAGACATGTTACGTTGGACGGTAAGTCGTTTCAATGCCGCAGGTCTATTTTATGGTCACGGTACCGATAATGCGTGGGATGAAGCGGTTCAGCTTGTTCTTCCTACATTGTATTTACCGTTAGATGTTCCACCTGAAGTTCGAGATTCTCGTTTAACTCGTAGTGAGCGTCAGAGTATTGTTGAGCGCGTTATTCGCCGTATCGACGATCGTACACCCGTATCATACCTAACAAATATTGCTTATTTCTGTGGTATGGAATTCTTCGTTGATGAGCGTGTTCTTATTCCACGTTCTCCGATTGGCGAATTGATTGAAAACCGTTTTGAGCCACTTTTAAACCAAGAGCCTACACGTATTATGGACTTATGTACGGGTAGTGGTTGTATTGGTATTGCGTGTGCACACATGTTCCCAGAAGCGGAAGTGGATATCGTTGATATTTCACCTGAAGCACTGGCTGTTGCTGAGCAGAATATCGCTGATCACGGCTTAGAGCAACAAGTGATCCCACTTCGTTCTGATTTGCTTCGTGATGTACCAAAAGATAAGTACGACTTTATCGTGTCTAATCCACCGTATGTGGATCAAGAAGATATGGATAGTCTACCAGATGAATTCCGTCACGAGCCTGAACTCGGTCTTGCGGCAGGGTTTGATGGTTTAGATTTAGTGCGTCGTATTTTAGCCAATGCACCCGATTACCTAAAAGATGATGGCTTCTTGATCTGTGAAGTGGGTAACTCCATGATCCACATGGAAGATCAATATCCGCATATTCCATTCACCTGGTTAGAGTTTGAAAATGGTGGTCATGGTGTGTTTTTGTTAACACGTGATCAGCTTGTTGATTGTGCAGATGATTTTGCGGCTTTTCGCGACTAATTAAAGCGCAGTTAAACACGATTAAGAAAAACGGCATGATGGTTACTTTCTCTGTACCATCATGCCGTTTTTGTCACTCAGTGGTTATTATGCTTGCTGCGCTTGCTTTGCTTTCAGAGCATTCATCACAGTGGTTTTATGATCTAAGTAATCAGTAAGTCCTGCACGACGTAAATCACAAGATGGGCAATCACCACAACCGTCACCAATAATACCGTTATAGCAAGTCAGTGTTTTTTCACGAACATAGTCTAGTTTTTGGTATTGATCTGCTAGCGCCCATGTTTCTGCTTTATTTAGCCACATTAATGGTGTTGCAATCGTTAATGGGCGATCCATCCCGAGTACTAATGATTGGTTTAATGATTTAACAAATTCATCACGGCAATCAGGGTAGCCAGAAAAGTCAGTTTCACATACACCGGTGATAACGGTTTCAGCACCAATTTGGTAGGCGTAAATACCAGCCAAGGTTAAAAATAGAATATTACGACCAGGAACAAAGGAGTTCGGTAATCCGTTTTCTTGTAGTTCATGAGAGACAGCAATATTGTCACGTGTTAGTGAACTAATGGCTAATTCATTTAATAGGCCGACATCCATTACTTTATGTGCTGTTACGCCAAGATCTTTGGCAATAGCTTCTGCCACTTCAATCTCTAATTTATGGCGTTGACCATAATCAAATGTAATACAGTGCACTTCATCGTAATGCGCCAGAGCTTGAATAAGGCACGTAGTCGAATCTTGACCGCCACTGAAAACAACAACTGCTTTTGACATATAGGTGTTCCTTTTTTGAAAAATTACCGAGAAACAGTCGGTAGATAGACATTCTTTAGAACGTCTATCTATGCTAACTCAGCTGTTGTCCGCTGCAAAGTTTTAGATGTAATAGACGAAAAAAAGCCGCACATAAAGTACGGCAAAATAACGTATCGCGTTTAAAGATTATCCAAGTTAAGGCAGTACTTGGTTTATCAACGTTCAACGTACACAGACACAAAGTTTAATAGAGGGGGGAGGCGCTGTGGCTAACCTCCCCAAGGGGTTGTTCATTGAAGCGTGATACTTACCATTGACCGAATTTTTCCAATTGTTCTAACTGTTCGGTATATGCTGATAAATCGCCAATATTTTCGCTGATCCATTCAGGGTTGTAGTAGGTGTCGAGGTAACGCTCGCCACTATCACACAATAGCGTAACGATAGAGCCTGTTTCGCCTCGTTGTTTCATTTCAGCCGCGATTTGCAATACACCAAATAGGTTTGTACCTGTTGACGCACCGGCTTTACGACCAATAATTTTTTCTAACCAGTGAACAGTGGCAACACTTGCCGCATCTGGGATCTTACGCATTTCATTAATCACATCAGGAATAAAGCTTGGCTCAACTCGAGGACGACCAATACCTTCAATACGGCTGCCTGTGTTGCCAGTAATCGTATTATCACGCTGCATAAAGTAGTCGTGGAATACTGAGTTCTCTGGGTCAACCACACACAGTTGTGTTGGTTGCATTTGGTAACGAATATAACGACCAATTGTTGCTGATGTCCCACCAGTACCAGGGCTCATTACAATCCAACTTGGGATAGGGAAGCGCTCTAACTTCATTTGATCAAAAATACTGTTAGCGATGTTGTTATTACCACGCCAGTCGGTGGCACGTTCAGCATAGGTAAATTGATCCATGTAATGACCATTTAACTCTTTTGCTAAACGGCGAGATTCGTCATAAATTGCAGCAGGAGAGTCAACAAAATGAGCGCTACCACCATAAAATTTAATTTGTTCTATTTTTTTACACGCTGTCTTACGTGGCACGACAGCAATAAATGGTAACCCAAGTAAACGTGCAAAATATGCTTCAGAAACGGCGGTACTACCTGATGATGATTCAATGATCGGTGTACCTTCTTTAATCCAACCGTTACATAAAGCATATAGGAATAACGAACGAGCAAGACGGTGCTTTAAGCTTCCTGTTGGATGCGTGCTTTCATCTTTAAGATAAATATCAATACCGTCTAGGCTAGGTAACTCTAATTTAATTAAGTGGGTGTCTGCTGAGCGTTGATAATCAGCATCAATTTTACGAATAGCGTTATTAACCCATTGATTGTTTAGTTGTTGTGTCATAGCGTGACTCCACTGTATTGATTTTATTATTGTTGTTGTATTTATGTTGACTGCTTAACAATTATATTACCAAGTTACAGAGAAAAGTCTTTGCTTTGTTTTGCAAAAAAACGATAAAATTTAGAAAATATTTCTACTTAATTGCTTATTGGTGGTATGGGATGTCAAGTTTAGATGCTGTAGATAGAACATTACTGCGTTTGTTGCAACAAGACGCAACGCTAGCGTTATCTGAATTAGCAGAAGCTGTTAATTTAACGACCACGCCATGCTGGAAAAGGCTAAAGCGTTTAGAAGAAGATGGCATATTACGTCAACGTGTTGCGCTATTAGATGCGGCAAAACTAGGATTATCTTTTATAGCATTTGTACAGATTAAAACCAGTAATCATTCTAAAGAGTGGTATAACGGTTTTGTTCATACGGTTGAAGAGTTCCCAGAAGTCATGGAATTTTACCGTATGGCGGGGGATTATGATTACATGATGAAAGTACAAGTAGCAGATATGCAGGCTTTTGATCTGTTTTATAAGAAATTGGTGAACAGTATTGAGGGACTAACGAATGTAACATCGACATTTGCAATGGAACCCCTTAAGTACACCACGGCATTACCTGTATAGGTTATATAATCAAGGCAGCCACTATTTATTACTAGTGGCTGCCTTGATTGCGTTAACCTTCAGCCGATAAGTTTATCGTTGACGGATCAAGCCTTCTTGTACTGCCGATGCAACAAGTTCGCCTTTTTGGTTATAAATCTCACCACGAACAATACCGCGAGAGCCACTTGCTGATGGGCTATCAATAGCATAAAGCAGCCATTCATCCATCTTAAATGGACGATGAAACCACATTGAATGGTCAATGGTTGCTACTTGCATATTCGGGCTAAATAACGTCACACCATGTGGATGCATTGATGTGACAAGAAATCCCCAATCAGATGCATACGCCAATAGGTAGTGATGGATATTAAGATCTTCAGGCATTGTGCCATTGGCTTTAATCCATAAATATTGTTTAGGCTCAGCAATGGTTGGCTTTAATGGATTAATAATAGTTACTGGACGCACTTCAACTGGGCGTTTCTTACCAAAGTTTTCCACTATTTTAGGTGGTAGATATTGCGCAATGGCATCAACAAGTTGAGTTTCAGATGCTAAACCTTCAGGCCCTACTACATTGGGCATTGTTGATTGGTGGTTAAACCCTTCTTCATTGGCTTGGTATGAAGCCGTTAAGAAAAAAATAGGCTCACCATTCTGAATTGCTTTTACACGACGAGTACTAAAGCTTTTACCATCACGTAGTTTTTCTACATCATATATAATTGGCTTTTCAGAATTACCAGGGCGTAAAAAGTAGCTATGAAAGGAGTGTAAGTAGCGTTCTTTTTCAACCGTTTGCTTAGCTGCGGATAAGGACTGCCCAATCACTTGTCCACCATATACTTGCGGTAGGCCAAGGTTTTCACTTTGACCTCTGAAAAGATCAAGCTCAAGTTGTTCTAATTGTAGAAGATTGAGAAGTTCATTCAGTTCTTTACTCATCTAAGCACCATTAATTATGTTACTATCAGTACGATTTAGGGAAATCAAGTTCAAATAGAGATTGGATTGGTTTTATTATATTTGAGCTTTATAGCAATATAGATTAGGGATTAATAGAGAAGAATATGAAAAATTCTTTTGCATGGTTTGGGGTTTTGATTGCGGCATTAGTGATCACGGCTTGTACTAACCTCATGCCGACCGATAATGATGTTGGAACATTAAGTGGAACAGTAAGTTATCGTGAGCGTGTAGTGTTACCGAATAATGCACGCATTATAGTGTCATTGGTTGAACAGTCTACTCAAGCTGATCATAGTGCGAGTAAAGTTATCAGCCAACATTCATTTTTAGCTGAAGGTGAACAGCCACCTGTTTCTTTCACGTTGAATTATGTGAAAAGTAAATTAAAGCCAGATACCTCATATCGTGTTATTGCTAAGATTGAAATCAATGATGAAGTATTGTTCAGTAATCAATCAACAGTAGATTTAAGCATTGAACCGTTAAAAACCACACACCTAGATATTCCATTGGTGAAAGTGTAATCCAATCGTTTTATACAATATTAGTAATGCCCGATTTATTCTATTTATTATGATTGAATAAGATAGTCGGGCATTTTGCTATTCAGGGTACCCATCCCAACGGTATGTTTTAAGGCTTACTCGTCCTTGTTCCGTCACAATAATCCCTTCATTACGCAATGCTGCTATTTGGCGAGCTCTACCGTTATCACATATTGAGATCTTTCCTTGGCTATTAATAACACGGTGCCAAGGCAACGCTGAACCTTGGGGAAGGTTCGAGAGTAAGCGGCCTACTTGACGTGCATAGCCAGGAAATCCTGAAAATTTTGCAATATCGCCATAAGTCGATATTTTACCAATAGGTATTTGATGCACTTGGCTGTAGATTTGCTGAGAAAAATCGTCCATATTTATAATTAGAGATAAAAAAAACCATCTTTTCTTAAACAACAGGATAACGCAAGGAGGTGTTGCCATGTTGTATAAAACATTACTAATCATTGTCACTTTATTATTGACCGTATTAGGGGTTAATGCCTTGGCGCATAGTCAGGGAGAGTTACCTATTCTTGCCCTTGCGATCCCAGCATTATGGCTGCTACCTCAGGGCGGTGTTGCGGCATGGCTATTATTGTTTGGACTAGGTGTATTTGGTTATGTATTGCCAGAACAACCTGTCGCGTTGTCTGTCAGCTTATTTATGATGTTACCGATTTTGATGATTTGCACATCGCCTAAGGGATGTTGGCAGTTAGGTTCATTGATGATCTCCATTGTATTAGCCATGAATGCAGGTTTAATGGCATTACAAGCGGAGGGTAAACTGCCGGGCTCTATTGGTGCGACTATTATTCAAATTATTGGTATTGCCATTATTTGGTTTGCTGCTAGAAGTTGGCGGCCTGTTGAAGGCAATACATGGTGGCCGCTTTTACTTGTGGTTCCCTTATGGGTTGGTGGCATGGAGCATGCTGCATTATTGGCTTTAAGTGTTACCGGTATTATTGCGGCACTTCAGTCTTTAAATAAATTACATCTTGATGAATGGATCCCTAAATTGGCTTGTGTATTACCTGCTGTTGGTTTTGCCACGCTAGTCATCATGCCGCAATTTGATGTTGCTAATCCGATATTAGTGTCTTGGCTACTGGTACTGGGTGGTGGGCTACTTGGTGAATCTTTATTAGACGATCCTGAGGAAGAAGAGTAAGTTAAATGAAGCAAGGCGATGGTTTTATTTTCAATATCTTAGTGTTTGGATAAATAACACACACTTGAACGATTGTTGCTATATAACAACTTGCAATATCGATGCGCTTAATAGATAATCTTCTCCGTTCTCGCAAGAGACAAAGAATCTATGGAGGCCCCCATTGGTCCTCCCGCAACACTAACTTGTGAACTCGGCCAGGCCCGGAAGGGAGCAACCGCAGCAGGCGATGTGTGTGCCGGGATGTGGCTGGTGGGGGCTTCCACCCATCTGCTATTCCTGTTGTTTGCACCATACCTCTGCATAATTCTACTTTCTCACTGCATAACTTGCACCATACCTCTGCATAACCTATTTTTGTTGTAGTTTAGCTACAAAAAAGAGCGTTGTTATGTACAGGCGAAATCTAAGACATTCCCGCGTTAAAAACATCTTCAAATTTGTTAGCTCTAAGATGAATAAGGTCTTAACTGTAGAATCAAGATTAGAGTTTGATACCTGTTTCCATCTTGAATGCTCGCCAGATATTTCTTTTATAGAGGCGTAGCCAGAAGGTTTATACTATCTTTACGTTTAAAAATGATGAATGAATATCAATATTTATGCTTTATACGGCTCGATGTAGTACTGCAATAGAATTTCGTTATCTGTTTCTCCTCGTTTCTTGAACATAATACAGTAAGAGTCGTCTTCAGGTATTGTAAAATTATTCAGGTTCGTCTTGATTGAAGAAATTTTTTCTAAAAAGTAAATATCGTCATTTTTATGCCAATGAATATTAAAATCAATATCTTCTAAGCTGTTGAATTCAAAATGCAGAACGTCATTAGTATGCGCTTTAAAGCACTCTTCTATAATATCACTTCTGTTTTCTTTAAAGTTAAAGGTCTTTTTTATCGTATCTTTTGAAAATGAAGCAGCAGAAAAGAGAAATAAATAAATATAAACCAATTTCATAAATATCCTTAAAAAATAGAAGTTATTTAAAGGCTAGCCTACTCATGAATATTATAAAGGTGGCTTTGAGCAATATTTATACATTGAGAGACTCATAATACCTATTAGTTATTATCGTACATATTCGCTAATTGCTCTAAAAAAACAATATTACTGAATAGTTCTTGAAGCTCAGATAAGGCAGCTAATGTTTCTTCTAACGTTGGTTCTTTGTAGACAGTATCTTTGTATGTAGAACAGTTAATTAACTGGCTATACTCTATATCCGCTTTTTTCATGTAGATCCAAGAATTGTTATCGCTACGATCTTTTGGGATGGTTTTTGTTATATTGTTAATATTGGGAGAAATGAGTTTAAATAGTTCTAGTTCACCACTTTCAGAGTTGTCGTAAAGGAAAATATCTCCCATAACTAAGTCTTGTTTATTATGTTCAAAAAATGGGCCTCTGAATTGCCAATTTGAATTGTCATTATGGGAGTCAGGCAGATTACGATAGCTATCATTCGTTATTTTAGATAGTTCATAATAGTTATAACAACCATCTTGTTTTTTCACCTGGTAATAATCTCCAACTTCTCCTGCATTATTGTCTTTTTTTATGGTCAGAAATGTTCTACTTAAAAGTTTTACATCGCTATAAACACTCTTAATCCAATCAATCTTCTTTGATAGACTGGATCCCAAGGCAAGATTATCTTTGCCTTTAGTCGTAATGGCTACCATAACATTTAAGCCTTTATGTTTATACCACCAAGCGGAACCACTATCACCTGCGGTTGGCAGGGCCCATTTGTTACTATTGTTGTTTACTAGCCATATCAGAAAGGCATGTTGAGATATGATATGCGTTACAATATTTTCACCATATAAACGACGTTGTTGTCCATATGCAGGTTTGTAATCGTTTGATATGTCATTCCCAATCCCCCATAAACCGTAACCGACAAAGCTCACTTTAGCATTCTTCTTCAGAAAATTATCGTTAAGTATTGGAGAGGGTACAGGAAAACCAAATTGATCTAATAAAATGTCAACAGTCGGTAGTTTCAATATTGCCATATCATAATAGATGTGATCATTTTTGTGTGATAATGGTTTTCTAATTAGTGGTTTAGGTACAAAAATTTTACCTTTCCCCTTTGCAATTGTTCTTTTATTCCAAGATGTAAATGTTGCATTAATATCTGATTGTTGTTTGTTTTTATTATATTTCATACAATGTGCAGCAGTGAAAATATATGAAAATCCATTATTGTCTTGTCCTAATAACGTTGCAGTACATCGACCTTTTTTAGAACTTATACTTCCTACAGTTAAATATTCAGGGTGTAAACTCATTTCTCTAAGTATTTCATTGTCTACTTTGATACTTTCTGGGATATTATGAATATTTCCACCAATTTCTTGAAACTTGCTTTCAGAGAGAATAATTGAATGAGATGTTGAAATAGTAAGAAGCATTGATAAGACAATTAAAAATTTCATTGTTTCTAACCTTTTTAGGATATCTTAAATAAGACCGTGTTATTCGATTTATAATTTCAAAAAATAAATTTATTTTTTTATTTAATAAAATTAGATGTTTATAACACTTGTTTTTTTAATATGATTAATTGTCATTTTTTTAAATGAACTATAATTAAACAACATTCCGTCTTCATCTACGAGATGTTAACAATGAACATTAAATCCTATTTATTTACCTTACTTGCAATGTTTTCAAGCTATTGCTATTCAGATACCTATATATATATTACTAATAACTCCTCTGAAACTCTTAGCATAAATGTCAGTCACAGTGGTAAAGGAGATACATTAAGAGAAGGAAGTGAATGGACTCAGGATGCACAAACATTGATGCCATGGGAAACGAAAAAAGTATTAAGCTTTAATCGAAACTGGGGCGTTAAGAATAAAAAGAAATATTATTTTACAACATCAGTCACTTCCGAAAGTGGTAAACAAGTAAATTTACAGCAATATATGCGAGGCAGTTGGTGGGGATCTTCTCTCAAATACAAACTAAGTGCTGCTGATGTAAATACTTCTTACAAATCTGGTTATTCAATTTATAGATTTACATCTCATGATTATAGTGACTTATCGGCTGAATTAGCTTTTCGTGCTAAGAGAACATCGGGTTATGACGATATTTATTACACTATAACGCCAGTTAAACACTCTGAACCTCTAATTACTGATGACTCTTCCCTCAAGTTGATGACTTATAATATATGGGCTCTACCATTTATTGCTTCTCATATTTCAGATAGATTAGACGCCTTACCAGAATTTTTATCAGATTATGATGTTATTGCTTTCCAAGAAGTTTTTTCTGGAGAAAGATATTCTTTCTTGCAAGAGTTATCATCAGAGTATCCTTATCAAACCGAAGTATTAGATGCTCCAGGATTTAATGCGATGGATGGAGGAGTGATTATTGTTAGCCGATATCCAATTGTTGCAACAGATTACCATATATTCTCGCGTTGTAGCGGAACAGATTGCTTAGCAGATAAAGGTGCTGTTTATGCTGAAGTAGTTAAAGGTAGTAAGTCATATCATGTATTTGCGACTCATGCAGCTTCAACTGATTCTATTGATGCTAGAGTTGATCGTATTTATCAATTCTCTGAAATTAATAGTTTTGCTAGAAAGCAAAATATTCCAAATAATGAAGTCGTTATCTATAGTGGTGATTTTAATGTAAATAAAAATAAATTCTTTACACAAGATTACCAGTGGATGCATATGCTATTGAGAGCAAATGAGCCTACTTATACCGGATATACATCTGCAACCTATGATCCGACAATAAATAGCTATGCGAGCTCAAGTTCTGAATATTTAGACTACGTAGTCGTAAGTACTGAATATGGTCAGGTTGAATCAAATACAAATAGGGTTGATATTCCACGTTCTACGTCCTCTGGTTTGTGGTATCACTGGGATTTATCAGATCACTTTCCTGTTGTGGCGACAATTGCACAATGAGATGGCTCGCGCTTGTTTTCGTAATTTTTCTTATCAGCGTCGTTTATATGACGCTGATCACTCCTGCAAAAGTTATAGAGCCAAAAACGGTTAAAGCAGACAGGCTTATAAAAAGCCACGTAAACGAATTGATAGAACCTGAAATAGCCTTAAATGAGCACAATAATTTTGAATTGAAGAAGGTTGAAGAGAGCACTGATGAAAAGATTATGCGCATACATGTACTCAGCGACGAATTGCAATCACTAAAGGGAAATGCGTTATTAAATAAAATGACCAATTTTTGGGTTGAATGCAAGTCGACTCATACATGCGATGGGCAATTAATAGAATTAGAAAAACAATTACCTTACTCGTTATTTAAGCTGTTGAGTGACTTTGAATCACTTAGAGATGAGTGGTTGTTAGCTTCTCTAAGTATTCCGATGGAAATTCCCTTTAACGAAAAAGTCAATCAAGTTAGACAACAATACGAGACTGTCTGGGGGGAATATACTGATCTTTTATTTGAGGAAGAGTTTAAATATTATCGTTTTAGATCCGAAAGCAGGATATTGCAACAAGTCCCGCCTTCTGAATATATAGAACAATTAAACCGGATATTTGAACAACAGGCAGCGACAAACCTTGATATGTTTTTTCAATCAAAAAGTGCCACATTTGATTATGCTCTAAGGAATATACCTAATACATACAGTGAGGAAGAGCGAGCATTGCTCGTAAGAGAGCTTTCTTTGCTTTATTTAAATGAACAAGAAACAACCGATTTTTACAGAAGGGATCTGCAAATAAAAAA
This sequence comes from Photobacterium sp. GB-36, assembly GCF_003026135.1. Lineage (NCBI taxonomy): Bacteria > Pseudomonadati > Pseudomonadota > Gammaproteobacteria > Vibrionales > Vibrionaceae > Photobacterium > Photobacterium sp. GB-36. The sequence goes on along the minus strand of NZ_PYNY01000003.1, from coordinate 134,912 downwards.
TCAAAGGAAAGAAGTTGAAACATACCAGAAACAGCTTTTTGAGTTAAAAAAGAGTTTGGAAAGTATGCGTAATAATGAATATAGAACGTTATCTGATAATGAGTGGCAGAGGGTATATCAGGATCGGATCGGGGAATTTAAAAAGAGATTTTTTGACTATCAATGATATATAACTTATGTGCTATATAAATTGTGCAACACACACCGACAGAGCATTTTTGAAAGTAATGTTGATAAGATCACGATTTGTATTGGTAATTTATATTTCATGGTAATTATTCATAGCAAATAACAAATAGCATGAGATAATAGTGCGAACTTTTTGTGGTGAGACAACTAGTTAACAAAATGTGGTTAAAAAGTGTGCAATTAATGCTTTATTTTTGTCAGTGAAAACGGCAGAATGGCCTCACATTTGAACTCGGTCACTCTATTTGAATTGAATTTTCATAAAACACATTGTTGTTTACCGAGTTGGTGATAATGTCTCGCCGCATTCCGAATTCCTAAAGTAAAAAGGTTACAAATATGTCTGATGTACCAGAGTCTGTTGCAAATATTGCTGCTGTCGCTCAGCCAGTTGCTGAGTCTTCAGGTTCAGTGTGGGGTTATGTAGCAGGTGGCGTGGTTTTATTAATCATTGCCGGTATTTATGGTTATAAGAAAATTAACCAACCTGCATTTGTGATTAAGCAGGTACGTAAGAAAAACCTGAAAGAAATGAAAAAGCAGGGCATTGAAAACTCTGAGTTTATGGTAGATATGGATAAGCTACTAGAATCAATGCTTGCATACACGACTGAAAATAAAATGAAAGGTGCAGACGTTGTGACGTTGTTGAAGCCTTTGAATGATAAAGATCGTGTAAAAACGCCAAAAGATATGTACAACTCTATGATTTATATTGCTAATGAAATTAAAGATGTGTCATTGGCTAAAGAGTTTAAAAATAAGTCTAAGCAAGTGAAATCAAGCTCAGCATTAATGGCTGGCTTGTTAAAGCGTGCTGGTATCTAATTGATACTTAATATATATACGAAGGGCTGATTATTATCAGCCCTTTTTTTATTGTGACGCAGTACGATAAATTTTTAACGGGTCAAATATCAATAGAAGGGCTATGATAGTTCAATGTAACGCAACGCTTTGTGCATTTATCCATTGTTTTTAGAATCAGTTCATTATGCTCTATTTTAAACGCGATAAAACCACAACGGCTAGTTGGAGCACTAAAGTAAAAGCCTTGTGTATAGTCAATCAGCAACGATTTTAGGGTATTTAACTGCGTCTCTGTCTCTACACCCTCTGCGACTAACTTACATTCTAACTCTTTTCCGAGTGAAGCGATGTTATTCAAAATTGAGCTTGTGACTGCATCTGTATCAGCAGAATTTACAAACAGTTTATCAATTTTAATAATATCAAAATTGAGCTCTTTTAAGCTTGATAGGCTGGAAAAACCCGTTCCAAAATCATCAAGAGCCCAACGAACACCTAAGCTACGAAAACGCTGCATGATGTTATCTAATTTGATAAATGCATTGGTTGTGTTTTCTCTTTCTGTCATTTCAAAGACTAGGCCTTGTTGTAATGACGGGTTCTGCTTAATTAACAATATGACATCATCAACAAATTTGGGATCGTTGAGCATAGATAGAGTAACGTTTATCGAAACGTAAAAATCTTTATTTGAATGAGCTATTAAAGGCTTATCAATTGAAAGCTGTTTTAATAATTGTAACGTTATTGGTTTTATTTGCCCATTCGATTCTACTTTTGTAATAAATTGGTTTGGGGTGATCAATTTGGCATGACGATATAGCCAGCGACAGAGTAATTCGGCTCCAATGATCTGGTGAGTTTTATTACACACAATAGGTTGATAATAAGGAATAAACTCATTATTTTTTATTGCTCTGTCTATATCCTTTTTAAATGAGAAGTTATTAGTTTGAATGTAATTAATAATAAGGATAATGAACATGCACAAAATAAAAATAAAAGCAGACAATGCAGCTATACTCAATAACACCTGAGAAGGTTTAGCACCAACAATCACTTTAAAAGGAAATTGAGTTGAATGGTATGACTTATGGAATAAATAGTTTCTCTTATGATTAATTAATATATTCCCGCTATTGGTAACGACATAACCTCGTAAATACTCATCCGCATTAGTTAACCAGTCATCCATATAAGGTGCGTTTATAAATAACTGATAAAAGCCCTTTTTACCTTTAACGACAAGATGTAATTCATCGATCTGATCAAGTGAGCTACGTTTGCGATAAAGTAGTGGTAATTTATCCTTTTTTAATCGTTCAATCAGGCTAGGTGAAATTGGAGTATGCAAAGAGGCATTACGATCTGAATAGATGTAATGATTGTTTTGAAAGTAGGCAACACTTCGTAGAGAGCGAGAAGAAAGAACCAATGTCACCAAATCATGCATACTTTTAGCGTCTGGTTGGTTCTCTGGTAGATCTAAAACGCTAGAAATACGTTTATTTAACGTTTTATTTAATGCGCTCGCAATATCTTTACTTAAATTACTACACCGAATATTTAAGTATGTAAAGGTAATAGGCGTAGCAATTAAAAGAGCTAACAAAGCTAGTTGAAACATTTTTTTTACTGTAAATGACATAATGAAGTTTGTTTCATACTGTTAAATAACGCCAATTAAAAGTATACCTCTATAGTATATTATTGCCATTTTAAATATTTGGTTGAGTCGATAAAAGATACTAATGGTGAAAAGTTGTATCTTTTATCTTTTGGTAAGAATTGAGCTAATTTTTTAAAAATATGGCGTCTATGCTTTATTTTCAAAGTCTTTGCGAACAATTTCTAAAGCGGAAAGTACGATCTCTGGGGCAATGTCATTACTCTCTAATAAATAAATTAAATCTACCGCGAGCTTTATTTCTTCCGGTGCATTTTCTAATGTATTTGTTGTTATTTGGTTATCAGGCATAATTTCTCTTTATCGCTATTTGTTGTGTACGAATAATGCTGCATAAATAAGTTGTAAGTGTAGCTCGACTAAATCTTGATGATTTGTTCTATATCCACCACCGATGACTGCGGCAACAGGAATATTCTGCGCTTTAGATTGGGTTAAAATATAATGATCTCGTAGGTATAGACCTTGTTTAGAAACATCAAAATATCCCAGTTCATCATGCTGGTGGATATCAACGCCGGCATCGTATATGACCAAATCGGGTTGGTGCTGAGCAAGCAGAAGAGGGAGAACACCTTGCAATGCCGTGAGGTAATCATCTGTTGAAGTGTTTCTTTCTAAAGCAAGATCAACATCTGAATCAGGCTTACGAGCTGGGAAATTTTTATCACAATGAACAGAAAAAGTAATGATGTTGGGATCATTAGTAAGTAGTGTTGCTGTGCCGTCACCATGATGTACATCACAATCAATAATCATGACTTTGTCGATATGAGAATAAGATAAAGCATGCTTAGCTGCGATGGCTAAGTCATTAAATAGACAAAAACCACTACCAAAATCATGATGGGCGTGATGATAACCACCACTTAAATGAATGGCTATACCGTGCTCAAGTGCTAAATCAACCGTTAATTGAGTGCCACCTGTTGAGAGTAGGGTTCGAGTGATTAATTCATTACTCCAAGGGAACCCGATACGGCGCATTTTTGCTGCTGGCAATCTATTAAAGAGTAAGTCATCAACATATTCACTATTATGAATGGCCTTAATTTTGGCAATATCAGCCCTATTAGGTTGGTGAATACTTACCTTGTTACTTAATTCTGAGTGAAAAATAGCCTCAAACAGCAGTCGGTATTTATTAATAGGGTAACGATGCTTTTCTGGCAAGGTTAGAGCCGAGTATTGAGAATGGTAAATCAGAGGAAGCATTGTTAGCCTTTTCTCTCTCTGTTACTGATGTCAGTTTCAATTTTTATCAAAGCAGCTTGGCAGCGACTTATCCTACCTTCAAGGGCTAGAATTTCTTTTTGAAGCTGTTGCTGCTCAAATTGTGAAGCACAACGACTAATTAATAACTCTTTATCACGAAGCATGGCTTTTAAACGGCGTTCCCAATCTTTATGTTGATTAAGATCTTGATATATTTCATTAATTGGTCTGCGCCAGACAGCTTGATTTTTCGGCTCTTTTTTACGAATGTTTTGTGTGGCTAGTTCACGCTGGATAGCTTGAATTTGGCTCACAATTTTTTCACAGAGATGCTGTGTTCTTGCGGGTAATAAACGTCCGGCTTGTTGCTCTTTTTGTAATAACTGGAGCTCATTATGGACTTCATTGACGCAAGGGGTAAGCAACTTACTACGTGTTTTAAATAGCGTTTCGTCAAACAGAGGCTTAAAGGATTCGCCACGTTTACGGTCAACGTCAGCTGTTTGTTGTTTTAATTGTTCAATCAGTGAAATAAGACGAGATAAGTCAATCATAGAGAAACCTTGTATTACAAGCTAAGTTAGAACCAAGCTTGCCAAGCTAATTTAATTGCTAAAATTAAAACAACAGTGACAAAAACAGGTCGAATAAACTTTGCGCCAAAGCGTATTGCAGAATGAGCACCAATGTAAGCACCTAGCATTAAACATATCCCCATTGTTAAACCTAGTGCAAAATTGACTTGCCCTAAGACAATGAAAGTAACTAATGAAGTAATGTTACTGGTGAAATTCATCGCTTTTGCAAGGCCGCAAGCACGGAGCATGTCTAACCGATATAAAATCATGCTAGAAACTGTCCAAAAAGCGCCTGTGCCAGGGCCTGCAATGCCATCATAAAAGCCGATACTTGTTCCTTGAAGCCATTGCTTAAGTTTTAGCATAGGGGTGACTGATGGTAATACGTATTGCTCTTCTTTTGGCTGGGGATGCCAAATAGTATAGATAGCCACGGCAAAGATAAGCAGAGGTAAGCCTTTTTCTAGCCACTCACTACTAACTAGATTAACAATTAAGGTACCTGTTATTGCGCCAATAAATGTAGCGATAAAGGAAGCAAGCCAAAAACGTGGTGAGAATAGGTTTTTTTTATAATAAGTCCAAGCCGCTGTTGCAGAGGCAAAGCTTGCAGCAAGTTTATTGGTACCTAAAGCAATATGTGGCGGTAACCCTAGTGATAGCAAGGCAGGGACGGTGAGCATTCCGCCACCGCCTGCAACCGCATCAATAAAGCCAGCGGCAAGGGCAATAATACCGAGTATCAGTAAGGTACTCGGTTCTATCATTTCAATCATTAATTATTCTTTTTTATTCATTTAGTTATATTCAATAACCCGTTTAAAAGGAGGCAGAGAGTCTAATAATGATTTTCCATATCGACGGGTAATAATTCGACGGTCAAGAATCACTACTCTACCAGAGTCCTGCTCTTTTCGCAGTAAGCGACCGACGGATTGAATAAGCTTTTTACTGGCTTCTGGTACTGATATTTGTAAGAAGGGATTTCCGCCTCTGCTTTCAATATATTCAGCGTGGGCTTCTTCTACTGGTGATGTGGGTACAGCAAATGGAATCTTGGTAATAATTAAATTCGTTAGTAAATCACCAGGTAAATCAAGACCTTCAGAAAAACTTCCGGTACCAAATAAGATGCTAGCTTTACCGCTTTTACAGTTTTCTTTATGTTTTTTTAGGGTTTCATTACGTGACTCTTCGCCTTGTACCAATAATTCCCATTTATTCTTTTTCGCTAGTGGGCGTAATGCATCGGCGACTTTATTCATTTGCCAATAGGAAGAGAACAACACCAAACTTGCAGTTTCACCTTCAAGGTATTCAGGTAATATTTCAATTAATAAGTCAGTAAATGCTTCGGCTTGTGGTTCCATTTTTAAAGAGGGGATCACTAATCGCGCATTATTTTGATAATCAAATGGAGATGCCAGTGCTAAAAAGCGTGTTCCATCCGTTTCTGAAACACCAGCTTGACGGCAGAAAAAGTTAAATTGGTTTAAAGCACGCAAGGTTGCTGAAACTAAAATAGATCCTGCTGCGCGACTCCAAAGTAACTGATCTAAACGATAGCCGACTTCAAGTGGTGACACTTCAATAATGTAGTCATTTTCCCGTTCAGGACTTTTTTCTATCCAACGAGCTAACGGAGCCCCTTTTTTATTGTTTGGTTGCGCCATCAGTGTCCAGACTTTTTCAAGGTTTTCCACGCGCTGAAGATAAAAACCGACTTCAGTAAGTGCTTGCTCACCTAATCGAGGAATAATTTCGTTTTCTTTCGTACGCTCGGAGATTAAATCTTGGATCTTCCCCAATGATTGCATGACTTTTTTACTGGCTTCTTTACAGCCTTTCGCTTCTTCTTCTAACCATTGTGGTAATTCACCATGTTCAAAACGATACACGCCATCTTTATTAAAAATAGCGGGATCAATATTATTGGCAATTTGACTTAATGTTGGAATTAAGTGCTGGATGTTATCTTGTATTGCATTTTGAAAGCGATTGGCTTTTTGATAGTCAGCGAGCTCTGCGTATTTACTAACATTTTGATTGAGTTTTTCTAGCCAACTTGCTGCACCTTTCAAACTCGCAGCGGCAGATGAGAAGTCACGTGCGACTTGTGGCAGATGGTGGGCCTCATCAATCACATAAATAGTTTGCTCAGGCTCAGGCAAGATAACCCCACCACCTAGTTCAATATCAGCCATTAACAAAGCATGGTTAGCCACAATAACATCCGCTTTATCTAAGTGCTCACGTGCTTTAGCAAAAGGGCATGTACGATGTTTAGGCATACCAGCATGACAGCTATGTTTATCTGCCATAATTTGCATCCAAACACGATCAGGAATTGTTGTTGGCCAACTGTCTCTGTCGCCATCCCATTTCTTTTGCTCGGTTGCCTTTAGCATTCGTTTTAGCAGATCGAGATCAGATTTTTTAGGTTTTTCTTCCCACATGGCGAGTTGAGGATCACCATCAGGTGAACAGCATGCTTCTAACTTATGGTTACAGCAATAGCGTTGACGCCCTTTGGCGAGAATAAAACTGAATTCCTTTGGGAAAATTTGATTAAACAACGGGAGATCTTTGTTGATTAGCTGTTCTTGCAGCGCAACGGTTGCTGTCGAGATCAATAGCTTTTTATTATTGAATAACGCGAAAGGGATCCCACCGAGTAAATAGGCTAAAGATTTACCGATCCCTGTACCAGCCTCAGCCACTAACATTCGATTTTTTTTGTGGTATTCCCCAGCCAGCGTTTTTGCTATTTCTGACACCAAATAGTTTTGTGCGCGACGCGGAATAAAGTTATCTAGCTGTTTTCCTAAATTCTCATAGCACTGCTTGATATCGGTTTTTACTTGGCTGTGTAACATGGCTGAAATTTCATAATGGCAGGGGACGGCATTGTAGCATGAAGTATCGGTGTTCAAAGTGAATAACGTGGAGTGAGGTGAAATTCAGAGCGTTGAACGGTGCATAATAAGTGATGTGTTTGTTTTAGTACTGACATTTAAGAAACAAAGATAACAATCTCATCAAGTATTAAAGGTGGAATGACAGGAAAGGTGTTTATAAGGAATTGATTTGAGTGATAGGAGCGATATACGGAGACAAAATAATAGTTGTATTGTGCTTTGGATCACGATTGCGAATAGAAAACTGTAATATTAAATACCATAAATGACGACTGGAAACGATCGTCCATTCAAAATGTTTTTTAAAGTTTAAATAGCTAAAATACCTATTTTTATGTTTTGTTTTTAGTTTTTTATTCTGTTTATTTACACTTTTTAATGGTTTAAATAAAAGGAAAAGCGCCATTTGATAGTGTTTGTTATTTGTATTTCTTTGCTGTAACTGATTGAAAATTATGATCGTTTTATATTTTTTTATATTTATTTTATGAAATTTGACAAAAATATTGAACTTCTGTCAGGATGCGAGCCACGAACACCAACTCCTTGTTATTTTAGTTTTTTATTTTTAGAACTGTTGCATAACAAGGAGAAAATAAACAGGAGTGCCGGGAATGGTTCTCCATAAATAAGATAAAGAAAGGCAGTGGACTTATCATGAAAAAAACGCTTTTAGCTCTTGCTGTACTAACAGCTGGTTCTGCAAATGCTGGCATCAACCTATATGACGCAAACGGTGTTAAAGTTGACCTATCTGGTGCTGTTGAAGTTCAAGTTTATGACGGTTATGCAAAAAACGAAGATACAACAATCCGTCTGGATGACGGTGATTTATCTCTAAATGCATCTGTTGCAGTTAGCGATAATCTAAATGTTGTTTCTGGTACTGCGTTTAAATACGAAAGTAAAGAAGTAAAAAATGATGAACTATGGGCTGGTTTCTCAGGTGATTTCGGTACGCTAACATTTGGTCGTCAATTACTTGTTTCAGATGATTCAGGTATTGGTAAAGACTACGAAATGGGTCTAGAGCAAGTAAGCTTTGCTCAAACTGAAGGCGACCGTGCAATTAAGTACGTTTACGACAACGGTACTTTCTACGCTGCTGCTTCTCATAACTTAGGTTCTGATAACAAAACAGAGATCACTGATGGTCGTTTAGGTTTCCGTACTGCTGGTCTTGACGTGCGTGTATACGGTTACGATGCTGAGCGTGTTGGCTACAAAGGTCTAGAAAATTTTGGTTTAGTTGACGGTAAGCCAATTGTTAAGCCTGGTAAAGCTGGCGATGATGTTCGTGGTTACAACCTAGAAGCGGAATACGCATTCGGTGCTGTAAACCTAGCTGCTTCTTTCGGTCAAATTAAATACAAACACTCTGATACTAAGAAAGTTCAGAAAGACTTAGATCTATACGAAGTTAACGGTTCTTACACATTAGACAAAACAACGTTCGCTCTAGGTTATGTTCACGCTAAAGACCGTCACAAAGATGTTTCTCATGACAACGTATACGCTAACGTAACGCAACAACTACACAGCAATGTTAAAGCATACGCTGAAGTTGGTTACGCTGATAACGACAAGATCTTCAACGAAGTTGAAGAGTTCGGTTACGTTGCTGGTCTAGAAGTTAAATTCTAATTATAGAGTTTACTACCAATAAGCCGCCATTTTGGCGGCTTTTTTATTACATTTTTTCTATAGCTGTTGATATAAATTGCTATAGAAAGAGTTTGATGATCCAACGCTGTATATAAGGGATGTAAAATGAAAAAAATCTTATTGCTAGTCGCATTATTTTCTGGTGCTGTTAATGCGGCAACCTTATCGGTAGGTAATAATCTTGAGTTGTTGGTTGTAGATGGTAAGGAAGTAAAATCAGGCCGCTTCTCTCATGCTGAAAGTATTGAATTATCTGAAGGCAAGCACCAAGTAGTGGTACGTTTTGATGGTGAAGTGAAGCGTGGCTCAAAAACAACAATTTATACAACGCGTCCATATCTATTTGATATTAATATGACTTCGCAAGATGCGGAAATCACCTTGCCACGTTTAACCACAGAATCACAAGCAAAAGCATATTTTGACCGCGATCCAAAATGGATATTAGAGACAGAAGGTGGTGAGAAATTATCGTTAGATGCGGTTGAACTTATTGGTGAAGGTTTTGGAGCGTATAGTGACATGCCGGCACTTGTGGCTGAATATAATAAAAACAACGGTATCATTATTGAAAACGGTAACCCTGTTGATTTACAAAAAACAGTGGTAGAAGTTGATGATAAAACAGGAAAAGTTCAGATCACGGGTGATGCGTTAACGCAATTAAAGTTATGGTATAGCAAGGCATCTAAAGACGATAAAAAAGCGTTTAAAATTTGGATGGCAGAGCACGATTTTAATTAAGACTTACGCTACATTGTAAAAAGCAAAAGGCAGCGACTATCGCTGCCTTTTTCTATATATGTCATTTATTAATGAAGATCAGTCGTGGTGATAACGGCTATGCTCACGACATGCTTTACAGCGAGGTTGTGCTGGATCTTGCTCTAAATCACGGTATTCAATTTCTTCTTCACAATCAGTACATAAACCATACATACCTAGTTTAAATGAACAGACTGCGGCATCTACTTTTTCAAGACGAATTGCAGTATCAAAAAGAGCAGGAATGAATGATGCTTTCGCCATCGCAATCAGGTCGTTAAGTTCTGCATCATTAATCTTTGCAGGATCAGTAACTAGGCTATTGAGCTGTATTTTATTTTTTAATTCTTCCGCTAGGGTTAAAAATTCTGTATTTAGCGGGCTCTGAAATTGTTGATAATTCATGTCTACCATTGCCGTAATGATTGATTCAATAGAGAAAATTAAACATCACTGTCATTAATTATGGGGATTGATATGAAACAAGAGAGTTGCGAGAAATTTTAAATATTAACGAATCCTCCCAAGTTCATTTTTAGTTTAGGTGATATTCATTTTTGAGTTGTGATTTGAATCAAGTCTTAGTGTAAATTTATATCAATAACCCTATTTTCTTTCGGTTTTTGATAAAAAAATTATCAGATAGAATTTTTTTTTAACAAATATAAAGAAAAAAAAACAAGTTCAGTATCTTCGTCACAGCACTGTCAATTATCTTATATAAAGAAGTAGAGATGGATCATGAATTTGAAGACCCGTTTAGCGTGAAGTATTTCTGTGGTCTGTTGTTATTAATTGCTCTACCGACTTTGCCTGCGAACCTCACTTCTCTTGGGATTATATTAAACTAGGTTAGTCATATGATTAATTTGTTTTGTTACTTATTATTTGATTTATAAGTTTTAATCATCGCTATACTAACCTTATATCTTGCTTCAATATGGAGGTAGCAATGGACACAAGGAATAGCATGATAATGCGACAGAATGCCAATTTAAAAACAAGAGTTGTCTCATCTTTATATGTGGTTACAGGAGCCACCTGTGTTGTCTTAGGGGTGATAGGGATTTTTTTACCACTGTTGCCAACAACCCCATTTTTACTGCTAGCCAGTGCGTGTTTTATGCGAGGTTCACCACGTTTAAATCATTGGCTACGTCATCATCCTACCTTTGGACCGATTTTAGATAATTGGTACCAGCATCGTGCTGTCTCTTCTACCGTAAAACGTCGTGGTAACATCATGATAGTGTGCAGTTTTGCACTGTCTATTTTTCTTGTGCCGTTATGGTGGCATAAATTGATGTTGTTGGTGATGGCGATGACATTGCTCTTTTTCTTTAATAGGTTGACAGTAATTGATAAAACTATGGCTGCAGAGCTAGTTGCTGACAAGCAGGAAAACCAATAAACTGCAGCAATAATTCATGACAGATAATTTTGATATTTATCTGCCGGAGTTGATGATATTGCCTGCGATTGAGTAGGCATTTTATTTCTCGCTTGATACTTATCAGCATTGTGAAAGCACGGAAACGATTATGAACCAAGAAACACTTAACTTGATTAAAAATAGTATTCAATCAATTCAAGATTACCCAAAACCGGGGATCTTATTCCGTGATGTGACGAGTTTGATGGAGCAGCCTGAAGCTTACCGTGCAACGATTGCTATTTTAGCTGAAAAGTATAAAGATCAAGGTATTACCAAAATTATCGGTACTGAAGCGCGCGGATTTCTGTTTGGTGCGCCATTAGCATTAGAACTTGGCGTTGGTTTTGTGCCTGTTCGTAAGCCAGGTAAATTACCGCGTGAAGTGATTGCTGAAAGTTACGAGTTAGAATACGGCAAAGACACATTAGAAATTCACAAAGATGCAATTAAACCTGGTGATCGCGTATTGCTTGTAGACGATTTATTGGCAACAGGTGGCACCATTGAAGCGACAACGAATTTAGTGCGTCGTTTAGGTGGTATTGTAGATGATGCTGCATTTGTTATTAACTTGCCAGATATCGGCGGTGAAGCACGCCTGCAAGGCTTAGGCTTAAATGTATATGCTATTTGTGACTTCCCCGGCCACTAAGTATAAATAGAATATTGAACAGTAAGTAAGCCAGATGTTTACTTACTGTTTATTTGCTTAATGATTGCTCTCTCAATTATCTCTTCTCTCGCTCCAAAATACGCAATATGCTAGCATTAGCGCAGGTTTCACCATCAATACACCATGTCTTAGTATTTCTCTTATTTTCTACGAACTATTTGTTTTATGGGTATCTAAAATAAGGTTTAGAGAATAATAGAAATAGAAGCGAGTGTATTCATAAGACGCTGTCTAGATAGAGTAAGGTAGTTATTAATGAGTTATCAGGTTCTGGCCCGTAAATGGCGTCCATCTCAGTTTTCTGATGTGGTTGGTCAGTCACATGTGTTGACAGCCTTAGGCAATGCGTTAACGCAAAATCGCCTTCATCATGCTTACTTGTTCAGTGGCACTCGTGGTGTGGGTAAAACAACCATCGCGCGCATTTTCGCCAAAGGACTAAACTGTGAAGAAGGGATCACTGCAACCCCCTGTGGTAAATGTACAACGTGTCGTGAAATTGACGAAGGACGTTTTGTTGATCTATTAGAGATAGATGCCGCGTCTCGTACCAAAGTAGAAGATACTCGTGAATTGCTCGATAATGTTCAGTATAAGCCTGCTCGTGGACGCTTTAAAGTGTACTTGATTGATGAAGTACATATGTTATCTCGCCACAGTTTTAATGCTTTACTCAAAACGTTAGAAGAGCCACCGGAGTACGTTAAATTTATTTTAGCGACAACGGATCCTCAAAAGTTGCCGGTTACGATTTTATCTCGTTGTTTGCAGTTTCATTTAAAGCACCTTGATCATCAACAAATTCAAACGCAATTAGAAACAGTACTCACAGAAGAAAAAGTAGAGTATGAAGCTAAAGCATTGAGTTTATTAGCGCGCGCTGCAGAAGGCAGTATGCGTGATGCGTTAAGTTTAACGGATCAAGCGATTGCTTTGGGAAACGGCCAAGTTGGCATTGATAATGTCGCGACAATGCTTGGCACATTAGACACAGATCAAGCGTTATTTTTACTTGAAGCTGTTGCGCAAGCAAATGCAAATATTGCGATGAACAGTTTACAAGAACTGGCGAATATTGGCGTTGAATGGGACAGCTTACTGCGTGAATTAGCCTGTCAATTGCACCGTGTAGCCATGTATCAAGCTTTACCTGCGAGTTTAGATGAAGCCTTGCCTGACGCTGAGCGTATCAGTTTGTTAAGCCAATTGATGACGCCACAAGATGTGCAGCTATGCTATCAAATTGCGGTGCAAGGTCGACAAGATTTAGGCTATGCCCCTGATGGTCGAACTGGACTTGAAATGGTGCTATTGCGTATGTTGGCATTTAGACCTGTTGTTTCATCAGGGATCCAGCCACAAGCGATCAATGTTCCTAGCACTCAGCCAGTCGCGGCAGTACCAGCGGCGAATCCAAACCCTACTGGGCAACAAGGTGTTTCACGCGTACAAGCGTTAAAAGCGCAGATGCAAGCCACGCATACGGAGCCTGTATCTCCAGTCGCACCGCATCAAATACAACAATCTAATGTTGCTATTAATCCAGAGATGAATATGGCGCCAATGCCACCTCATTCTGTGATGCCAGAACCTCAAGTGGGACCAGCTCAGTCAAGCGCTCAATCACAACCTGCTGCGCCACAACGTTCTCAGGAGCCAGTATCACAGGCATCGCAACCGATGAGTGCGCCTGAAATGCCAGCGGCACCTGCTGAAACATCACGTTCAGGCTCGCCAGCTAGTGGGTTATTGGCGGCACGTAATAGGTTACGCAGCCAGAAACAGCGTGGTCATGATGATGCACAGGTTTCATCGGTAAAAAAGACGCCAACGACGTCAGCTAAAAAAGTCGCTACTTCCGTATTAGATCGTGTTGCGAATAAGCAAAAAGCGATACCTACGAGTGTTTCACGTGCGATGCCGACGTCGAATCTCCCAGCACAACAGCTACAAGAGAAAGAAGATCAAGAATACCGCTGGAAACCGACAGCAAAACCGGATGCTGAAGAGGCTAAAAAAGTCGATGTTGCTCCACGTGTTTTAAAGAAAGCACTAGAGCACGAAAAAACACCTGAAATGACAAAAATACTTGTCAATGAAGCAGCAAATCAGGATAGTTGGGCAAACTTAGTGACGCAGTTGGATGTGGGTAAATTAATCCAACAGCTAGCCTTGAACTCTTCTTTTGAGCAGCAAGGTGATCAAATCACATTGCATTTACGCGCAGCGCAACAGCATTTAAATGGTGAGCGTGCGAAAGAACAATTATGTAGTGCATTAAGTTCCGTATTAGGACACTCAGTCATGTTGAATATCGTACTGGGTGAAGAAGGAAAAACACCGTTAGAATTACGTGAAGAGCTGTATCAACAAAAGCTGTTACAAGCAAAACAGAGCTTAGATAACGATCAAAATGTGATGTTTATTTGTCAGCGTTTTGCCGCTCAACTGGATGAAGACAGTGTTCGACCAATTTAAAGGTTTTTAACCAGACCAAGATAGAGAGAGAAAAGATATGTTTGGTAAAGGTGGCATGGGTAACATGATGAAGCAGGCGCAACAGATGCAAGAGCGTATGCAGAAGATGCAAGAAGAAGTAGCAAACATGGAAGTAACTGGTGAATCAGGTGCTGGCCTTGTTAAAGTTACTATCACTGGTAGCCACAGTGTTCGTCGTGTTGAAATTGATGAAAGTCTAATGGAAGACGACAAAGACATGCTAGAAGATCTTATCGCAGCAGCATTTAACGATGCTTCTCGTCGTATCGAAGAAGCACAAAAAGAAAAAATGGCTTCAGTTACTGGCGGTATGAACCTACCTGCTGGCTTTAAACTGCCATTCTAATTAATGCGTACCAGTCACTTACTGGAGCATTTAATGGAAGCTTTACGCTGTCTACCGGGGGTTGGTCCTAAGTCAGCACAGCGTATGGCTTTTAGTTTGCTACAGCGTAATCGCCAAGGTGGTTTACAACTTGCAGATGCACTGAGTCAGGCTATGACTGAAATTGGACATTGCCGTGATTGTCGAACATTTACTGAAGATGATGTTTGTGCCATTTGTGAAAATCCTCGCCGCCAAGAAAACGGATTAATTTGTGTTGTTGAAAGTCCTGCGGATATTGTCGCAGTAGAAGCAACAGGACAATTTTCTGGCCGTTATTTTGTATTGATGGGGCACTTGTCACCACTTGATGGTATTGGACCTTCTGATATTGGTCTTGATCGTCTTGAAAATCGATTACAGCATGAAAATATCAGTGAAGTAATTCTTGCAACTAACCCTACGGTTGAAGGGGAGGCCACAGCGCATTACATTGCTGAGTTATGTCATGAATATGATGTACCGGCGAGCCGTATTGCTCATGGTGTTCCTGTCGGTGGTGAGTTAGAGCTTGTTGATGGTACAACGCTATCGCACTCATTAGCAGGGCGTCAGCGTTTATAGTCTGGCGAGAATAAATAAAAACCGCGCTCATATAGCGCGGTTTTTTTATGTGTTATTTAAAGCCTGTATTTTTTACAGCGAGTAAAGAATATTAGAGCCGTAGGTCAAACTGGTTAATAACAGTGAATTTTTGTTTATCACATCAATCCGACGGCTTTCTTGCGCATTCATTCTGAAAATATCTTTTACAACATTAAGTTGCTTATCATCAAAATCAATATTTGTACCAGATGTTACGTCTTTAAACTCTGTGGGCTCAGTAAGCAGATAGCCACCACTGACATCCCATTGACCGGATTCAGAAATATGAATCGTTACGGGCGTTGCTTTCTCACTATACAGCTCTAACGTCGTAATACGTGAATAGGTATGGTTAGGCAAATACACCATATTACTGCTTTGTTTTACTTTACGTAGTGTGCCTAAATTATCGAGTTGTGTTGGCTCAATGCGACTAAATGTCGTACTTTGCCATTCTCGCGACATTAGTAGCTGCTCTTGTTTGTAATCTGTTGAAAAATAAACCCAACTACAAACAGTGATAGAAATAGCAAGGATCCCAAAAGGCCAATACTTACGAATAATATGCGAGAAGGTAATAGGAGAATTTACTGGCATAATTTCACATTATCCTCATGGCTAGTCAGTAAACGTAAGGTGATGTTTTCCATTGGTACACTGCTGCTATGTAAGTAATTCAAATACAGTTGATTATTTTGTCCACCAGTGACGATGACTTCGGTTGGTTTACCTTCATCCTGATGATTTTTCAAATAATCACTGACGCAACTACTGATCATATTGTTCCAATCTTTCATCACTGGATTACTAATTGGCGTATAAATTTTTACGCCCTCAACTTGAAGAAGTGGACGAAAAGCAGCCGATTTTGGGGGCATACTTAAATTAACAACAACCGGTAATATTAAAGCGATCGCCAGTGCTATCCAACCAAGCCATGTTATCTTCGGTTTGGTTTCTATCGAGGGTGGTATCGATGATTCAGCCTCTGTTATTTGTTCAACGATCTCGCTATCTGTAACATCAACACTTGGTGTATCAAGAGGGGAAATATGTTCTGGATGCGGTAAAGTTTCTTGGGCTGCAACATTAGAATCCATGCCTTCTTCATCGACATAGGGATCGACAGTGGCAATGATTTGGTAACCACGTTTGGGCACAGTTTTTACAAATGCAGGCGACTTAGTTGAGTCTTTTAGTGCTTTACGCAACGTTGAAATAGCTTGTGTTAAACTTGAGTCATCGACTTCAAAGCCTTGTTCGCGCCAAACATAATCGTGAATACGCTGGCGAGTAATAATGAGGCTTGGATCTTCGATTAGAAGACTCAAGGCGCGGCTTTCATTACTGCCTAAACGAATTAACTCATTATTTTCTAGTTTATCAATTAAACTGTTATCGTTTGGATCAAAAATGAATCGTTGTCCGATTAAAAACTTTTTTGCGTGTGTGGGCATTTTTTAACCTTAGCAATGATCTTCTAATTATTCATTGTTCTATAAGTTTGCTGAATGGTTTCTTAATCTAAAAATATAAAACGGAATCTGAAAAAATATAAAAAATAAAAATCGTGTTATTTTAGGTTGAAATTATACCGTTTGACCATATTTATCTTAAAAATAACACCTAACAATTTCCAATGGAGTAGAGATGAGCGAGCAAGTAGTTGATAAAAATAAGGAAACTCGTGGTTTTCAGTCGGAAGTAAAACAATTACTTCACCTAATGATCCATTCACTTTACTCGAATAAAGAGATTTTCTTACGTGAATTGATCTCAAATGCGTCTGATGCGGCAGATAAGCTACGTTTTAAAGCCTTATCACAGTCTGATTTGTATGGTGACGATTCTAACCTATGCGTTAAGTTATCAATCAATGAGCAAGCGGGTACATTAACTATTAGTGATAATGGTATTGGTATGACTCGTGAGCAGGCGATTGAGCATTTAGGCACAATTGCTAAATCAGGTACGAAAGAATTCTTCTCTCAGCTAAAAGAAGATGAAAGTAAAGATTCGCAATTAATTGGTCAGTTTGGTGTGGGTTTTTACTCAGCATTCATTGTGGCAGATTCGGTAACGGTTAATACACGTGCAGCTGATGTTGCGGCTGATGAAGCGGTAAGTTGGCAGTCTGCTGGTGAAGGTGATTACAGTATTGAAACTATCACTAAAGCGAATCGTGGTACTGATATTATCTTGCATCTACGTGAAGATGATAAAGAGTTTTTAAATGAGTATCGCTTACGTGAAATCGTGGGTAAGTATTCAGACCATATTGGTATTCCTGTTCTTATTCAAACCGAAGAAAAAGACGAAGAAGGTAAAGTAACAGGAACAAAGTGGGATCAGATCAATAAGGCCCAAGCATTGTGGACACGTAATAAGTCCGACATCAGTGAGGAAGAATATAAAGAATTCTACAATCACGTTGCGCATGATTACGCAGAGCCTTTGGTATGGTCACATAACCGCGTTGAAGGTAAGCAAGATTACACTAGTCTGCTTTACATCCCGTCGACGGCACCTTGGGATCTGAATAACCGTGATGGTCAGCATGGCTTAAAACTGTATGTACAACGTGTATTTATTATGGATGATGCACAGCAGTTTATGCCTACATACCTTCGCTTCGTGCGCGGCTTAATTGATTCAAACGATCTGCCACTGAACGTATCGCGCGAAATTCTACAAGATAACAAGGTAACTCAAGCGCTACGTAAAGCGTGTACCAAGCGTGTGTTGCAAATGCTTGAGCGTATGGCGAAAAATGATGCTGAGAAGTATCAGACGTTCTGGAAAGCGTTTGGTCAGGTATTAAAAGAAGGGTTAGCTGAAGATTTTGCGAATCGTGACAAAATTGCCAACTTGCTACGCTTTAGCTCAACAGAAAATGACTCACAAGAGCAAACAGTATCGCTTGCAGATTACGTGAGCCGCATGAAAGAAAACCAAGATAAGATTTATTATCTAACCGCAGATAATTTTAATGCAGCGAAGCATAGCCCACACCTAGAGCAATTCCGTGCTAAAGGGTTGGAAGTGATTTTGATGTACGATCGTATTGATGAGTACCTAATGGGCCACTTGCCAGAATTTGAAGGCAAGCAGTTCCAAGCGATTACTAAATCTGATCTTGATCTTTCAAGCTTTGACGATGAAGCAGTGAAAGAGAAGCAAAAAGAGACGGAAAAAGAGTTTGCTTCAGTGACTGAGCGAACAAAAGGTTACTTAGGCACACGTGTAAAAGATGTACGTGCAACGTTCAAACTTCATGACACACCAGCAGTTGTTGTGACAGATGAAAACGAAATGGGTACCCAAATGGCGAAACTGCTAGCAGCAGCGGGTCATGATGCGCCAGAGGTTCAATACATTTTTGAATTAAACCCTGAGCATGCATTGGTTAAGAAAATGGCAGATGAAGCAGATGAAGAAGTGTTTGGTCGTTGGGTTGAATTCTTGCTCGGTGAAGCGATGTTAGCTGAACGCGGTACGATGGAAGATCCTTCTCAGTTCCTTGCTGCAATTAACAAGTTGCTGATTAAATAACCAAATAACTTGCTTGTATCAAATACTATTCTGATAAAGCATGTAAACCAAGCCCAGTCATTGTACTGGGCTTGCGAGTCTCGCTTATTCAGTGTATTTTCACTTTTTTGCAAAAATTCCACTCTATTAAAGGGGATCACAATGCGCATCATTCTTCTGGGCGCTCCAGGTGCAGGTAAAGGTACTCAAGCTCAATTCATCATGGAAAAGTTTGGTATTCCTCAAATTTCAACTGGTGACATGCTACGTGCAGCTATCAAAGCGGGTACTGAACTAGGCAAGCAAGCGAAATCAGTGATCGATGCAGGTCAATTGGTATCTGACGATATCATCCTTGGTCTTGTAAAAGAGCGTATTGCGGCAGATGATTGCGCAAAAGGCTTCCTACTAGATGGTTTCCCACGCACAATTCCTCAAGCTGATGGTCTAAAAGAAAACGGTGTTAACGTTGATTACGTTATCGAGTTTGATGTGGCTGACGATGTGATCGTTGAGCGTATGGCGGGTCGTCGTGCTCACCTTCCTTCTGGTCGTACTTACCACGCTGTTTACAACCCACCAAAGGTTGAAGGTAAAGATGACGTAACAGGTGAAGATCTTGTTATCCGTGAAGACGACAAAGAAGAAACAGTTCGTGCACGTCTAAATGTTTACCACACACAAACTGCACCTCTTATCGAGTACTATGGTAAAGAAGCGGCAGCGGGTAACACGAAATACCTTAAGTTTGATGGTACACTTCCTGTTGCTGAAGTGAGCGCTGAGCTAGAAAAAGCATTAGCTTAATATTGATATAGGCTGTTTTAGATAGCTTGTAACAATGAAAAAAACGGGCTTACCTATTGGTATAGTCCGTTTTTTTATGGTTTAAATAGGGGTTAATAAAGGCGGGATACGTCTTTTTCTGATCAAAGTGATCTAAAAGCGATCAGCCTTCGTTTAGCTTCGGTTGCATGATTAATATTTTTTGATCAGAAAGCTTGGTTTAGGACAGATAAGAGCGAAAACCGATGAATAAAGACAATAAAAAATACGGTGTATTGTTAGTTAACTTAGGTACGCCTGATGCACCGACGGCGGCTGGGGTGAAACAATTTCTATCTCAATTTTTACACGATCACCGTGTCGTCGATATGACTCGCTGGTTATGGTGCCCCATTTTACACGGCGTAATTTTGCCGATTCGCTCACCGAAAGTTGCTAAATTATATCAATCTGTTTGGATGGAAGATGGCTCACCATTGATGGTGTATTCAAAACGCCAACAAAAAGCATTAACAGAGATACTTCAAGTCCCAGTTGAACTGGGTATGACTTATGGTAACCCGAGTACTCAGGCTGGTTTGGAGCGTCTAAAGCAGCAAGGTTGTGATAAGGTTTTAGTTTTACCGTTATATCCTCAGTATTCAGGTACTACCACCGCTGCTGTATTTGATCGTATTGCGAAAGACTTAAAGTCCATATCGTATATCCCAGAGTTGCGCTTTATTAATCATTATTACGATCACCCTGATTATATTTCAGCGTTAGCCGAGACGGCTAAAACGGTGTGGGCAGAAAAAGGCGAGCCTGATTACTTATTATGTTCATATCACGGTATTCCTAAACGTTATGCTGATAATGGCGATCCGTATCCCGATCATTGTAATGGTACAACGGAGCTATTAGCGAAGATGCTTGAGATGCCGCGTGAAAAAATGAGCATGAGCTATCAGTCTATTTTTGGACGTGAAGAATGGTTAAAACCGTATACGGAAGGCACGATAAAATCATTGGCAGAGAAAGGTGTAAAACGCCTTGATGTTATGTGTCCTGCGTTCTCTGTTGATTGTTTAGAAACCCTTGAAGAAATTGCAGAGCAGTGCAAAGAAGTGTTCATTGAAGCGGGTGGGGTAGAATTTAATTTGATCCCTTGCCTTAATGATAGCCAGGCACATATTACAATGATGGAAAACTTGGTGAAACAACATGTTCAAGGTTGGGAATAGTCAGTTTTTATTCTGTAACTTACATTGACGATAACGTTTACGCTCTCATTTGTGTTGATATATCTCAAAACCAATGAGAGCTTTTGCTTTTATGTTCTATATTCTGTGATAGAATTCGCAAAATTTACAACTTGATAGCGCATAGACATGAAATTTCCAGGCCAACGAAAATCTAAGCATTACTTTCCGGTACATGCTCGCGATCCACTTTTAAGTCAAACGAAACAAGAGAAGCGTCTAGCACGTACTCATGTTGTCGGTATTGACCAAACATTGGTAGATATTGAAGCTTATGTGGATGATGAATTCCTGGAACGCTATGAGTTAAGTAAAGGCCATTCTTTGGTTATTACTGATGAAAAAGCAGAAGCGCTATATCAAGAGCTAAAAGAGAACAACCTTGTTACTCACGAGTTTGCTGGTGGCACGATTGGTAATACGCTACACAACTATTCTGTGTTAGCGGATGATAAATCTGTTCTTCTAGGCGTGATGAGTAAAGACATTGAGATCGGTAGTTACGCGTACCGTTACCTTTGTAATACATCAAGCCGCATGGATATGAACTACCTTCAACCTGTTGACGGTCCTATTGGTCGTTGTTTTGCTCTTATTTCAAAAGACGGTGAACGTACCTTCGCTATCAACGAAGGTAAGATGAACCAACTTGAACCTGATAGCATTCCTGAACATGTGTTTGAAAATGCGTCTGCACTTGTGTTAACGGCGTATTTAGTGCGTTGTAAGCCTGGCGATCCTATGCCTGCTGCAACAATGCGCGCCATTGAATATGCGAAAAAATACGATGTACCCGTGGTATTAACATTAGGTACAAAGTTCGTTATTCAAGATGATCCACAATGGTGGCGCGACTTCCTTCGTGATAATGTAACAGTTGTTGCAATGAATGAAGATGAAGGTGAAGCGTTAACTGGTGAGTCTGATCCGCTTGTAGCAGCTGATAAAGCATTAGAATGGGTTGATCTTGTTCTTTGTACTGCAGGCCCTGTAGGTTTATATACCGCAGGTTACACTGATGATAACGCTAAGCGTGAAACAAGTTTACCGTTACTTCCCGGTGATATTGCTGAGTTTAACCGCTATGAATTTAGCCGACCAATGCTTAAAACGGCGTGTGAGAATCCAATTAAGGCGTATTCACATATTGCTCCTTATATGGGCGGTCCTGAGCGTATTAAGAATACTAACGGCGCTGGTGATGGTGCACTTTCAGCATTACTGCATGATATGTCTGCAAACCGCTACCATAAAGAAAACGTGCCGAACTCGAGTAAGCACCAACATTCTTTCCTAACTTATTCATCGTTCTCACAGGTTTGTTTATATTCAAACCGTGTAAGCTACGAAGTCTTGGCTCAGTATTCTCCACGTTTATCTCGTGGTCTGCCAGAGCGTGAAGATAGTTTGGAAGAAGCATACTGGGAACGTTAAGTTTCATATAGATATAAAAAAACCGCCAACACATTTTCGTGCTTGGCGGTTTTTTATTAGCTGCAGTTTAGAGCAAACTTATTTTTTATAAGCTTCGTTATGTACAGCTGCTACTGCACGACCTGATGGGTCTGCTGCGTTCTTAAAGCTCTCATCCCATTCAATCGCTTTTGCACTTGAACAAGCAATCGATGGACCACCCGGTACACATTTTGCCGCACTTTCTAGCGGGAACAACTCTTCAAAGATCTCACGGTATGCGTAACCTTCTTTGGTTGTTGGTGTGTTGTAAGGGAAGCGGTAAGCCGCTGTTTCAAGCTGTTGATCCGTTACTTTTTCTTCAGCTACTTCTTTTAGCGTATCAATCCAGCTGTAACCTACACCATCAGAGAACTGCTCTTTTTGACGCCATGCGATAGATTCTGGTAGGTAGTGCTCAAAACACTCACGTAAGATGTGTTTTTCCATCTTACCGTTACCACACATTTTATCTTCAGGGTTCAGACGCATTGCCACATCGATAAATTCTTTATCTAGGAATGGTACTCGGCCTTCAACACCCCATGCCGCTAACGATTTGTTTGCTCGTGCACAGTCAAACATGTTCAGAGCAAGCAATTTACGTACAGTTTCTTCATGGAACTCTTTCGCGTTCGGTGCTTTATGGAAGTATAAGTAGCCACCAAAGATTTCATCTGCACCTTCACCAGAAAGTACCATCTTGATACCCATTGCCTTGATTTTACGACCCATTAGGAACATTGGGGTAGAAGCACGAATGGTTGTCACATCGTAAGTTTCAATGTGATAAATCACATCACGGATAGCATCTAGACCTTCTTGAATCGTGTAAGTCATTTCATGGTGAACGGTACCAATTTTATCTGCAACTTCACGCGCTGCTTTTAAATCAGGGGCACCTTCAAGACCCACGGCAAAAGAGTGAAGTTGTGGCCACCATGCTTCAGATTGGTCATTATCCTCAATACGCATTGCAGCAAAGCGTTTTGCCACAGCTGATGTAATTGATGAATCTAAACCACCTGATAGTAGTACACCGTAAGGTACATCTGTCATTAACTGACGCTTAATAGCGGCTTCTAATGCTTCAGTTAATTCTTCTTTGCTGGTTGAGTTACCTTGTACGGCTGCGTATTCATTCCAATCACGGGTGTAATACCGTTGTGGCTCGGCATCAGCACTACCGTAGTAACAACCAGGAGGGAATTCACTCACTGTTTTACACACAGGTACCAGCGCTTTCATTTCTGATGCAACATAGTAGTTACCGTTTTCGTCAAAGCCTTGGTACAACGGAATAATACCAATGTGATCACGACCTACAAGGTAAGTATCTTTTTCTTCATCGTACAGTACAAAGGCGAAAATACCGTTAAGCTCTTCAAGTAACTCTTCGCCCATATCTTGGTATAGCGCAAGAATAACTTCACAATCTGAATCTGTTTGGAAATCGTATTTACCTTCATAGCGAGCACGGATTTCTTTGTGGTTGTAGATTTCACCGTTAACCGCAAGAATTAATTTTTTATCTGGGCTATATAGCGGTTGTGCACCACTGTTTAAGCCAACAATCGCTAGACGCTCATGCGCAAGAATGGCATGTTCTGATGCATAAATACCTGACCAGTCTGGGCCGCGGTGACGAAGCTTTTTCGACATTTCTAATGCGATAGGACGCAATGCTGCTGCGTCGCTTTTAATGTCTAGGATCCCAAATACAGAACACATAGTAATACCACTCCAACGTTATCTTTTTATATCCATAAATCTTAGAAACACAGATGTAACCGAAAGGTTTATATAATGAAAATAAAACTTTTTATTTATGTGCGTTTCTCTTTGATTGTTAAAATTGCGTATTCTGAAGTAAATTGCAATAAAAAATCTTCAATCCATTAAAATAAAACGCCTTAGGTGAATATCATTCATTAAAATCGCCTTTAACTGAATTAAATCTAATTTGTTTGGCTTTTTGTTTAAAAAAAATAAACAGTAGTTGTTACCACTGTTTATTTTTTGCTGCGAAATAAGGGGGCGTACTTATAGGATTATGATTTGATTGCTGTTATGTCTGGCTTTAAGTGATCACATACATTACGAGCAAAACCACTGCCAGCCTCATTGAAGATGTTGAAGACGGCATCAATACCTTGTTCATACAGTAACTCTTCATCATCATTGTACTGAGCAATTGCTGCTATTTTACCTTGGAAATGACGAGCTTTAATTTGCTCCAAGGCATAAACATTCGCCTGACTATGAGGCATTGCTAATAAAATAAGAGTTATACGTTCTTTGCTGATCACCCGCGCCCAAAAATCAGGATCAGTCGCATCGCCTTGAATAACATTACGTCCTTCTTTGCGTTGCTTCTCTGCGGATTCCTCTCGGGTTTCAACGCCTATGATTTGCTTGCCGTAACGTGCTTGTAACTCATCATATGCCCCCGTGCCTATTCGACCCATACCAAGAATTAACACTTTTGATTGTCCAAGATCGATCAGTTTGTCATCGGCGTTGAGTTTTTCTGGTTCAAATTCTTTTAGCCATTTTGATGCTTCTGTATAAAGTTTATGGCTCACGCTGTTGAGAGGGGCTGCGAGCAAAAATGAAAAAGAAACGGCAATAGCGATAGCCACTAAAAAAGTACCCGGTAATAGTCCTAGCTTATAAGCCACACCACCGACAATTAAACCAAACTCGCTGTAATTAAATAGTGTTAACGTCGCGAGCATTGAGGTACGGACACGGTAACGACACAAATGGAATATGCCGTAGTACAACATGCCTTTAAGCGGTAATAAGAGTAGTAAAACAAATGCCATCAGTAACCCATTAAGCGTCGGGGTTTCTGACAGGCCAATATTTAAGAAAAAGCAAACAAGTAACAGCTCTTTAAAGTTAAAGAGTGATTTTGCCATTTCAGAAGACTTACTGTGTCCTGCCATTAGCATCCCGATCAATAGTGCACCCAAATCAGGCTTCATACCAACCAGTTTAAATAATCCTGCACCGAGAACTAGCGCAAGAGTAATGGCATAGAGTACCAGTACTTCACCGTGACCTGCTTTGTCTAAGATCTTGTATAGGATAGGGCGAATTAACGGTAGGGCGAAAAGTCCAAGCGCATACACTTCTGGCATTTTTCCACTTGAGATAGTCAAGAATATAACGGCGAAGATATCTTGCATGACCAGAATACCGATAGAGACGGTACCGTACTTTGCATTTAACTCGCCTTTTTCTTGTAACAGCTTAATGGCAAATACTGTACTGGAAAAAGACAGCGCAAACCCGATAAGAATTAATTGGCTTAACGCCATGTCGCTGAACATGGTTAAACCAAGCTGTTTTAATACCAATAAACAGAGGGTAAATAAGGTTGTTGATAAGAGATTATGTAAGGTAGCACCACCCCAAACTTCTTTTTTAAGTAAGGACTTCACATCCAGCTTTAAACCAATGGTAAAAAGAAGCAGTGTTACCCCTAAGTTAGCTAAGGTTTCTAAAGTAGGTGTAGAAGTAAAGCCAAAACTGTTAAGACTAAAGCCTGCAACAAGAAAACCCACAAGAGGGGGGAGTTTGCAACGTAGAGCAATAAAACCAATGATAAAAGCGGTAAGTATGTAGATAAATTCCATATCTTGTACAACATCCTTGCAAGATAACAATCTGGAGAAATAGTGTGAAGCTGATGAGATTAGGGGCGTATTAAATCAATACGCCCCTTTGCTCTGAATTTATATGGTGCTGTGATTAGTCTTCTAATAGAAGCTGTAATAATACACCGTTTAACATGGCGCGTTTGATCATTGAAAATGCACCTATGGTCGGCTGGTTATAAAGCTCAGATGCAACAACCGGTAAGTCATGATGAAATCTTGAGAGTGATTGTGTTTCAACACAACGTCGAATCGCTGGAAAAACAATCTCTTGGGCATGAGTAATGTTACCCGCAAGAATGATTTTTTGAGGGTTGAACAAATTGATGGTCATCGCAAGAGCTTTGCCCAATTGATTTCCAACTTTTATCAACGCTTGGGTTGCTAACTCATCACCATCATTTGCCGCATTACAAATCGCAAGCATTGTTATATCTTCAAGCGCTTGTAATGAACTTGGATAGCCTTGGTCGAGCAAATGTTGAACATTTTTAACTATTGCGGGATCGGCTGCGACTGTTTCTAAACAACCAAAATTACCGCATTGGCATTTATCGCCTAAAGGATCGATTTGAATATGGCCGATCTCGCCCACGTTACGGTTAAAGCCCAAGAATACTTGACCATTAACAATAATACCGGCACCTGTACCGTTGTGAACACTGACTAGAATTGAGTCTTTACAATCGCGGCTTGCACCGAAGTAATGTTCAGCTAGCGCTAGGCCTCGAATATCATTACCGACAAAACAAATAACACCGAATTGTTTTTTAATAATGTCAGCTAATGGAAAGTCATCAATTTCAATATGTGGCATATATTCCACAATACCATGCTCAGGGTTCACTAAGCCGGGGAGCGTAATACCAAATGCAACCAATTCTTTCATTACATTTTGGTTATTACTGATGAAATTTTGGATATGCTCAAGTAAACCATCAATTAAGGCTTGTTGGCTGGTATAAGAAAATGGGTGAGCGGTACCTGTTATATGGTTACCACTTAAATCATAAAGGGTTATTTCAATGTAATTTCGACCAATACGCACCGCAATAGAATGAAATGCTGCTGATTCAGTTGTCAGCGATATTGCCCGTCTACCGCCGGTTGATGCTTGTTGCGCGACCTCTTTGATTAGGCCGCGCTCAAGTAGTTGGCGGGTTATTTTAGTAACACTGGCAGGAGCAAGCTGACTAACATCAGCCACCTGAATACGTGAAATAGGGCCCTGCAAGTCAATCAAGCGATAAACAGCTGCACTGTTTAGCTGTTTTACGAGATCAACATTACCAATTTGTCCGCCTGTCATAATTAGCTCTGTTTGTATTCACCATTAACAATTGTCGCCTGAACATGATAATCGCGATCAAACACAGTAAGATTTGCTACCATGCCTTTTCTTATAGCCCCAAGTTTCTTGTCTACACCAATAGCGCGAGCAGGATAAAGTGTGGCCATACGAATCGCTTCGTCCAAGGCGATACCTACATGTTCAACACTATTTTGAATTGCTTCAATCATTGTCAGTGCTGAACCACCAAGTGTGCCTTCTTCAGTTACACACATGCCGTTTCGGTAATATACCTTTGTCCCAGTAAAAAGAAAGCTATCGATGTTTGCACCTGCTGGAGCTGTGGCATCGGTCACTAAAACTAAACGCGTATTCTTCATTTTATGAGCCATGCGGATATTGGCATAGTCAACATGGAAACCGTCAGCAATAACGCCTGTATAGATTTCACTGCTATCGTAAATAGCGCCAACTAGACCTGGCGAACGACCTTCTACTGGACTCATCGCATTGAATAAATGCGTAGTAAAACTAATACCGAGATCGAAGCCTTGTTTTGCTTCTTCGTATGTCGCATTACTGTGTCCTGCCGATACGACAATACCTGAATCAATCAGTTTCTGAATATGCTCAGGTGAATTCAGTTCAGGTGCGAGAGTGACTTTAGTAATAACATCAGCATTATCACACAAGAACGCAATCATATCGTCACTCGCTGGACGAATGAAATCCGGGCGGTGAACCCCTTTCTTTACAACATTAATATAAGGGCCTTCTAGGTGTAGGCCTAATGCTTGATTGTGGTATTTTGCTTGATAGTCACGAATAGCTGAAACTGCACGTTTCATGTCTTCGTCGGGGGAGGTGATAAGCGTAGGGAGAAAGCTAGTACAACCTGATTTTAGGTTGGCTTGGTGCATAATATCAATGGCTTCGGCGGTGGTTTCATTGTTGAACATCACCCCTCCACAACCATTTAATTGTAAGTCAATAAAGCCAGGAGAGAGGTTTGCACCATGAAGATCGATAGTGTCGATGCCATCGAGTAAATGATTAATCGGGCAGATTGCATGAATGTTCACGCCGTCAATAATGACGGCGTGGTTATTCAGCACTTCGCTACCGGTAAAAATATTACAGTTGGTAAGCGCGTACATGAATATTCCTTAATAGGATTAAAGGTGGTTAATATTTTCCGCTTCTAGTTCTTGGAAGTACTTAACGGTCTTCACTTTTAGCTCTTGAGTTGATGGCTCATCACAAACAATCATTGATTTAGGATGTAGCTGCAGTGCAGATACTGTCCATAGGTGATTGACACTGCCTTCAACCGCAGCTTGTAGCGCCTGGGCTTTGTTGTGGCCAGTGATAAGGATCATGACTTCTTCAGAATCTAGTAATGTACCTACACCGATAGTTAGTGAGTATTTAGGTACTTGGTTGATGTCGCCATCAAAGAAACGAGAGTTAGCAATACGCGTTTCGTGCGTTAGTGTTTTGATTCGTGTACGAGATGCTAATGATGATGCTGGCTCATTGAAAGCAATGTGGCCGTCGTTGCCTACACCGCCCATGAATAGGTTGATTTTACCGTAAGATTTGATCTTATCTTCGTAACGTTGGCATTCAGCAACGTGATCTTCTGCGTTACCGTCAAGAAGGTTAATGTTCTCTTCTTGGATGTCAACGTGGTTGAAGAAGTTGTTGTACATGAAGTTACGGTATGATTCTGGGTGATCTGCAGGCATGCCTACGTACTCATCCATGTTGAAAGTAACAACATGTTTAAAGCTTACTTCACCAGCTTGGTATAGCTCGATAAGACGTTTGTAAGTTGCAAGTGGTGTACCACCAGTTGGTAGACC
Source organism: Photobacterium sp. GB-36 (assembly GCF_003026135.1). NCBI lineage: Bacteria > Pseudomonadati > Pseudomonadota > Gammaproteobacteria > Vibrionales > Vibrionaceae > Photobacterium > Photobacterium sp. GB-36. The sequence goes on along the minus strand of NZ_PYNY01000003.1, from coordinate 105,677 downwards.
CAATACAAATGGACGCTCAGCTGATGGTTCGAATTTATTGATACGATCTGCGATGTAGCGAGCTGACCATAAACCAACATCTTTAGCGTTATTTAGCGGGATTAGTCTCACGTTGATACCTCGTTGAAGAAAGTTAAAACAGGAAAAATCTTAGCGACATAGCGCCTTTGTTTCGAATGATAAAATAAGTTTTATGATCGAGCTAGCAAAATCACTCAGTTCTAACCTCCGTCGGTGATTGAGATCACAAATGATGAGCTTTTAATTTGCGGGGCGAAATTAATTTCTTAAACTGCGAATAACTTAATACGGATAGCTTATAAACAGTTATTTAATTACATCTAAGAAAACCATAGGGGGAACTAAGGGTGAATATTCTTGGATATTTTCAAAAAGTAGGTAAGGCATTAATGGTGCCAGTTGCAGTACTTCCTGCAGCGGCAATCTTAATGGGTATCGGTTACTGGATTGATCCGAACGGCTGGGGTGCAAACTCTGCATTAGCTGCTTTCTTGATCAAGGCTGGTGCGGCAATTATTGATAACATGTCTGTACTGTTTGCAGTGGGTGTTGCATACGGCATGTCTAAAGATAAGGATGGTGCAGCAGCACTTTCTGGTTTTGTAGGTTTCCTTGTGGTAACAACGCTTCTTGCACCGGGTGCAGTCGCGCAAATCCAAGGTATTGACCCAAGCGCAGTTCCAGCTGCATTTGGTAAAATCAATAACCAATTCGTAGGTATCTTAGTCGGTATCGTATCAGCTGAGTTGTACAACCGTTTCTCAAACGTAGAACTACACAAAGCACTAGCGTTCTTTAGTGGTAAGCGTTTAGTACCAATTCTAACATCTGTTGCTGGTATCGTTATTGCAGGTATCTTGATGGTTGTTTGGCCATCAATTTACGGCGGTCTAGTACATTTTGGTGAAAGCATCCAAGGTATGGGTTCTGTAGGTGCGGGTCTATACGCATTCTTCAACCGTCTATTGATTCCTGTAGGTCTTCACCACGCACTAAACTCAGTATTCTGGTTTGACGTAGCAGGTATTAACGATATTCCTAACTTCCTTGGCGGCGCGAAATCAATCGCTGAAGGTACAGCAACTCCAGGTGTCACTGGTATGTACCAAGCTGGTTTCTTCCCTATCATGATGTTTGGTCTACCTGGTGCGGCACTTGCGATGTACCACACTGCGAAAGCGAAGAATAAAGAGCGCGTAGCATCTCTACTACTAGCTGCTGGTTTTGCATCATTCTTCACCGGTGTTACTGAGCCGCTAGAATTTGCATTCATGTTCCTAGCACCAGTACTGTACGTAATTCACGCAGCACTAGCGGGTCTATCTGTATACATCGCAGCATCTATGCAGTGGATTGCAGGTTTCGGTTTCTCTGCAGGTCTAGTTGATATGTTCTTGTCATCACGCAACCCACTAGCTGTTCAGTGGTATATGCTGATTGTTCAAGGTATTGCATTCTTCTTCATCTACTACTTTGTATTCCGCTTCGCGATTGTTAAGTTCAACCTTAAAACGCCTGGCCGTGAAGACGACGAAGAAGAGACTTCATCAGTTGCAGGTTCTGCAGAAACTAGCGAGCTAGCGAAGCAGTACTTAAAAGCACTGGGTGGTCACGGTAACCTAGAGAACATTGATGCTTGTATTACACGTCTACGCCTAACGCTAAAAGACAGCAGTCTTGCTAACGAGAAAACGTTAAAAGCACTAGGTGCGATGGGTGTAGTTAAACTAGGTTCAAATAACCTTCAGGTTATCCTTGGCCCTCTAGCTGAAATTGTTGCTGGCGAAATGAAGAAAATCCCAGCGTCAGAAGATCTATCTTCTGTAAAACTTCCATAATTACCTGAATTCTTCAGTAATTAAGTAATACCGCAAGACCTTTAATAAAACCGGCCTTATTATTTTCAAACATGGAATGATAGGGCCGGCATTTTGAGTACCCAACGTTTGGGCTCGTATTGATTTTCTCTTCACTTTTTTAGAAGAGATATCGGGAGAAAGGAATATATCATGACTATTAAACTTACGGCGTTAGCATCTTTTATTGCATTAGCGGTGACGGGTTGTGCAAGTAAAGGAAACAATGATCAAACTGTAGTAAATAACCTAGCGTCAAACCTAGATCTTAACTACGAAGTCGCTATTCAGCACGGTGCAGAAGAAGGCTTGCCATGTAAAACACTGGGTGCGGAATGGGCATCATGTGATTTGATTAATTTAACGCTGGAAAATAAAGGTCCAGCGGTGACGAATAAAGATTGGAAAATTTACTTCAGCAGTATTCGTCAAATCCTAGAAGTGCAGAATGATCAATTCAAAGTTACTCATGTAACAGGTGATCTACACACACTAGAGCCAACAGATAAGTTCGATGGTTTTGCTGAAGGTGAAAAGGTTGTTATCCCTTACATCGGTGAATATTGGACTTTATTTGAAAATGATTACATGCCTCGTGCATATGTAACAGCAGGTAATGCAGAACCAAAAACAATTGTTAGCACAGATACAGCTAACCCTGCAGATTACTTAACGCCATTAAAAGGCGATCAATTTAAGCGTGTTAAAGCGGATAATAACGTATTAGCGACACCAGAAACACGTTTTGAGAAAAACAGCGATGTAAACTTAGTGGCTTCTGAAGAAGTAGCTGGCACTATTTTACCTACACCGCTAAGTACTAAATTAACTGGCGATACTGTTTCTCTAGCTAACGGTATTAAGATCGACAACCTAACGCTACCTGCTGACATGATGGCTGCAGTAGAGGCTCGTTTAGCACAGCTTGGTGTGAACGCGCAGGGTGAATACCCAGTAAAAGTAACAATTTTACCGGGTTCGTTTAAGAAGGATCAGCAAATTGTTGGTGCTTATAAGCTAGACGTAACTAAGAAGGGCGCCACCGTTACTGGTTTTGATAACCAAGGTGCGTTCTACGGTATGCAGTCTCTGATCTCACTGATGTCTACCGGTGCAGATAACAGCATTCCAACATTAAATGTATTGGACGCACCACGTTTTGATTATCGTGGTGTAATGGTTGATGTGGGTCGTAACTTCCACTCTAAAGAAGCGATCCTACGTACGCTAGATCAAATGGCAGCGTACAAGATGAACAAATTCCACTTCCACCTATCTGATGATGAAGGTTGGCGTATCGAAATTCCGGGTCTTCCAGAATTGACAGAAATCGGTGGTAAGCGTTGTCATGATTTATCAGAAACAAGCTGTCTTCTTCCTCAACTAGGCTCAGGCCCAACATCTGAGAACGATGGTTCAGGTTTCTACAGCAAGCAAGATTACTTAGATATTCTAAAATATGCGAAAGCACGTGGTATCGAAGTGATCCCTGAAATTGATATGCCAGCTCACGCGCGTGCAGCGGTGGTAGCAATGGAAGCGCGTTACAAGCGTCTAGCTGCTGAAGGCAAGATGGATGAAGCGAATGAATATCGCTTGATGGATCCACAAGATACGTCAAACGTAACGACAGTACAGTTCTACGATAAGCGTAGTTTTATTAACCCATGTATGGATTCGTCAGCAAAGTTTGTTGATAAAGTCATTACTGAAATTCAAGCAATGCATAAAGACGCGGGCATGCCGCTAAATACATGGCATTTCGGTGGTGATGAAGCGAAGAACATCAAGTTAAATGCAGGCTTCCAAGATATTAACGCTGCAGAGCAAACAGCTTGGACGGGTTCAATTGATCAATCTAAGCAAGATAAGCCATACCAAAAATCACCAATGTGTCAGAAATTGATCGCAGAAGGTGTGGTAAGTGATTACGATCGTCTACCAAGCTACTTTGCTGAGCGTGTAAGTGCTGTGGTTAATAGCAAGGGTATTGAGAATTTCCAAGCATGGCAAGATGGCTTGAAGTACTCGAAAGATGCGAAAGCATTTGACACAGATAACGTACGTGTGAACTTCTGGGATGTTCTATACTGGGGCGGTGGTGCATCTGCATACGAGTGGGCTAACAAAGGCTATGATGTTGTAGTATCAAACCCAGATTACGTATACATGGATATGCCATATGAAGTAGATCCATCAGAGCGCGGTTACTACTGGGCAACACGTGCAACAGATACACGTAAGATGTTTGGTTTTGCACCTGCAAACTTACCTCAGAACGCAGAAACATCACTCGATCGTGATGGCAATGGCTTTGCAAGTAAAGGTACGGTTGAATCGAAAGGCTTCCACGGTCTGTCTGCTCAGCTTTGGAGTGAAACTGTAGGTAACGATGATCAATACGAGTACATGGTATTCCCTCGCGTACTAGCAGCAGCTGAGCGTGCATGGCACAAAGGTGAGTGGGAAAATGAGTACCAAGCAGGTGTTGAATACTCACAAGACTCAAACCTTGTGGACAAGAAAGCCCTTCACAACGAGTGGGAGCGTTTTGCTAACGTTCTTGGTCAACGTGAACTAGCTAAACTTGATGCGGCAGGTATTCAGTACCGTGTACCAGTACCTGGTGCAAAAATTGAAAATGGTAAACTTGCAATGAACGTAAGTATGCCTGGCTTAGCACTACAATACTCAACGGACGAAGGCAAAACGTGGAACACTTACAATGCGAAAGCACAACCAAGTGTATCGGGTAAAGTTGAAATCCGTGCAGTAAGCGCAGACGGTAAACGTTTCAGCCGTGTAACATCATTATAAGTTACGATGTAAACACGCTTTAACTGTTAAAATATCAGCCGGTGAAGGGAAACCTTCATCGGCTTTTTTTATTAAGTTAGGTAAAAATCATGGCTATCAAATTAATGGTCATGTTTTTAATGCGCCTAATTAGGGCATTAATGTATAGTGGTAGGATACAAACTCCGTTATTACGGGGCTTTTTTATCCATATCGACAAACAATGCATACTATTTGTTGAGTCATGAGCCATATTTATGGATCATATACAGTTCTCAATCCTGTAAGCACACGAGGTGTAATTGATGAGTGAATCTGAAGCTCGTCCAACTAACTTTATCCGCCAAATTATTGATGCGGATTTAGCAAGTGGCAAACATACAAGCGTACATACCCGATTCCCGCCGGAGCCGAATGGTTACCTGCATATCGGCCATGCTAAATCTATTTGTTTGAACTTCGGTATTGCTCAGGACTATCAGGGTCAATGTAATCTTCGTTTTGATGATACTAACCCTGAGAAAGAAGACATCGAATACGTTGAGTCTATTAAGAACGATGTTAACTGGTTGGGCTTTGAGTGGAGCGGTGATATTTGTTATTCATCAAACTACTTCGATAAGCTATACGGGTTCGCAATTGAATTAATTAATAAAGGCTTAGCGTACGTTGATGAGCTAAGTCCAGAGCAGATGCGTGAGTACCGTGGCACATTAACTGAGCCAGGTAAGCATAGCCCATACCGCGATCGTAGCGTTGAAGAAAACTTAGCTCTATTCGACAAAATGAAGAACGGTGAGGTTGAAGAAGGCAAAATGTGTCTTCGTGCGAAGATCGACATGGCATCACCATTTATGGTTATGCGCGATCCAGTGATCTACCGTGTACGTTTTGCGACTCACCATCAAACGGGTGATAAGTGGTGCATTTACCCAATGTACGACTTCACACACTGTATTTCTGATGCGCTAGAGGGCATTACGCACTCTATTTGTACCCTTGAGTTCATGGACAACCGTCGTCTATACGATTGGGTTCTTGAAAACATCACTATCGATTGTACACCGCATCAGTATGAGTTTAGCCGTCTAAACCTTGAATACACTGTGATGTCGAAGCGTAAGCTGAACCAACTTGTGACTGATAAATTGGTTAATGGTTGGGATGATCCACGTATGCCAACTATTTCTGGCCTGCGTCGTCGTGGTTTCACACCGGCATCTATGCGTGAGTTCTGTAAGCGTATCGGTGTGACTAAGCAAGACAACACTATCGAGATCAGCTCACTAGAATCTTGTATTCGTGACGATCTAAACGAAAACGCACCACGTGCAATGGCGGTTCTTGATCCTGTTAAAGTTGTGATTGAAAACTTTGATGGTGAGACAGAAATGCTTACTGTCGCTAATCATCCGAATCAACCTGAAATGGGTTCGCGTGAAGTGCCATTTAGCCGCGAGCTATACATTGAGCGTGAAGATTTCCGCGAAGAAGCGAATAAGAAATACAAGCGTTTAGTATTAGGTAAAGAAGTTCGCTTACGTGGCGCCTATGTGATTCAAGCGGATCGCATCGAAAAGGATGCGGAAGGTAATATCACCACAATTTTCTGTTCTTACGATAAAGATACATTAGGTAAGAACCCAGCAGATGGTCGTAAAGTAAAAGGTGTTATTCACTGGGTATCAGCAGAAGCGGGTATTCCAGCAGAAATTCGTTTATACGATCGCCTATTTACAGTACCAAACCCTGGTGCGGCAGATGATTTTGTATCAGTGATCAACCCTGACTCTCTAACAGTAGTTAATGGTTTCGTTGAACCATCATTGGTTGCTGCTGAAGCTGAAAAAGCTTACCAATTTGAGCGTATGGGTTACTTCTGTGCAGATAACAAAGACTCAAGCCCTGAGCATTTAGTCTTCAACCGCACAGTCGGCCTTCGTGATACTTGGGCGAAAATTGGCGACTAATTCAGTCTCTGATTTCAGCTAATAAAAACCGCATCGCTCTTGTGATGCGGTTTTTTATTAATAGCTATCTAAATCGATGATATAACATGGTTATTAATGTCCAGAGTTAATGACTTGCTCCGTAATATTCCCCGCAAGCTCAGCATTGCTTAATTTGAAGAAAATCATTTTGCCTGATTTTTGAATATCTTGGGTGTTGTATTTAAATTGACTAAATATATCTCCCCATTGATAGCGAACGAAAGTCTCACCTGATTGTAAATGCCTATTTACCGAATACTCTGTTGCGTAACCTGTCATTTTACCGTTAATAGGGCGGTTTGGCGCATCATGAGGAATACGAAACATCGTTGACTCGAGCTTTAAAATGCCATTGATGATGCTCGTTGGTTCTTTTAAGTGCTCTGAAAAATAGGTGGCATGAACGAAACGATCTTCAGGATTAGTATTACCGCCAGTGCCTAAATTTGTTTGACTCCATTGTTGAGCTTGTTCGCCCCATCCACGTGCAGAACGTTTAATATTCGCAAGGTGTTGGGCATAATCAGGCTGATTTGTCATGACGGTATATTGTTTTCCATGCCAAATTTGAGGTTTGCCCTCACGCCATTCAATAATAGCGCTATCGCCCGTTGGATCTTGGAAAGATAAATGCAGAGCAATGCGAACAGGAATTCCTTCAATAAATTCTTCGTTAGGGGCAAGTGCGGTGGCTGCTTTTACAACATCATTCACTGTTTTATGTTGCGACAACATATGGCGAAGGTAGGTAATTGCGCCATCGGTTTGTTTATTATTCCCTTTGCCGAGATCCATTCCACCATCATAAAGAATATTACCACTGAGCCCTTGTGAGTTAATACCATCCATTAGAATGCCGTAAGCAGTGATCCCCGTGACAGCAAATTTGGATGTAACAAGGTTCTTATTACTCAGGTGCGTTGTGTATTCTGAACCTTGAGGAAAGCTTGCTAAGTAAGGGTTTGTGGATTCAGACCAATCCATAGTACGAGAAACAAAGACACCATGATCTTCTGTTTGCCAAAGGATACGAGTACAAGCATTTGCGTTAGATATTAGGCTTGAAAGAGATAGGGTGGTGATTAATGCGAGTACTAATGGTTTTACTTTCATCTATAACATCCATATAAAATAGTTGGCATAGATATATAGTAAAAAACACCATTTTGTAATGTGGTTATTTGTAACAATGTTTGAAAGGTGAACTAAGTATCAAATAAAAAAGCCAGTGGAAATACACTGGCTCTTTTAAAGTATTACTTTGGGTCGTGAAGAGTTTCATCTTCGGCGCAATTGCCTTTCATGCAATGACCATATAGATATAGGCTATGATTTGTTAAGCGAACATTGAAGCTTTCTGCAATTTGTTTTTGACGATCTTCGATGATGTCATCTGAAAACTCGATAACTTTACCACAATCTAAACAAACTAGATGATCATGGTGGTGTTGAGTTGATAGTTCGAAAACAGATTTACCACCTTCAAAATGATGTCGTGTGACAATGCCTGCATCATCAAACTGGTTGAGTACGCGATAGACTGTAGCTAGGCCAATTTCTTCGCCAATATCGATAAGTTTTTTGTACAAGTCTTCAGCACTGATGTGTTGGCAATCAGGTTCTTGCAGTACTTCCAAAATTTTAAGGCGTGGAAGAGTAACTTTTAAGCCTGCTTGTTTTAGCGCATGATTATTATCTGACATCAAAATTTCCTATTGGCTATCCGCAAAGGTGTTGCAGTAGTCTTTTTCATTTCTAACTATTATAAGTGACGCAACGATAACAATAAACCTTAAAAGCAGAGGAAACTAGGAGATATGTATAATTTCTAGTGTTTGAATGTATGTAAAATTTATGTAAATATAAACTCATCGTACCAGATGGGGGCTTTCATATTGTTTAACGTTTATAAGCCAAGTGTTGTGAAATGTGCGCTGAATCTATGGCCACCCTTTTGGGGGGCGGGTATTAAGATTATGACGATCAGTGATGATTTTCGATATGTTCGTATAAAATTGAAGCTGCGCTGGTGGAATAAGAATGCAAACCGTACACAGTATGGTGGAAGTATTTTTTCACTTACAGATCCTGTTTATTCTTTGATGTTAATGGGCATACTTGGACGTGAGTATTTTGTCTGGGATAAACAAGCAAATATCAACTTTATTCAACCGGGCGATAGTGATTTAACCGCTGATTTTGTGATTTCTGAACAGTGTATTGAAGAGATAAAGCAAGTAACAAAATCTGGTGATAAGTATTTTCCCTCTTTTACGGTCAATGTATTAAATAGTCGAGGGGAGTTAGTTTCTCAAGTTGAGCGAACCTTATATGTAAGGAAAAAACCAGAATATCGAACGGAATCGAATGCGATATCTTGAGTGAAAATATCGCTAAAAAGATGTATAAAAAAACGCGCTTGATAAGCGCGTTTTTTTGATGATCTCAATGCGATTAATCAGCAAGTTCTGCTAAGCACATTTCATCATAAATTTGCTCAACCCATTGCTTAACACGCTGTGCTGTAAGCTCTGGTTGGCGATCTTCATCAATACATAAACCTACGAAGTGGTTGTCATCAACAAGTGCTTTTGAAGCTTCAAACTCAAAGCCTTCTGTTGAGAAGTTACCCACAACAGTTGCACCGCGACCTTCAACGATGTCACGCACAGTACCCATCGCATCACAGAAATATTCTGCGTAATCTTCTTGGTCACCACAACCGAAGATAGCCACAAGTTTAGTTGAAAAATCAACTTGCTCAAGCTCTGGGAAAAAGTCATCCCAATCACACTGTGGTTCACCGTAGTACCAAGTAGGAATACCAAGTAGCAATAGATCAAAGTTGTCGATATCTTCTTTGCTGCTTTTTGCGATATCTTTTACTTCAACTAGCTTGTCACCAAGTTGCTTTTGAATCATTTTAGCGACAGCTTCGGTATTACCTGTGTCGCTACCAAAGAAGAGTCCAACGCTTGCCATAGTAGAGATTACCCGTATATAAATAGTTAACTGCTGCATCGCAGTTTACAGAAATCAGTAGAAACGGTGCAATGATAATTACTGTTTACTGACGTTTTGTATATTTTTTCGTCTAAACGGTAGCATTACCCGCAAGAACTAAGTGTTTAGGTGTTGATATAATCATCATAAGTTACACAATTAACGCTAATAATTAAATCCCAGTACCTTCCCATCTTAGCTGAATAATGCCTTTGGTTATAAATCCAGCACAGCCAGAAATTAGACTAGCCGAACAACTTTTTGTCTAAAAGGAGGGACATTACCTTGTTTTAAGACATCTTTTATTGCCATACCGAGAAAGAAAAAATAGTGGTAAAAACAAGATCCAGCCCAATAGATTTAATTAAGTCTATGTATCCATAAAGCATAACAAATCCTTTTGATATATACCCAAGTAACCTCAAAATACTTGGTATTTAAAGTCATTCAGGTATATCCATTTGATGAGACTATAGCATAGTTAAAAAAGTATTTAACATTGTGGTTATGCAATATCTCGTTGTTAATGAGCATGCTAACAACGAGATAAGCATGTTATTTATTTATCAAGGAAGTTTGTGATGATACGGGTCACCGTTTCAGGTTTTTCGGCATGGAGCCAATGTCCAGTATTTGCCACCATATGTGCTTTGGCGTGAGGGAATTGGCGCATAATTTCATCCCGATATTCTGGCATGATATAGTCAGATTCTTGGCCTTTAATAAATAATGTCTTGCCTTTGAATGGCTCTACAGCAGGCTGCCAGCCCATAATGGTGCTGTAGTTGGCAATAATCCCATCAACATTAAATCGCCATTGGTAATGTTCACCCTGTTTGGCGAGAGATTTAAGTAAAAATTGTCTAACACTGGCGTCTTCAACATATTGAGCAAGAAACTGTTCGGCCTCACTACGCTTGGTAATGGTATGTTTATTCACTTCTTGTAAACCATTAAACACATTTTGATGCCGATGTGTTTGATAGCTAACCGGAGCCATATCCAATACAACCAAATGTTCTAAGTGATTTGGTGCTAATGCAGCCAATGCCATGGCTACTTTTCCACCCATTGAATGACCAATTACCGAAAATTGATCAATATCTAAGTGGTTGATCACATTCAGCACATCTTGTGCCATATCCTGATAGGTAAAATGATCACTGTGTGGGGACAATCCATGGTTACGAAGATCAACGCTAATTACTTTATAGTTATTTTTCAAATATCTGGCTAAAAGCCCTAGATTAGCAGCACTGCCGAATAAGCCATGGATCAAAATGATCGTTTTTCCATCGCCTTCAACTTGATAATGAAGATTCACTGACTATTTTCTCTAATTAGTTGTGGTATTTACCGTAGAGTATAACCTCGGATCAAGCTATAATCGTAGCCAGATTTTTTAACGGAACGATAATGAATAATACGATGAAGACTATTGAAGTAGACGAAGAACTATATCGTTATATTGCTAGCCAAACTCAACATATTGGTGAAAGTGCTTCTGATATTTTGCGTCGCTTGCTTATGGTGCCTGAAGAGCAACTACAACAGCAGCCTGCTGTGGTAATGCCTGTTCGTCCGAAAGGGATCGTTGTTAGTAAAGATGCTGGCAATGTACCAACGATGGATCGTGTTAAAGAAATGCGAACAGTATTGATCTCTGATGAATTTGCCGCACAAGAAAAAGCAATTGGTCGTTTTATGATGATCTTGTCTTCTTTGTATAGCATTGATGCAGAAGGCTTTGCTGAAGCTGCTGCAATTAAAGGTCGTACCCGCGTTTACTTTGCTCATGATGAAGAAACGTTACTAGCAAGTGGTAAAACGACGAAACCTAAGTCGATTCCATCAACACCATTCTGGGTGATTACAAATACAAATACTGAGCGTAAGCGTCAAATGATTGACCAGCTGATGACTAAGATGGGATTTGGTTCAGACATTATTGATAAGGTATGTGGCGAAATCTAATTGTCAGATATTGAGGTCAAATAACAAGGATAAAACTATGGCTATTCATCCTCGTGCTGGGCAACGAGCTCAGCAAGAAGATATGCATAACATTCCAGCACTTATCGCTAATTATTTTCTTATAGAGCCAAGTGCTCAAGATGTATCGCAGCAAGTAGAGTTTGGTACTTCAGGTCATCGAGGAACAGCAGATAAAGGCACATTTAATCAGCATCATATTTGGGCCATTGCACAAGCCATTGCTGAAGTGCGTGCTGAAAATGGAGTGATGGGGCCACTTTTTTTAGGAAAAGATACCCATGCATTATCAGAGCCTGCTTTTACTTCAACATTAGAAGTACTTGTTGCTAATAATGTTCAAGTTGTTATTCAACAAGGTAAGGGATATACCCCGACACCTGGCATTTCTCACTCTATCCTTTGTTACAACAAAGCACATGATGATAAAGCTGATGGTATTGTTATCACGCCATCGCATAATCCACCTCAAGATGGCGGTATTAAATATAATCCTGTCCATGGTGGACCCGCTGAAAGTGAATTAACAACAGCGATTGAACGCCGTGCTAATGAAATCATTGCAAACGGTTTGGTAGATGTTAAGCGTGTATCTATTGTCGACGCTTTAGCTTCACAACTTGTTGTTGAGCAAGATTTAGTTGCACCGTATGTCGCAGATCTTGTAAATGTTATAAATATGGACGTGATTCAAAAATCAGAGCTGAAGTTGGGTGTAGATCCTCTTGGTGGTTCTGGTATTGAATACTGGCGTCAAATTGCCGCATATTATGCGCTAGATCTAACACTTGTTAATGAATCTATTGACCCATCATTTCGTTTTATGTCATTAGATAAAGATGGCGTAGTGCGTATGGACTGTTCATCACCATATGCAATGGCTGGGTTACTGGCGTACAAAGATAATTACGATCTAGCGTTTGGTAACGACCCTGATTACGACCGTCATGGCATCGTAACACCTGCAGGTTTAATGAATCCTAACCATTATCTTGCCGTATGTATTGATTACTTATTCCGTCATCGTAACGATTGGGCTAAGCAAGTTGCAGTGGGTAAAACACTAGTATCTAGTGCGTTGATTGATCGTGTTGTTGCAGCATTAGGCCGCGAACTTGTTGAAGTTCCAGTCGGTTTTAAATGGTTTGTTGATGGCTTATTTAGCGGTAAGTTAGGTTTTGGCGGTGAAGAAAGTGCGGGTGCATCTTTCTTACGTAAAGACGGCACGCCTTGGTCAACAGATAAAGACGGTATTTTACTGTGTTTGTTAGCTGCAGAGATCACTGCTGTAACAGGTAAAACACCGCAAGAATATTACGAAGAGTTAGCAGATAAGTTTGGACGTTCAGAATATTCTCGTTTGCAAGCTGTCGCGAATAAAGAGCAGAAAGCGGTATTAAGTAAGCTTTCTCCCGAAATGGTTTCAGCTGAAACACTAGCTGGTGAACCAATCACCGCACGTCTAACTCATGCGCCAGGTAATGGTGCTGCGATTGGTGGTTTAAAAGTGACGACTGAAAATGGTTGGTTTGCTGCTCGTCCATCGGGTACAGAAGATATTTACAAAATCTATTGTGAAAGCTTTAAGGGCAAAGAACATCTAGCGCTTATTGAGCAAGAAGCACAGGAAATTGTCAGTAAAGTCTTTGCCGACGCAGGTTTATAACCTGTTATATGGATAAAGAAAACGCCCACAATGGGCGTTTTTTTATATATGAAGCTTATGTTCTCAATTCACTATTATGCTTTGGCCAGTGATTCGGAACGATAAACCATACTCTATCTTTTTTATCAACAGCCTGTGTTGGTACGGTAATTTGATTTGGGTCGAGATATTTATCAAGTTCAGCGAAAGCTGGTGGCGCGATCCACTGTTTTTTCGTCAATACTTTCAAAACTAGATGTGCAGCATCAGACTGATAACACCATAATCCTGTGTTAGCCTTTGGGTTGATAATAATAGTTGAGCCTTGCTGAGGTTCAGGCCAAGCGTGAAATAATCGCCCCTGCATGATGAGTCGACGTTTGGTTGGCTGTTCATCAAAGGTAGTTTTAAATGCATCATGCTCACTCAGTCTGAGTTGATGTTCAATCATTCGATTGGTTTTCTTATCGAGATTGTCTTTAGCATTTGGTCCTGGCCAGCTATTGTTATAGGCGAGATAAAATTTGATGGCGACTTCCCAATGTTCAATTTCATCAGTCCGTAAGTTTTTAACCAGAAAATCAATAGAGCCAACAGTCTGTTTATGCCAATGAAGTTGGACTTCTTCTTCCATCAATTCGTAATGAGGGTGAGAAATAATTAATTGCTGCCATAGCCATTGATAGTAAAACCCTAAGCGGCGATTTCCAGTATAGGGCGCTATGCAGGGAAGTTGTGCGTCGCGATTAAATACCTCAAACCAAGTGTCGTCACAGACATAGTCGTATGATGAGATTAAATTTGGCATATTGAGTGCAGCGAGATAATCCTTCGTTAATTGTTTATCTATTTCTTTTTGTAACATTCTTACATAACTCGCTTGTATATAGGCGTATGACACAATATTGACGAAAAGTTACACGAAAATCTGTAGTAATATTTCATAAACTCGATTAAAGTGGTGACAGATTTAGTCATAAAGAGATTCTGTTATGTACACTCAGTATTCAAAGTTCAATATTACTTTTCGTCGCGTTTTTGTTGTACTAGCAGGACTGCTTTCATTACCTGTTTTACTTTTATTACCTGTCAATAAACGTACGCGTATGGGTAGTTTCTTACATCGCTACTGGGTGCAAACTAGCGCTCAGCCTGTATGGCTTAAAAAAATTGAGCAAGGCTTAAAATAATTTCCATGTAATATTAAAAGCTGCCATTGGCAGCTTTTTTTATACCATTTATTTACTGTTAATACAGAGAAAACTCTTAATATAAAGATAGCTTTAGTAAACTAATATCGTAGTATTAAAAAAGATTTTAGTTATAAGATTAAGGACAACATTAGATGAATAATTTTGCTTTAGAAACCGTACTTAATGAGTTTCTTTCTCCTCACTTGATCAAAGATTATTGTCCTAATGGGTTACAAGTTGAAGGCAAACCCGACGTTAAAAAAATTATTACTGGCGTAACGGCTTGTCAGGCACTGATTGATAGAGCTATTGAAGAGAAAGCCGATGCAATTGTTGTCCACCATGGCTTTTTTTGGAAAGGTGAGCCTGCTGAAATTCGTGGTATGAAATATCGACGTATTAAAGCGTTGATTGAAAATGGGATTAATTTATATGCTTATCATTTGCCATTAGATGTACATACGCAAGTTGGCAATAATGTACAGTTAGCCCAACGTTTAGATTTAGACATCACTGGTGGTTTAGAGTTAGGCAATCCTCGTTCAGTTGCTATTTATGGTGAGTTAGATCAAGCGATCTGTGGTGAGGATTTTGCGGCAAGAATTGCGATGGCACTTCAACGTGAACCATTACATATCGCACCGAGTTCATCTCATTTAATAAAAAAAGTGGGGTGGTGTACTGGTGGCGGGCAAGATTATATTGAATTAGCCGTTCAGCAAGGCTGTGACGCCTTTATTTCGGGTGAAGTATCTGAAAGAACCACGCATATTGCACGCGAATTAGGTATTCATTATTTTGCTGCGGGTCATCACGCCACAGAGCGTTATGGTGTAAAAGCATTAGGTGAATGGTTAGCACAAGAATATAACTTTGATGTGGCGTTTATCGACATCGATAACCCAGTATAGGCTAGCTAGTCTTTTGATAGATGAAATAAAAAAGGTTGAGTATTTAAACTCAACCTTTTTATTTATCGTCACTTTCAAGAAAATTTATTCGCGCTCATGAAGAGGCTTAAATTCTCTAAATGATTCACCAGTATAAAGCTGACGAGGTCGACCAATACGATTTGTTGGATCACTGTGCATTTCGTTCCAGTGAGCAATCCAACCAATGGTACGAGACATCGCAAAGATCACCGTAAACATTGATACTGGAATACCAATCGCTTTTAAAATAATACCAGAGTAGAAATCTACGTTAGGGTATAATTTCTTACTGACAAAGTACTCATCAGAAAGCGCAATACGCTCAAGTTCCATTGCAACATCTAGTAATGGATCTTCAATCTTCAGCTCTTCAAGCACTTCATGACAAGCTTCACGCATCACGGTTGCACGAGGGTCGTAGTTTTTGTAAACACGGTGACCAAAGCCCATTAGGCGGAATGGGTCATCTTTATCTTTTGCACGCTCAATGAACTCAGGAATGTTTTCTACAGTTCCGATTTCTTCAAGCATCTTAAGACAAGCTTCATTAGCACCACCATGCGCAGGCCCCCAAAGAGATGCAATACCTGCCGCAATACAAGCAAATGGGTTAGCACCAGAAGAGCCCGCAAGACGAACCGTTGACGTTGAAGCATTCTGCTCGTGATCTGCGTGTAGGGTAAAGATCTTATCCATAGCACGCGCAACGACAGGGCTTACTTCATATTCTTCACAAGGTGTTGCAAACATCATGTGAAGGAAATTTTCCGCGTAATCAAGATCATTACGAGGATAAATAAATGGTTGTCCGATGGTGTACTTATGACACATTGCCGCTAATGTCGGCATCTTAGATAACAATCTAAATGCTGCAATCTCACGGTGTGTATCGTTGTTAATATCAAGAGAGTCATGATAAAACGCAGATAAAGCACCAACAACACCACACATTATAGCCATTGGGTGTGCATCACGACGGAAGCCATGGAAAAAGCTCGCGATTTGTTCATGCACCATGGTATGGCGTGTAACTGTTGTTCTAAACTGCTCGTATTCAGCTCGGGTAGGGACCTCACCGTATAACAAGACAAAACAAACTTCTAAATAGTCTGCGTTATTGGCTAATTGATCAATCGGGAAACCTCTGTGAAGCAAGATTCCTTCTTCGCCATCAATGTATGTAATTTGAGATTCACACGAGGCTGTTGCTAGAAAACCTGGGTCAAATGTAAAAAAGCCGTTTGCACCAAGTTTACGCACATCAATTACATCTTGGCCCTCAGAGCCCCCGATAATCGGCAGTTCGATAGGTGCTTTCCCTTCAACATGAAGAGTAGCTTTCTTATCTGCCATAACAATCTCCTTTGCTATTTTTATAATCCTAATCCGATGCGGATGTGCATTTGTTGTACCGTCAGGCGCAACTTTTGTCAATTATTGTGCTTCTTTGTGTGCGCTTGTTAATAACTTTAAATCAAAAAGTATTAATTTATGAGAATCGTGTTTGACATCATGTAACTGGAATTGTTTTTGAATGTTACGGGGCGTATAGTGAGGCAAGGTCTCTGGTTATACTACCCGCCAGGATTTTACAAACATGTGTCATTTATTTTTAAGAGTTAGGTAATGACGTTTACAACGTCTGCTCAACATAATAATAACCTAATATTGAATTTTTGTTGCACTTGTTTGTTGGCTTGTACGTATATCTCAGAGAATTTAATAAAAAAATAAATTGCTTCAATGGAGCTGAGTGGGCAAACCGTGAAAGTAAAAAAGCCAAGACCTGTCAATCTCGACCTACAAACGATTCGCTTTCCGCTTACTGCGATAGCGTCAATCCTACACCGCGTTTCAGGTGTGATTACATTCGTATCCCTTGCCATCTTGCTGTGGCTGCTAAACCTATCTTTATCTTCTCCTGAAGGTTTTACATCCGCTGTTAGTGTTACTGATAGCTTTTTTGTGAAATTTATCCTGTGGGGAGTATTGACCGCATTGTTTTATCACATTGTTTTAGGTGTCCGTCATTTGTTGATGGATTTAGGTTATTTCGAAGAAATGGACACAGGCATTGCAAGTACCAAAGTTAGTTTTGCAATTGTCGCTGTACTAGCAGTATTTGCAGGAGGCTTAGTATGGTAAATAACGTATCTTCCGTCGGCCGTAATGGTATACACGATTTTATTCTGATCCGCGCTACAGCGATCATTTTGACCCTTTACACCGTATATATGGTTGGTTTCTTTGCGTTTGGCCCTGAGCTAACGTTTGAAACTTGGAGTGCATTCTTCAATCAAATCAGTACCAAAGTTTTTACTATGTTGGCTTTGGTTTCCATTCTTGTACATGCTTGGATTGGTTTGTGGCAAGTGTTAACAGACTACATTAAACCTGCCGTTTTAAGAGTGGGATTGCAGTTTGTTGTTGTAGCAATTCTTTTTGTTTACCTATTTGCGGGTTTCTTTATTGTGTGGGGTGTGTAAGTGAGCATTGCAGTTCGTGAGTTTGATGCCGTTGTTATCGGTGCTGGTGGTGCGGGTATGCGTGCCGCATTACAAATTTCAGAGCAAGGACTAAAATGTGCCTTGCTATCAAAAGTGTTCCCTACGCGCTCTCATACTGTATCTGCGCAGGGCGGTATTACTGTTGCGCTGGGTAATTCACACCCAGATAATTGGCAATGGCATATGTATGACACAGTAAAAGGCTCTGATTACATTGGTGATCAGAATGCTATTGAATACATGTGTCAAAATGGCCCTAAGTCAGTTATTGAATTAGAAAAAATGGGGCTACCGTTTTCGCGTTTTGACAACGGTACTATCTATCAACGCCCATTTGGTGGTCAGTCTAAAGAGTTTGGTGGTGAGCAAGCTGCGCGTACAGCCGCTGCTGCTGACCGTACTGGTCACGCGTTACTTCATACGCTTTATCAGCAAAATATTAAGCATCAAACGACGATTTTTTCTGAGTGGTATGCGTTAGATTTAGTAAAAAACCAAGATGGTGCAATTTTAGGTTGTACTGCTTTGTGTATGGAAACTGGCGAGATTTGTTACTTCAAATCTAAAGCTACTATCCTTGCAACAGGTGGCGCTGGTCGTATTTACGCTTCGACAACAAATGCGCACATTAACACTGGTGACGGTGTTGGTATGGCGCTTCGTGCTGGCGTGCCAATGCAAGATATGGAAATGTGGCAATTCCATCCAACGGGTATTGCTGGCGCGGGTGTACTGGTAACGGAAGGTTGTCGTGGTGAAGGTGGTTATCTTTTAAATAAAGATGGTGAACGCTTCATGGAGCGTTATGCACCTAATGCTAAAGATTTGGCTGGTCGTGATGTGGTTGCACGTTCAATGATGGTTGAGATCCGTGAAGGTCGTGGTTGCGATGGCCCATGGGGACCTCACATTAAATTGAAACTTGATCATTTAGGTAAAGATGTTCTTGAATCGCGTCTACCGGGTATTTGTGAATTATCGCGTACCTTTGCCCATATTGATCCTGTTAAAGAGCCGATTCCAGTTATTCCTACTTGTCATTACATGATGGGTGGGGTACCGACTCAGGTATCAGGCCAAGCCCTTAAACAAACAGCATCTGGTGTTGATCAAGAAGTACAAGGTCTTTTCGCTTGTGGTGAGATCGCATCTGTATCTGTGCATGGTGCTAACCGTTTAGGTGGTAACTCATTACTTGATCTGGTCGTCTTCGGTCGTGCAACGGGTTTACATCTAGGTGAAACGTTGGCTGCACAAACAGAAGCTCGTCCTGCTACAGATTCTGATATAGAAGCCTCTTTAGCTCGTGTTAACCGTTGGAACACTACGCAAAAAGGTGAAGATCCTGTTCAAATTCGTAAAGATCTTCAAAGTTGTATGCAAAACAACTTCTCGGTTTTCCGTGAAGGTGATGCGATGGCAACGGGTCTTACAGAGCTAAAAGAAATTCGTGAACGTTTAAAGCATGCGCGTTTAGATGACACTTCTTCTGAGTTTAATACACAACGTATTGAATGCTTAGAGCTTGAAAACTTAATGGAAACAGCAATGGCAACGGCAGTAGCGGCTAACTACCGTACTGAAAGTCGTGGTGCTCATGCTCGTTTCGACTTCCCTGAACGTGATGATGCTAATTGGTTATGCCACTCTATTTACAACCCTGAGACAGAAGCTATGTCTAAGCGTGATGTAAACATGTCGCCAGTTCATCGTGAAGCTTTCCCGCCGAAAGCACGTACTTACTAAGGGAGGATAGATAAGATGAAACTCAACTTCTCAATATATCGCTATAACCCTGATGTGGATAATGCACCACACATGAAAGGGTATACCTTAGAAGTGCCAGAAGGCTCAGATATGATGGTGCTTGATGCACTTATTCTGTTAAAAGAGCAAGATTCTACGCTGTCTTTCCGTCGTTCATGTCGTGAGGGTGTGTGTGGTTCTGATGGCATTAATATGAACGGTAAAAATGGTTTAGCGTGTATTACACCATTATCAGCTTTAATGGATAAGAGCACGATTGTTATCCGCCCTTTACCGGGATTACCAGTTGTTCGTGATCTGATTATCGACATGGAACAGTTCTACACCAATTATGCAAAAGTAAAACCTTTCTTAATTGATGATGGAGCAGTTCCACCGGCTCGTGAAAACCTCCAAGCGCCTGAAGATCGCGCGCAGTTAGATGGTTTGTACGAATGTATTATGTGTGCATGTTGCTCGACATCATGCCCATCATTTTGGTGGAATCCTGATAAATTTATTGGACCTGCAGGCTTATTGGCAGCATATCGATGGTTAATTGATAGCCGTGATACAGCAACAGATGAACGATTATCAAATCTTGATGATGCATTTAGTGTTTTTCGTTGCCATGGCATAATGAACTGTGTAAATGTTTGTCCTAAAGGACTAAATCCAACAAAAGCGATTGGTCACATTAAATCAATGCTGCTTAAACGAGCAGTATAAAAAAAATAATATCGATATGCCGGTGACGTTAATTCAATGAATGAGTAATTGATCCGGCCTTAATGCTCTGATTAAACAATCGGTGTAAACGGCGATAACTAGTGGTTAAGGGAAAATAATGCAGAACGGCGTTATGAAGGCATGGCTTGAGTCTTCACATTTAGCTGGCGCCAATGCGACTTACGTAGAAGATCTCTACGAGTTGTATCTTAGCGACCCAGAATTAGTTGACGAGCAATGGCGTGATATTTTTGTTGAATTACCGGTAGTCAATGAGACTGCTGTAGAACAACCTCACTCACGTGTTCGTGATTATTTCCGACGTTTAGCGAAAGAAACCAACTTTTTAAGTGCTACCGTCAGTGATCCAGATGTAGATGCGAAACAAGTAAAGGTATTGCAGCTGATTAATGCATACCGCTTCCGTGGGCATCAAAATGCAAAACTTGATCCATTAGGATTATGGCAGCGTGATTTAGTTCCAGATCTTGATCCGGCATTCCATAATCTTACTGATGAAGATTTTAATGAAACATTTAACGTAGGCTCGTTTGCTGTTGGTCAAGAGACCATGAAGCTTTCTGAAATTTATGCTGCGTTAAAGAAAACATACTGTGGCTCTATTGGTGCAGAATACATGCACATTACAGATACTGAGGAAAAGCGTTGGATCCAACAACGTCTTGAATCGGTAATGGGGCACGGTTCCTTCTCACAAGAAGAGCAACTTTCATTTCTTGATGAATTGACCGCAGCTGAAGGTCTTGAGCGTTATTTAGGCGCGAAATTCCCTGGAGCTAAGCGATTCTCATTAGAAGGTGGTGATGCACTTATTCCAATGATGAAAGAGCTGATCCGTCACGCTGGTTCTCAAGGTGTACGCGAAGTTGTTATTGGCATGGCCCACCGTGGTCGCCTAAACATGTTAGTTAATGTATTAGGTAAAAAGCCACAAGACTTATTTGATGAGTTTGCAGGTAAGCATGGCGAAAGCTGGGGTACGGGTGATGTAAAATATCACCAAGGCTTTTCTGCAGATTTTGCTACACCAGGTGGCGATGTTCACCTTGCTCTTGCCTTTAACCCATCTCACCTTGAAATTGTAAACCCAGTTGTTGTGGGTTCTGTCCGCGCTCGTCAAGATCGCTTAGGTGATGATACGGGTTCTAAAGTATTACCTATTACACTCCATGGTGATTCAGCGATTGCTGGACAGGGTGTTGTTGCTGAGACGTTCAATATGTCTCAAGCACGTGGTTATGGTGTTGGCGGTACTATTCGTATTGTCGTCAATAACCAAGTTGGTTTTACGACCTCTAATCCAAATGATACCCGCTCGACAGAATACTGTACTGATATCGCTAAGATGGTGCAGTCACCTATTTTCCACGTTAATGCTGATGATCCTGAAGCGGTTGCTTTTGTAACTCGACTTGCGTTTGATTTCCGTAATGAATTTAAGCGTGATGTTGTTATTGATTTGGTTTGTTACCGTCGTCATGGTCACAATGAAGCGGATGAGCCGAATGCAACTCAGCCTCTTATGTACCAAAAGATCAAAAAGCATCCTACGCCTCGTAAGATTTATGCCGATTACTTAACCGACACTGGCGTGTTTGGTTTAGATACGGCAACAAGCTTAGTCAATGAATATCGTGATGCGTTAGATCGTGGCGAGTGTGTGGTAAAAGAATGGCGTCCAATGCATCTTCATACAGTTGATTGGTCACCATACTTAGGCCATGACTGGACAGTTGATTGGAATAACAAAGTGCCTGTTGAGCGTTTAAAAGAGTTAGGTGCTCGCCTTTGCCAATATCCAGATAGTCATGTTTTACAGAGCCGTGTTCAAAAGCTATATAACGATCGCGTCGCTATGATTGCGGGTGAAAAAGCGTTTGATTGGGGTATGGCTGAAACATTGGCTTATGCCACATTAGTTGACGAAGGTAATCGTATTCGTATTACAGGCCAAGATTCTGGTCGTGGTACCTTCTTCCATCGTCATGCTGTACTGCATAACCAAGAAGATGCTAGTACTTATGTGCCGTTAGCTAATCTTCACAATGGACAAGGTCCGTTTGAAGTGATCGACTCAGTGTTATCTGAAGAAGCGGTATTAGCCTTTGAATATGGTTACGCAACGGCTGAGCCTAGTGGTTTGACGGTATGGGAAGCGCAATTTGGTGATTTTGCTAATGGTGCTCAAGTTGTGATTGACCAATTCATCAGTTCTGGTGAGCAAAAATGGGGGCGTATGTGTGGTTTAACCATGCTGCTACCACATGGTTATGAAGGTCAAGGCCCAGAGCACTCATCGGCACGTTTAGAGCGTTACTTACAATTGTGTGCAGAGCAAAATATGCAAGTTGTTGTTCCATCAACACCTGCACAGGTTTACCACATGATCCGTCGTCAAGTGGTTCGTCCAATGCGTCGACCATTAATTGTAATGTCGCCAAAATCATTGCTGCGCCATCCGTTATGTACATCTACGTTAGACGATTTAGCTAACGGTACTTTCTTACCTGCGATTGCTGAAGTTGATGATTTAGCACCAAATAAAGTGAAACGTGTGGTTTTCTGTTCAGGTAAAGTTTATTACGATTTACTGGAGCAACGCCGCAAGAATGAACAAGAGGATGTGGCGATTGTTCGTATCGAGCAACTGTACCCATTCCCGAAAGAAGACGTTGAAGCTGCAATTGCTGAATATAAGCACGTAACTGATTTTGTTTGGTGTCAAGAAGAGCCGCAAAACCAAGGCGCGTGGTATTCAAGTCAACATAACTTCTATTCTGCGTTACCAGCAGGTGCGCGTTTAAGTTATGCCGGACGTCCAGCATCAGCCTCACCGGCGGTAGGTTACATGTCGGTGCATTTGAAACAACAAAAAGCACTTATAGAAGACGCTTTAACAATTGCTCCTCAAGAGCAAAATAATAATTAGAACTGGAACAAAAAGGACAAAACCGATATGACAATCGAAATTCTGGTTCCCGACCTCCCGGAATCTGTGGCTGACGCAACCGTTGCCACTTGGCACAAACAACCTGGCGATGCCGTATCTCGTGATGAGGTATTGGTTGATATTGAAACAGATAAAGTAGTACTTGAAGTTCCAGCTCCTGAAGATGGCGTGTTAGAAGCTATTTTTGAAGGTGAAGGTACGACTGTTCTTACTAAACAGTTGATTGGTAAAATCAAAGTTGGCGCAGTTGCTGGTGAACCAACAAAAGATGTACCAACAGAAGCTGAAGCGTCACCGAATAAGCGTAACACCGCCTCTTTAACAGAAGAAACAAGTGAAGCATTAAGCCCAGCCGTTCGTCGTTTGTTAAGTGAGCATGGTATTGATGCAGGTGCTGTTAAAGGCTCTGGTGTTGGTGGTCGCATTACTCGAGAAGATGTAGAAGCATACTTAAAGAATCAATCAGCATCAGCTGTGACAAAAGCACCTGTTGTTGATACGCCACTAGCGCACCGCAGCGAAAAACGTGTGCCTATGACACGTTTACGTAAGCGTGTAGCTGAGCGCCTGCTTGAAGCTAAAAATAGTACGGCGATGTTAACAACGTTTAACGAAGTGAACATGAAACCAATCATGGATCTTCGTAAGCAATACAAAGATATCTTCGAAGAGCGTCATGGTATTCGTCTTGGCTTTATGTCTTTCTATGTAAAAGCTGTGGTTGAAGCACTAAAGCGTTACCCAGAAGTAAATGCATCTATTGATGGTGATGATATTGTTTATCACAACTTCTTTGATGTAAGCATTGCAGTATCAACACCTCGTGGTCTGGTAACGCCTGTTCTACGTGATTGCGATAAGCTAAGCCTTGCTGAAATTGAGAAGGGTATTCGTGAACTTGCAATTAAAGGTCGTGACGGCAAGTTAACCGTTGAAGATTTAACAGGTGGTAACTTTACGATCACTAATGGTGGTGTGTTTGGCTCATTGATGTCGACGCCGATCATTAATCCACCACAAGCTGCGATTTTAGGTATGCATAAAATCCAAGATCGCCCTATGGCGGTGGATGGACAAGTTGAAATCTTGCCTATGATGTACCTTGCGTTATCTTACGATCACCGTTTAGTTGATGGTCGTGAATCAGTGGGTTACTTAGTAACGATTAAAGAGTTACTTGAAGATCCAACACGTCTACTACTAGACGTATAATTTGGTAAATAGGCTGGATAAATGCTCATTATTCAGCCTATTAATGACAGTTAGTCAAATTGCCAAATCTAATCACGAAGAGGTTCCCAAGAGTACCTCGTATGGATATAACAAGTCCCAAAGGGATAAGAAAACGGATAGAACATCATGAATTTGCACGAATATCAGGCAAAACAGCTATTCGCTGAATATGGTTTACCTGTACCAGAAGGTTACGCTTGCGATACGCCACAACAGGCGGCAGAAGCGGCAGGTAAAATTGGTGGTAGTAAGTGGGTAGTTAAATGTCAGGTTCACGCTGGTGGTCGCGGTAAAGCGGGCGGTGTGGAATTACATGAAACCAAAGATGGTATTAAACAGTTTGCTCAAAACTGGCTAGGTAAAAATCTAGTAACTTACCAAACAGATGCTAATGGTCAGCCAGTAACCAAAATATTAGTTGAAGAAGCATCTAATATTGCCAATGAGTTGTACTTAGGTGCAGTGGTTGATCGTGGCTCTCGCCGTATCGTTTTCATGGCATCAACTGAAGGTGGTGTGGAAATTGAAAAAGTAGCAGAAGAGACACCTGAACTTATTCATAAAGCAGCAATTGATCCATTGGTTGGGCCTCAGCCATACCAAGGACGTGAGCTTGCATTCAAACTGGGTCTTAAAGGCGATCAGATTAAACAATTTACTAAGATCTTTATGGGCTTAGCAAATATGTTCGCTGAATATGATCTTGCACTGCTTGAAATTAACCCACTAGTTATCACGGGTGATAATAACCTATTGTGCCTAGACGGTAAGATTAATATCGATTCTAACGCAATGTATCGCCAGCCTAAACTCCGTGAAATGCATGATCCATCGCAAGAAGATGAGCGTGAAGCACATGCTGCACAGTGGGAATTAAATTACGTTGCACTCGACGGAAACATTGGCTGTATGGTTAATGGTGCAGGCCTTGCAATGGGTACGATGGATATCGTTAACCTGCACGGTGGACAGCCGGCTAACTTCCTTGATGTAGGTGGCGGTGCAACCAAAGAGCGTGTTACTGAAGCATTTAAAATTATCCTCTCTGATAGCAACGTAAAAGCCGTATTGGTTAATATCTTCGGTGGTATTGTACGTTGTGATTTGATTGCTGATGGCATCATCGGCGCTATTGCAGAAGTTGGCGTTAAAGTACCAGTTGTTGTTCGCCTTGAAGGTAACAACGCAGAAGTAGGTGCAGCGAAACTTGCAGATAGTGGTCTTAATATTATTGCTGCGACTTCGTTAACAGAAGCGGCGGAAAAAGTTGTTGCTGCAGCGGAGGGTAAATAATGTCAGTTTTAATTAATAAAGATACCAAAGTAATTTGTCAGGGCTTTACTGGCGGACAAGGTACATTCCACTCAGAGCAAGCGATTGAGTACGGAACACAAATGGTGGGTGGTGTTTCTCCAGGTAAAGGCGGAACAACACACCTAGGTCTACCTGTATTTAATACGGTACGTGAAGCAGTTGAAGTGACTGGTGCAACAGCGACAGTTATCTATGTACCCGCACCGTTTTGTAAAGACGCAATCTTAGAAGCAATTGATGCTGGCATCGAGCTTATCGTAACGATTACAGAAGGCATTCCAACACTGGATATGCTAGATGTTAAAGTTCGCCTTGATGAAGCTGGCGTTCGTATGATTGGTCCTAACTGTCCGGGTGTTATTACACCAGATGAGTGTAAGATTGGTATCATGCCGGGTCATATCCATAAGGCTGGTAAAGTAGGTATCGTATCGCGTTCAGGTACATTGACTTACGAAGCGGTTAAGCAAACAACAGATGAAGGCTTTGGTCAATCTACATGTGTAGGTATCGGTGGTGATCCAATCCCAGGTTCAAATTTCATTGATATCCTTGAAATGTTTGAAAAAGATCCAGCGACAGAAGCGATTGTAATGATTGGTGAAATCGGTGGTACTGCTGAAGAAGAAGCAGCAGCTTACATTAAAGAGAACGTGACAAAACCTGTTGTTTCTTACATTGCGGGTGTTACCGCACCTCCTGGTAAGCGTATGGGTCACGCAGGTGCTATTATTTCTGGCGGTAAAGGTACGGCTGAAGATAAATTTGCTGCACTTGAAGAAGCTGGCGTTAAGACAGTAAAAAGTTTAGCAGATATCGGTAAAGCGTTACGTGAAGTAACTAACTGGTAATCTCTACCTACCCATTGAAAATGAAAGCCCTGCATTTGCAGGGCTTTTTTATTGATTAGTAATACAGAGCGTTAAACACCAATCTCACCACCATCTTCACGGCGAATAACGACCGTTGATGAACGTGGTCGAACTTCTGTACCGCTAGGTGCTGCTTCGGCGGCATTATCACTATATGGCCAATTGCCCGGATGTTGAATATTAACAAACAGAGATTTGTAGTCAGGGCTAATGGTGAAACCTGTGACCTCACAACCATTTGGACCAACAAAGAAGCGTTTTAGCTCTGCCTGATTTGAGCTAGCAATAACTGTTTGACTATCATCTTCATTCAGTAACTGAGATGGCACTACCGCAAGCATTTGATCATTGGTGTACTCTTCAACTTCATCAGCACCATTATCGGTTTGAATCCACATAATACCTCGTTGATCAAACGCTAATCCATCAGGGCTAGCAAACTGATTTAGATCTGTTAAACCTGAGCGGTTTGTCTCTTCATCACCATTACTTGGTGAGCCAAAAACGAAAATATCCCAGTTAAACTCTGTTGGATTTTCACCTTCATCCCAGCGAATGATATGACCAAATTTATTATTTAGGCGAGGGTTGGCAGGGTTAGTGCTGTCTTTACGTTTAGTGTTATTGGTTAGGGTGAGGTAAACAGAACCCGTAAATGGATCCACTGCTGCCCATTCAGGACGATCCATTGGTGTTGCTCCAACTAAATCAGCGGCACCTGCAGTATTAATGATGATCTCAGCCAATGAGTTAAAGTGTGAAGCCAGTGTATCACCTGAAGTTGTGAGGCTATCAAGGGTTAACGGCAGCCAAGTTCCGGTACTGTCTTCATTAAATCGAGCAACATATAGTGTGCCTTCATCCATATACTTATCACCGGTTAATAAGCGGTTTGAAGGTGAAGCATCAGCGGGATCCCATAATGCTGCTGACTCAAATTTGTATAGGTACTCAAAGCGTGAGTCATGGCCTGAATAAAACACAACAGGCTTACCTTCTTCTAGTTTGCCAAAGGTACAGCCTTCGTGGCGGAAACGCCCTAACGCGGTACGTTTTTTAGCTCGAGAGTTTTTTGTATATGGATCAATTTCAACAATGTAGCCATGACCATTGGCTTCATTTCGGTAATCGTCAAGTGATGAAGTACCTGTTGGTGCTAAATTAAAGCGAGCAAATTCATCAAGACGTTCTTCATTATGGCCAGCTAACGTTTCCCACTTATAGCGACCTTGTAAATACTTACCTGTGCCCGAAATACCAATACGATCTTGCTCTTTGGTGCGTGTGCCAGTGTTAGTAAAATAGCCCGGCCAGTTTTCTTCACAGGTGAGATAAGTTCCCCACGGTGTATAACCGTTACCACAGTTGTTAAGCGTTCCACGTGCTTGACTACCGTCAGGTGAAAAGCGAGTGACGGTTAACTCTGAATGTGCGAGAGGGCCGGATAAATCCATTACAGTTGCACCGGTGTAGCGACGGTTAAGTGGGTCGCTGTCGATTAACTTCCATTGGTTATTTTCAAGTTGGATACGAACAACAGAAATACCATGAGCGTTTATCTCTTTGCGGATTTCGTCTATATCAGTACGTACTTCTTTTGCTCTTTCGGCATCTTTGTCCCAGTTTGAGTGCAGTGCTTGCTGATCAATGTACTCGTGGTTAATACAAAGTAATCCATCAGTAGATTGTTCGTTTAATGGAAAAAAGTGCATACCGTCATGGTGCATACCTAATGCATTTAACTGATCAGTACTGTTATTTGTACCATCATTTTTCCATGCATTTGCAGTCGCATTTAATGGTGTACCCCAAGGGACTAATACTTGTGCGGTGTAGCCTGAAGGAATAGAAACGGCATCAGTTAACGAACCAGGGATAGAATCGAAATTTAAAACAGCTTGAGAACGATCTGCTACCTTAGCCGTTGCTTCAGTTGAACCTGAAGAGTTACAACCAGCAAGACCTAATGCACCAAGAGCTGACATTGCACTCATACCTAAGCCACCCTTGAGGATGCTTCGGCGTTGCAAGTTAGCTTGAAGTACATCTTCAAATGCTTTGTTATTACTGGTGTTATAGCGGGTAGGATCGAACGTTTCCTTACTCATTGCTTTGCTTTCCTGTGTTTATTATTTATTTAATAAGTTGAACAGGAAAGATAGTAAGAATGGGTAGTGACAGAATTTATCTATTATTGTGAAATTTATATTTAAATAATATTGTCAGCTACCCAAGTAATGAAGATAAGGTTAACGCGCAGTGCGTTTTAGTTGGCTAAGCATAAACATTGCAGCGGCAGATACAACAACAGAAGGGCCTGCTGGCGTGTCGTAATGCCATGACATTGCAAGACCAAGAACCACAGCTATCGCGCCAATAATTGACGCAAATACTGCCATTGATTCTGGACTGTGTGAAAAACGTCGAGCGGTCGCGGCAGGAATGATAAGTAATGATGTAATGATCAATGCCCCAACAAATTTCATCGCAACAGCGATTACCATACCCACCATTAACATCAGTAATAGGCGCATTAAATCGACATTCACGCCTTCTACTTGAGCCATTTCTTCACTAATAGTCATCGAAAGTAGTGGTCGCCATAGATAAATCAATAAAGCTAAAACGACAGCACCACCGCAATATATCCATAATAGATCGTTAGTGGTTACAGCCAATAAATCACCAAATAGATATGACATTAAATCGATACGAACATTGTCGAGGAAGCTCACTGCAACCAGACCTAGCGATAAAGCGCTATGGGCTAAGATACCCAGTAAAGTATCTGTGGCTACATAACGTTGTTTTTGTAGCGTAACCAGTACAACTGCAAGCACTAAACAACAGATAACTAACGCCAGATTTAAGTTGATATTAAAAAGAAAACCTAGCGCAATACCGAGTAGAGAGGCATGAGATAATGTATCGCCGAAATAAGCCATTTTTCGCCAAACAACAAATGAGCCCAGTGGACCGGCGAGTATTGCAATACCAATACCAGCGATCAAGGCCGGCAGAAGAAACTCAATCATGCTTTTGATTCCTCATGGTTATTACAGCATTTATGAGTTTTATTTGAATCGTCATGCTGGTGGTTATGTTTATGTTCATAGACAGCAAGCTGCTCTGTCGATGTTTGACCGAATAATGCAATGTATTTAGGGTGGCTCGTCACAGTCAGTGGACTACCAGAGCAACAGATGTGATGTTGCAAACAAATCACATTATCAGTTTTCGCCATGACAAGGTGTAAGTCGTGAGAAACCATCAAGATGGCACAGTTAAGTAAATCACGTAACTGTTGGATCAGGCGATAAAGCTCTAATTGGCCATTTACATCAACCCCCTGTACTGGCTCATCAAGTACCAGTAGATCCGGTTTTTGCAATAAGGCACGTGCAAGTAAGACACGTTGCATTTCACCACCAGAGAGCCCATGCATATCGCTATTAAGTAGGTGACGACCATTAACCATGTTTAAAGCTTCGATACGTTGTTCTTGATTATAACGCCCAGCAAGACGCATAAAACGATCGACAGAAAGAGGCAGGGTATTATTTAGGCGTAGCTTTTGAGGCACATAGCCAATACGAATTCCTTTTTTACGAACCACTTTTCCTTTTGTGGCTTTACTCAGTCCTGTTATGACTTTTACTAAGGTTGATTTACCTGCACCATTAGGACCGATTAAGGTGGTAATTTCACCGCGTTCAAGCTTAAGCGTAATATTATCCAAAACATCACGTTCACCAAATGAGACAGTGACTGATTGTAGTTCGATTAGGGTTGACATAAAGGAAGTTGTCTTAATAGGCTTTAGAAATAAAAGGTAATGTTATAATATAACATTACTGATGTGTTATATTGTAACATTATCATGTTCGTTAGGGAATATATTGCTCATCATATAAATAATTAGCAGTATAAAAGTGCAACACTTATTTTTTAGGATAATAAAATAATGCAACGTATATCATCATTGTTTTGTGCAGCAGCTCTGGCTTTATCAGGTTCAGCAATGGCAGATGACTTTAAAGTTGTTACAACCATTAAACCATTAAACCTGATTGTTAGTGAGTTAGTTCAAGGTGCAGCAACGTCAGATGCAATCTTACCACCAGGAGCTTCTCCACATGATTATGCATTACGTCCATCAGATGTAAAAAAATTGAATGATGCAGATCTGGTAATTTGGGTTGGGCCTCAACTAGAAACTTTTTTAACAAAACTTATGGCTACAAACCCAAATAGCTTCGCTTTGACAAAACAAGCTGGTATCGATTTTCTAAATTATGGTGCTAAACCGAGTGATGACCATGGCGATCATGCCAGTCACGACGATCACGATGACCATGGCGATCATGCTGGCCACGACGCTCACGATGGCCATGGCGATCATGCCGGCCACGATGATCACAATGACCATGGCGATCATGAAGGTCACGATGCTCATGATGACCATGGTGATCATGCAGGTCATCACCACTCTGGGCTTAATCCGCATTTCTGGATGGGACCAAAACAGACAATTGAAGCCGCAAATGTGATCACGGAAGCATTGATTAAACATGATCCATTGCATAAAACTGTTTATCTCGATAATCTTTCAACGTTTACCACTGAAGTTAATCAAGCTGTAAGTGAACTTAATGCGGAATTAAAACCTGTTTCAAATAATGGCTATTTTGTTTTTCATGATGGCTATGGGTATTTCGAACATCAGTTTGGTCTGAATAACTTAGGGCACTTTACTGTTGAGCCTGATCGTAAGCCTGGTGCTAAAACTCTAATCGCAATTCGTGAATCATTAAAAGATAAGCAAGCTTATTGTGTATTCAGTGAGCCGCAGTTTTCACCAGCAGTTGTTGATAGTGTAACTAAAGGCACAGGGGTAAACATAGGAACCCTTGATCCAATGGCGACAAATGTCGAAGTGGGCAAGGGAGGATACGTCCGTTTTATTAAGGAACTCGGACAGAGCTTTACCAAGTGTTTAAAATAGAAAATGAAATTATATCAAGCGGCAGCAACTTCTATTAAAGAGCTGCCGCGTCAGCACAAAATTGCGTTAGTTTCCACCTCTGTGCTTATGATGGCTGCCATAATGTGGCAGCCATCAAAACCACAAGTAACTTTTCCATCATCAAGCGTAAATAAGCGTATTGATGTCACATTGCCATCTAAATTAGATTTATTATCTGAACAAGATAGTGAGCCATTAGGTGTGTCTCTTGATCAAAATGATCCTGAATTCCAAGCACCAAAAGATGAAATAGAGCAACAACTTGATGATGCTAAAGTTGAAGTTGAGCATAAACATCGAGTGGCATCGGGTGAAACGTTAGGGATTATCTTTTCACAGTATGGTTTGCCTATTTCAGATATGTACCGCTTAATTGATGCAAATAAGTCAGTACAGAATTTGCGTGTTGGACAAACACTTGAGTGGGAAGTCAATGATGATGGGAAATTAACAGAACTTAAAATTATCCGCAGTAAAAAAGAGACGGATGCCTTTACACTATCGAAAAAAGGTTATGTATATAAAAAGATAGTTAAAAAAGGTGAGATGAAACCCGTTACTATCATCGGACGTGTAAATGGCAGTTTTTATAATTCAGCTCGATCAGCAGGCCTAACACCGACTCAGATCCAAACATTAGTAAAAGCCTTACAATGGAAATTTAACCTTGGACGCGAAGCGCATAAAGGGGATCGTTTTGCTGTAGGTATTGATCGAGAATTTATTGATGGTAAGGCGGTGGGTAAAGGTGAGGTTAATGCTTTTTACTACAAATCAGCGAATGGTAAGGATTCAACCTTTATTATTAGAGGTGATGATGATCAGTTCTATGATAGTAGTGGACACAGTTTAAACCGAGCATTTAGACGTATTCCCACATCGAAACGTTATCGTATCAGCTCATCTTTTAATCCAAATCGTCTCCACCCTGTCACTGGACGCCGATCACCACATAATGGTACCGATTTTGCGGTTCCGATTGGTACATCTGTTTTGGCTGCTGGTGATGGCGTCGTTGTAAAATCACGTTACCACCCATTAGCAGGTAACTATATTGTCGTTAAGCATGGCCGAGAATATATGACACGTTATTTACACCTAAGTAAACGTGAGGTGAAGGTGGGCGATAAAGTGAAAATGGGACAACGTATTGCTAAAAGTGGTAATACTGGGCGCTCAACAGGCCCACACTTACATTTTGAGTTGATAAAAAATGGTCGTCCTGTTGACGCAATGAAAGTATCTTTGCCACAAGCCGATCCACTCTATGGTAAAGAACGCAAAAATTTAATGAAACAAGTTAGCTTTTATAAGGATAAGTTTAACGATGTAATATCGAGCTAAGTTGTTTAATCGTAAAAAAGCGCACATATTGTGCGCTTTTTTTATGGTTTTTATCACTGAATTTAACTAATCAAAGACGTTTTTTAAATTAACCCAACACTTATGATTTATATCTATAGGGAATTAAGTATTTGTATTTCTGTTCCTTTTTGGTGATTCCATGTCGTTTTTAAGCAATGTAATGGCAAAAAAACAAATGTTTTTTTGATTTATGACAAGACATGAAATGTATCAATATGTAAAATTCAAATCAGAAATGCTAATAATTCTTATTAAGGTAACGATTTACTATGAAGTTGTCAGAGATGTCATGCGGAAACTGTGGGGCCGTCATTAATATGTCTGCGTTACCCTCAGCGACGCGAAAAAAGTTGATGGTTATGGGGTTACTACCTCGTACAGAAATTACCGTTGTTCGTGTGGCGCCGTTAGGTGATCCGCTTCAAGTTCGTGTACGTGGTGTTGATATTGCTTTACGTAAGCAAATTGCAGAAAACATCGAGGTTGAGGCACTGTAATGCAATATAATATTCTTACTGTTGGTAACCCGAACAGTGGTAAAACAACGTTGTTTAATGGCTTAACTGGCGCTAAGCAGCAAGTCGGTAACTGGGCTGGTGTAACGGTTGAGAAAAAAACAGGTCGCTACCAACACAATGGTGATGATTTTTCGCTGACAGATCTACCTGGTATTTATAACCTTGATAGTGCAAACGATGCGAATAGCCTTGATGAAGCAATCGCGTCACGTGCAATTTTAACAACGCCTGCTGACGTGATAATCAACGTTGTTGATGCATCGAGCTTAGAGCGTAGTTTATACATGACGCTACAGCTGCGTGAGCTAGGCCGCCCGATGGTGGTTGTGCTCAACAAGATGGATGTTTTGAAGCGCCAGCGTCAGGTATTGGATATTAAAGCGTTAGAAAAAGCATTAGGGTGTCCTGTATTAGCGTTATCTGCTAATAATATGGAGCGTATTGCTGAATTTAAAACCAAGTTACACAAGATGTTAACACAAGGTGTTGTCGTTAACGAGTTTGAGCTTGATTATGGTCAAGATTTCGAGCGAGCAGTGAGTCAATTAGCACCGTTATTCAAACATAACGATAAGCTAAATGCTCGTGCACAAGGTATCCGTGTATTAGAAAACGATACTTTAGTGATCAACACGCTATCTGATGAAGATAAAACAACAGCATGTGGTTTACGTGCAGATTTATTAAGTACGGTTGATCCTGATATTCAAGTCGCTGATGTGCGTTACACCTTCTTGCATCAGCTGTGTCAAAAAGTCCGTCGTCAAGAAGGCCGTTTAAGTAACAGCCTAACGGATAAAATAGATCGTGTATTACTGAACCGCTTTTTTGGTATCCCATTTTTCTTCTTAGTAATGTACGTGATGTTTATGTTTGCGATAAACATTGGTAGTGCATTTATCGATTTCTTTGATATTAGCTTTGGCGCACTATTAGTCGATGGTGGTCATCATCTTTTAGATGATCACTTGCCAGTATGGTTAGTAACAATTATTGCGAACGGCATCGGTGGTGGTATTCAAACGGTTGCAACCTTTATTCCAGTGATTGCGTGTTTGTACCTGTTCCTTGCGGTATTAGAAAGCTCGGGCTATATGGCACGCGCCGCATTTGTTCTTGATAAAGTGATGCAAAAAGTAGGTTTACCGGGTAAAGCATTTGTTCCTCTAGTGCTTGGCTTTGGTTGTAATGTACCTGCGATCATGGCAACTCGTACTCTTGAACAAGAACGTGAGCGTAAACTCGCAGCCGCAATGGCACCCTTTATGTCATGTGGCGCGCGTTTACCGGTATATGCACTGTTTGCAGCAGCTTTTTTCCCTGAAAATGGTCAGAACGTGGTATTTGCACTGTACCTATTAGGTATTGTGGCAGCTGTGATGACGGGGCTTATTTTACGTTCAACGCTTTACCCTGGCTCTAGTGATAGCTTTATCATGGAAATGCCAAACTACGAATTACCAACTATTCGCAATGTGGTGATAAAAACATGGCAAAAGCTAAAGCGCTTTGTATTTGGTGCGGGTAAAACCATCGTTGTCGTTGTGGCAGTATTAAGCTTCTTTAACTCATTAGGTACTGATGGTTCATTCGGTAACGAAGATACGTCTAAATCTGTGTTATCTAAAGCATCACAGGTGGTGACGCCGGTGCTTGAGCCTATTGGTGTGAAAGCCGATAACTGGCCTGCAACCGTCGGTATCATTACGGGTATTTTCGCAAAAGAAGCCGTTGTGGGTACGCTAAACAGCTTATACGCACCAGCAACAGATGATAGCAATGAAGAATACAACCTTGTTGCTAGCTTAAAAGAAGCAGTTGAATCAGTTGGTGATAACCTAGCAGCATTAAGCTTTAGTGATCCACTGGGTATCGAAGTGGGTGATTTAGAAAACAAACAAGCCGTTGCTGAAGAGCAGGGTGTTAACGAATCTGTATACGGTAACATTCAAGCGCACTTCGTAAGTGGTGCAGCTGCAATGGCGTACTTGATTTTCATTCTGTTGTACACACCATGTGCGGCTGCAATGGGTGCTTACGTACGTGAGTTTGGTCAGAAGTTTGCTCTGTTTATTGCAGGTTGGACGATGTTAATGGCTTACTCGTTTGCCACTTGGTTCTACCAAATTGCTCACTTTGTTGATCATCCTGTAACGAGTGCATTCTGGATTAGCTTCTTCGTATTGATTAATGGCGGTATCTTCTTGTTATTGAAACGAGAAGGGAAAAAACAAACTAACCTTGAAGGCTTGTTAGTAGAATGATCCTACAGCAGCTAAAACAATATATTGAACAGCATGGACGTGTCAGTCGCAAGCAACTCTCTGATCACTTCGGAATGTCGGAAGACGGGGTTGAAGCAATGCTTGATGTATGGATACGTAAAGGTTCGATTGGAAAAGAATTGGTTGGCTGTGAAAGTTCAGACTGCTGCCAACCTGCGAAAGAGATTTGGTATCGTTGTTTATCCGTTAACGAATTATCGATAACGGTAATGCGATAGAAGGTAGTAAAAGCAAAAGGCAGCTTAATTAAGCTGCCTTTTTTAATGCTAATGAGAGATAGCCGTAAAGCCTTTAACCTGACTTAACTCTTCGCGAAGCTCATCAGCCAGTGCTGCTTGTAGCGCTTCACTGCGTTGAGTACCATCTGTATTTCCCCAAATTGGTCCAGGCCATGCTATGTCATGACTAAAGCGTGCAATGTGGTGTAAATGAAGTTGTGGTACAAGGTTACCTAATGCACCAACGTTAATCTTTTCTGCTTGATAGTCGTTTTCTAATAATGTGGCTACGGCACTTGATTCACGCATTAGTTGGTATTGGTCTTGTTCAGGTAGGTGGTGGATCTCACGTAACTCGTCAATTCGAGGGACTAAGATAATCCATGGCCCCAGCGCTTCTTTAGACAATAAAACACGAGAAAGCGGAAAATCACCGAGTACAGTGGTATCAGATTGTAGGCGAGGATGAAGAGTGAAACGCATGTAATTATTCCTTCACAGTACATTATGGCTCACAAGCCAGAGCATTATTTATCATAGTATGCCTAATTTAAAACGATTGGTATTATCCTTAACGTATTCTCTAACATTTGGTTAAGAGTTCTAATTATTGTGAGGCAACTTATGGCAAGCGAATATCAGTTTATACTCGATTATTGGTTTGGCGAGTTAGAGGGTGAAGTAACCAAAGAAAATAAACATGCGCTTTGGTTTCTAGGTGGTGAAGAAATTGATGCTTACATTAAAACCCATTTTCAATCTTGGGTGAGTAAGGCTGGCAAAGGGGAGTTAAATCACTGGTGTGAAACGGCCCAAGGTCGCTTGGCCCTGATAATTTTACTCGATCAATTTAGCCGCAACATCTACCGTGGATTAAGTGCGGCATTTCGTTATGACTCATTAGCCTTAGCATTGTGTAAACGTGGTTTAGCATTGAATCAAGATGTAGATTTATCGCCAATTGAACGCGTATTTTTCTATTTACCTTTAGAACATGCAGAAGATTTGGAAGATCAAGAAGAGAGTGTGTTTCGCTTTCAACACTTAAGAGAATCAACTTCCTTGAATAATCGTGAACTATTTGATGGCTTTTATAATTATGCGAGAAGCCATTATGATGTGATTAAGCAATTTGGACGTTTTCCATATCGTAATGCGGTGCTGGGGCGACTTTCTACGCAAGGTGAATTGATGTGGTTGAACCAAGGTGGTCAGCGATTTGGTCAATAAAGGGATCTAACTATTGAATCTTTGGTTATGTTTTTATTTACAGAGCCTAATTTATAAACATATTTCAGAGTGCGATAAACAGAAAATAAAAAGCCTTCCAAATGGAAGGCTTTTTAATATTAAGGGGGATGTAGATTACATACGCTCTAGTGTTTCGATACCAAGTAGGTCTAGACCTTGCTTGATAGTTTTTGATGTTAGCAATGCAAGCTTCAAGCGGCTTTGCTTAACATCTTCTTCAGCATTAAGAATTGGACATGCTTCGTAGAAGCTAGAGAACATACCTGCAAGTTCGAATAGGTAAGTACACATTAAGTGTGGTTGACCTTCACGTGCTACAGATTGTACCGCTTCTTCAAATTGAAGAAGTTTAGATAGCAGTACTTGCTCTTTTTCGTCAGTGATAACGATTGGGTGAGTAAGATCTGCAAGCTCAACATTCGCGCGCTTAAAGATAGATGCTACACGTGTGTATGCGTACTGCATGTATGGTGCAGTGTTACCTTCGAATGCTAGCATGTTGTCCCAGTCGAAGATGTAATCTGTCGTACGATGCTTAGAAAGATCAGAGTACTTAACCGCAGCCATTGCAACAGTTTGTGCAATGTTTGCTTTTTCTTCAGCACTTAGTTCTGGGTTCTTTTCTTCAATTAGCTTGTTAGCACGCTCAACAGCCTCATCCAGAAGATCAGCAAGACGAACAGTACCGCCAGCACGAGTCTTAAATGGACGACCATCTTTACCTAGCATCATACCAAATGCGTGGTGCTCAAGAGATACACTCTCTGGCACATAACCCGCTTTACGTACGATTTCCCAAGCCATCATTAGGTGTTGGTGCTGACGTGAGTCGATGAAGTAAAGTACGCGATCAGCATGAAGTTGCTCGTAACGGTATTTAGCACAAGCGATATCAGTGGTTGTGTATAGGTAACCGCCATCACGCTTCTGGATGATCACACCCATAGGCTCGCCGTCTTTGTTTTTGTATTCGTCTAGGTAAACAACAATTGCGCCATCACTTTCTACAGCTAGACCTTTTTCTTTAAGATCTGCAACAACGCCAGGTAGCATGTCGTTGTACATAGATTCGCCCATTACGTTGTCATCAGTCAGTGACACGCTTAGACGATCGTAGTTGCGTTGATTTTGCTTAAGTGTAATAGCAACAAGTTGCTTCCATTTCTCAAGGCAGTACTCATCACCGCTTTGTAGACGAACAACAAAGTTACGTGCTGTTTTACCGAATTCTTCGTCTTCATCATAAAGTACTTTAGATTCACGGTAGAAACCTTCAAGATCGCTGATGTCCATAGAAACATCAGTACCTTCTTGCTCTTTACGCTGCATGTTAGCGATAAGCATACCGAATTGTGTACCCCAGTCACCAAGGTGGTTAGCTCGGATAACATTGTGGCCTAAAAATTCAAGAGTACGTACAACTGCATCACCGATGATAGTTGAACGTAAGTGACCTACGTGCATTTCTTTTGCAACGTTTGGTGCAGAGTAGTCAACAACAATGTTTTGTGCTGTTTCAGTATTAACGGCTAGACGCTCATCTTTTAGTGCTTCTTCACCACGCTCAGCTAACCATGCTTTGTTTAAGAAAATGTTAATAAAGCCTGGGCCGGCAATTTCAACTTTCTCAGCAATACCATCTAGTTCTAAGCAGTCGATAACTTTTTGTGCGAATTCGCGTGGATTAGTACCTAGCTTCTTTGCTACGCCCATAACACCGTTCGCTTGGTAATCACCAAACTGCGCTTTAGCTGATTGGCGAACTGCGGCAGGGCTGCCTGCAGGTGCGCCAGCGGCTTCTAAAGCCTGAGATACTTTATCATTAATAAGTGCTTGAATGTTCACACGCTGATCCTTAAATCATTTGTAACGCCAATTACTAATAAGAGGCAAAAATGTCTACGTATTACAAGATCACCGTCAAAAATAATCACGAAATAAAACAAAATGATAACATAAATAAATCAAGTGTTTAACGTGAGTATTTTTGACGGGGTCGCGAATATCTAAATATGCACCGAAGTCTTGAATACGCAGTAGGTATTGTCCTAATAATACCCACAGATGGAGGTACTTTGGCAACCGGAAAAACCTATTGTTTACGTTTTTTTTTAACTTTTTTTGTTATGAGTAAATAATGTGTAACACGCTATTGTATTGAAAAGAGAGTGCGTTAAATTCATGTTTCATTAAATCACGAAAAATGGATAATTATTCACTTCGTCTCATTATAGTAATAGCTGTCAATAATAGGATAAATTTATGCACAAGCTTGAACAATATAATCTTCATCCAACGCAGATGCTTGCGCAGTTACCGGAGTTTATGAAAGCGATTAATGCATTGATTGATGATTTAGGGATTTCACTGGCTGATTACCAAGCCGATCACATTGCATTACGTGTCAATGATCAAGATGTGGCGCAACAGTTACATCAAGCCTGGCTGAGTTATGGCCAAGAATGGTCTAACAATATGATCAATGGTCGTCCCATTGTGATCATTGGGTTTGAACAGTCATTAGCCGTAGATGGATGGACAATCGAAGCGTTAGAGTTGCCTTATCCGAGTGATAAAGTTTATCTGAAGCAAGGGTGGGAACATATTGAGTTTGTGGTGCCATCTAGTGCACAAACGATTGAAGAATTAAAAGCAGATTTACTAGAACAATTACCACAATTAGATTGGGATGGGTTAGATGCGAAGGGGATCAAAGTAAAAGCCAGTTTACCATCCGGTGAAGATGAGCGTTTAGCTAATCCTACTTTTGCGTTTAAACGTGATGGGGTATGTATTAAATTACACGGACACTCGTTAAAAGCAGTATTAGAAAGTGAACAAGCCTAGTTGCTGTAAATACGAATAATAAAAAGCGTAGTAATCCCCAAAGATTACTACGCTCGCTTGGTCAATATTGTCTTTTTCTGATTATAAAATAACCGTCCGGTTACCATAGACAAAAATACGATCGTCTACCGCAAGGCCTAATGCTTTACTGAGCACAGATTTTTCTACATCACGACCAGACTTTGCCATTTCAACTGCACTGAAACTATGATCAACAGGGATGACGTTTTGGGTTATGATTGGCCCTTCATCAAGATCGTTAGTTACAAAGTGTGCGGTTGCACCAATGATTTTTACACCACGTTCAAATGCTTGTTGGTAAGGCTTAGCGCCAATAAATGCAGGTAAGAAACTGTGATGAATATTAATGATTTTATTAGGGAATTGTGCAACAAAATTAGGCGTTAAAATACGCATATATTTCGCCAGTACCACGTAATTTGGTTGATACTGTTGTACCGCTTCTAATAGTTTTTGTTCGTGCTCTTCACGGCTTAATCCTTCATGGCAAACATGATGGAATGGAATATCAAACTTTTCCGTTAGCCCTTGTAGGGTGTCGTAATTACCAACAACCGCAGCAATATCGATATCTAATGAACCATCGAAGGCTTTAACAAGAATATCACCTAGGCAGTGCGCTTCTTTTGTCACCATGATGACGATTTTTTTGCGATCAGAACTGATTAAACGGCGTTTGCTGCCTTTGGGTAAAGCATGATCAATATCTGCGAGGAAGGTTGTATCATTAAAATAGCCTTCAAGCTCAGTACGCATGAAAAATTGATTATGGGTGTTATCAACATATTCCTTATTGTTGATAATATTTAGTTGGTGCTTATGACAAATGTTGGTAATTTTGGCGATTAGTCCCATTTCATCTGGGCATTCCGTGAGGAGTGTTTTCTTTTCCATGTCGTTTCCTGACTGCGATTCACGCATATAATACATTGCGTGTTACAAAGATCTTAATTAACTATTACCTAGATTTAACCTTATGGTCAAAGTATTTATTTGTTAGGTGATGTTATTAATAAGAAAGTGATGTCGTTAATTTTTGTAATCGATGGATAGAAGACTAGTCGAGTAGTTGGATAATTGGCATAATGAATACTGTATATATAACCAATAGTGCGAAGTAAATGATAACGAAGTTTTTTGCCTCTGGTGGCGCATTAGATAAAGCCATCCCTGGTTTTCAGGCTCGCCAACCTCAAATTGATATGGCGAATGCTGTGGCAGATGCGATCAAGAGTGAATCTCAGCTGGTGGTTGAAGCGGGAACGGGGACAGGTAAAACCTTTGCTTATGTGATCCCCGCTTTGCTTAGTGGTAAGAAAACTATTATCAGTACAGGCTCTAAAAACCTTCAAGAGCAATTATTTCACCGTGATTTGCCATTAATGGCTGATGCGATTGGCTTTACGGGGCGTGTCGCGTTATTAAAAGGGCGAGCAAATTATCTGTGTGTAGATCGTTTAAATCGCCAAGTGATAGAAAGCCATGATGTGGAATCTGATCCTACGTTATTAACACAGTTGGTTAAAATTCGACAATGGTCTTCATCATCGAAAAGCGGCGATTTTGGTGAATGTGAAGATGTTGCAGAAGATAGCCCAGTCATTCCATTGATTACTTCGACCAATGATAACTGTTTAGGCCGTGAATGCCCCTCGTATGATGATTGTTTTGTCGTTAAAGCACGTCGCAAAGCAATGGAAGCCGATGTAGTTGTTGTTAATCACCATTTATTCTTAGCCGATTTAGCCATTAAAGAAACAGGCTTTGGTGAATTAATTCCTGAAGCTGAAGTATTTATCTTTGATGAAGCCCACCAAATGCCTGATATTGCCAGTCAGTACTTTGGCCAGAGCCTAACCAGTCGCCAATTAATTGAACTCGCGAAAGATATTGATATTGGTTATCGCACAGAAGCGCGTGATATGCGCCAACTGCAAAAAACGGCAGATAGGTTACAGCAAGCTGCGTTTGAAATGCGGATAATTTTAGGTGATCCCGGGTTTAGGGGAAATTGGCGAGAAGCATCACAAACCCCTGCTGTTCAACGGGAATTGACTCGACTGTCAGATGCATTAGATCTTACCTACGATGTACTTAAGCTGGCGTTAGGTCGAAGCCAGTTACTAGATACTGCCTTTGAACGTGCAGCAACGCTAAAAGCCAAACTAAAACGAGTATCAGATACTGCAATTACAGGCTATTCCTATTGGTATGAATGTACACCTCGCCAGTTTAGTTTAAATATCACGCCGCTCTCTGTTGCGGATAAATTTAAAGAGCAAATGGCTGAGCAAAAAGGGGCATGGATCTTCACTTCAGCAACCTTAGCCGTTGATGAGAATTTCACCCACTTTAGTCATCGCTTAGGGTTAGAGCCAAAGCAACAATTCTCGCTTGAAAGTCCGTTTGATTACAACGAGCAGGCGTTATTATGTGTACCTCGCCATTTACCTGAGCCTAATAGTTATGGTCTCGCTAATAAATTGGTTGAGATGTTAGCGCCTGTGATTGAAGCGAATAATGGTCGTTGTTTTTTCTTGTGTACTTCTCATCAAATGGTACGCGATCTTGCAGAAGGGTTTCGTGAGAAGCTGAGTTTACCCGTGTTAGCGCAAGGTGAAACAACGAAACAAAAGCTACTTAATGAGTATTTGGCTCATGGTAATGCATTATTAGTGGCAACGGGGGCGTTCTGGGAAGGGATTGATGTTAGAGGGCAAGCCCTTAGCTGTGTTATCATTGATAAATTACCGTTTACAGCACCAGATGATCCATTATTAAAAGCACGTATTGAAGATTGTCGTATGCGTGGTGGTGATCCTTTTGCCGATGTCCAAGTACCTGATGCGGTGATCACTTTAAAGCAGGGTGTTGGGCGTTTGATCCGTGATACTAAAGACAAAGGCGCATTGATCATTTGTGATAACCGATTAGTAACAAGGCATTATGGCGCTGTATTTTTACGAAGTTTACCACCGATCCCTCG
Organism: Photobacterium sp. GB-36; assembly: GCF_003026135.1. Classification (NCBI taxonomy): domain Bacteria; kingdom Pseudomonadati; phylum Pseudomonadota; class Gammaproteobacteria; order Vibrionales; family Vibrionaceae; genus Photobacterium; species Photobacterium sp. GB-36. Next base: position 62,359 of record NZ_PYNY01000003.1, on the reverse strand, counting down.
TACACGTAGTGTTGAAGGGGTTAGTGACTTTTTGTCTACTATTAATAACAATAACGTTATTGAAGATGACAACCAACATTCAGAGGCTTGAATGAGCACCAAAATTTTGGCAGTTGATACTGCAACTGAAAATTGTTCTGTTGCCCTATTAATGGGTGACGAAGTTATCTCTCGTTGTGAATATGCGCCACGTGAGCACACAACAAAAATTTTGCCTATGGTAGATACAGTTCTGGCTGAAGCCGGTATCAAGCTAAACCAACTCGATGCATTGGCTTACGGCCAAGGCCCTGGTAGCTTTACTGGTGTTCGTATCGGCATTGGTATTGCGCAAGGTTTAGCGTTTGGTGCCGATTTACCTATGGTGGGCGTGTCAACATTAGCTGCAATGGCGCAAGGTACTTTCCGTGTCCATCAAGCTGACAATGTATTATCTGCTATTGATGCTCGTATGGGCGAAATCTATTGGGGTCAGTATCAGCGTAAAACAGATGGTGACTGGCAAATTATCGGTGCAGAGCAGGTGATTGTACCTGAGGCTCTAGTTGAATCTGTTCAGACCGAATCAGGAATTTGGTTAACAGCGGGTACAGCGTGGGAAGTGTATGCTGATACTCTAGCTAAGTTACCTTTTGAAATGCAGCAGGGCTCGGTGTTATATCCTGATTCACAAGACATGGTTCACCTAGCGAAGTTTGCTTTTGCTCGTGGTGAAAGTGTTAGCGCAGAAGTAGCTAGTCCTGTGTATTTACGTGATACCGTGACATGGAAAAAATTACCAGGTCGCGAATAATTAAATAAAGAGTAGTGGCAGGTGCTGCTACTTTTTCTTTATCCTAATTTTTTAAATGGATGATGAGAGGAGATTATGGTTACTATCAATCATGGTGTTATATCATTACCATCAAAACCATTTAGTTCAACCTCACAGACCTCTAGTACGAAAGCGAGCACTTCAAGTGATACGGTTTCATCAACGTCTGTTTTATCATCGTTATCGACAACACAACACGCAGAGTGGGCGAGTCAAGAATATCGTCAATTACAGTATGATCGCCCTGATGGTAAACATCAGAAAGCATTATCTATGTATATGGATGTCATGCTGCATGATAGAAAAGAACAACTTTCCGATCTTATCGGTATCAATATGGTTGTTTAAACCAACGAATACTTTCCTTATTATTCTCATCGTTATCACGTTAATTTAACGTGTCCGTAGACTATGCCTAAATAATTACTTTTGCTGTAATATTGAACAGTTATGTTGAGGTTTTATATGTTTCGCACGCTATTTCTTGGGCTGATATTAATCTTTATGGTAGGCTGCGCCAGTGTTCCAGCCAGCTTGCAGACCAAAACGAAAAATCCTATCACGGATTTACGCGTTATCACAGAGCATCCTACTGTAATGCAACATCAGGAAGTAAGGTTAGGTGGCATTATTGCTTCAATTAAAAATGAAGCAAAGCAAACACGCGTTGAAATAGTCGCATTGCCGTTAACCTCTGACGGTAGACCAATATTGAACAGTAAACCCCAAGGTAGATTTATTGCGAATGTACCTGGTTTTCTTGATCCTATCGAGTATGCCAAAGGACGTTTACTGACAGTTGTCGGGCAATATACTGAAATGCAAAAAGGTAAAGTTGGAGAGTACGATTATACTTTTCCTGTGGTAAATGCTTCAGGTGAGCAAATTTGGCAAGTACAGCAGCAAATTCAAATGGAAACACCAATGCGATTTAATCGTTGTATTGGCATTAACTGTGGATTTTGGGGCGATGATTACTTTATGTCACCGTTTGGCATTCAAGGGCGCGTGGTTGATAGAGTGATAATGTAAGTCATGGAAGTAACAACATTTAAGCTGGCTGAATTAGAATTAGCGGGACTGACCAATTTCTCATTATCGTCGCCGTTAGAGAATAACAAACCCGTATTGTTATTTATTCATGGTTGGCAAGATAATGCTGCGACGTTTTCATCACTTTGGTCACGACTAGAGGACGATTTTAATCTTGTTGCCATTGATTTGCCTGGACATGGTTTATCACAATCTCGAAGTGGGGATAACTATTATCACTTTTTCGATTATATTGATGATTTACACCAAGTCATTACACAGCTCCCCACCACTCGCGTGTGTCTTGTTGGCCACTCATTAGGGGCGATTATTGCCAGTTGTTATAGCGCAGCTTATCCTCAATCAATAGATAAGTTGGTATTAATTGAAGGCTTGTCGCCATTAGTGGAAGAGGCCGAACAAACGGTTGAGCGGTTAAAGCGTGGGATTAAAAGTCGACAGCAATACCGTAAAAGTAGTGAACGTCGTAAAGCAAGAGCAATGAGCTCTTTTACTGAAGCTTTACAATTACGTGCCAACGTTAATGATTTACCCATGGCATGTTTAGAGCCTGTTGTGAAGCGAGCAACGGTTAAGCGTAATGGGCTGTGGTACTGGCGACATGACCATCGCCTGCGTTGTGAATCACTCTACCGGATGACACAACAACAAGCACAAGCAATTATGTCGTCAATAGAAGCACCCATTTATTCGATTGTCGGAAGTCATGGATTTCCTCAACTGCGTGATGATCCGCAGGATAAATACAAGCTTCAACAGTTTTCACAGGTAGTGATTGACGGGGGGCATCATTGCCATTTAGAACAGCCAGATACAGTATCGAATTGTATTAGGGCTTTTATTTCCCTCGAGAGAGATTAATCTTCGCTTTTCAATGAGTAGCTTCAAAGTTTCTACTCAGTTAATTTGGCAAGATGTTAATTATAAGTTAAGTATACTGTACTTGAATGTAAACGCCTGTTTGATTTATACGTACAGTATTTACCTGTATTCCTGTATAGGTATTAAAGCAGTCTAATAATAAGGAGAATGCGAGTGGATAAGGTTTGGCTTAGCCGCTATCCGAATGATGTACCGGCAGAAATTAATCCGGATGCATATTCATCATTAGTTGATATGTTTGAACAATCAGTACGTAAATATGCTGATCAAACTGCTTTCATTAACATGGGACAAGTTATGACCTTCCGTAAATTGGAAGAGCGTAGCCGTGCCTTTGCAGCTTACCTTCAAAATGAATTGAAGCTACAAAAAGGTGACCGTGTTGCTGTAATGATGCCAAACTTACTGCAATATCCTATCGCGCTATTCGGTATTTTACGTGCAGGTTGTGTTGTGGTTAACGTCAACCCGTTATACACCCCACGTGAGTTAGAGCACCAATTAAATGACTCTGGTGCAAAAGCCATTGTTATCGTGTCTAACTTTGCTCATACCCTTGAAGCTGTTGTTAAAAATACAGGTGTTAAAAATGTAATTTTAACCAGCCTTGGCGACCAATTGTCTCGTCCAAAAGGTACTTTGGTTAACTTTGTTGTTAAGTACATTAAGAAAATGGTGCCTAAGTACCATTTGCCGCATGCGACTTCAATGCGTATCGCACTGCGTAAAGGCCGTCGTATGCAGTATGTTAAGCCATTTATTACTGGCGATGACATGGCATTTCTTCAATATACAGGTGGTACAACAGGCGTCGCTAAGGGTGCAATATTAACGCATCATAATATGGTGTCTAATGTCATGCAGGCGAAAGGTGCATATGGTCCTGTGCTAACAGAGGGGCGTGAGCTCATTGTTACCGCTTTACCGCTTTATCATGTATTTGCATTGACAGTAAACTGCTTATTATTAATGGAAATGGGCGGTCAGAACTTACTGATCACGAATCCACGTGATATTCCCACTTTTGTCAAAGAGCTTCAACGTTATCAATTTACAGCAATTACAGGTGTGAACACCTTATTTAATGCGCTGATCAACAATGAAGATTTCCAAGAGCTCGATTTTAGTAATCTACGTCTTTCTGTTGGCGGCGGTATGGCGGTGCAACGTGCTGTTGCTGAAAAGTGGCAGAAAATCACCGGTAATTACTTATTAGAAGGGTACGGTTTAACCGAGTGTTCACCACTGGTTGCAGCATACCCTTATGATTTGACGCAATATAACGGTTCAATTGGCCTGCCTGTCCCTTCAACTGAAGTGCGTATGGTTGATGATGAAGGTAATATTGTGGGTATCGACGAAGTCGGTGAATTACAAGTTCGTGGTCCTCAAGTCATGAAAGGTTACTGGCAGCGTCCTGAAGCCACTAAAGAAGTATTAACAGAAGATGGTTGGCTATCGACGGGTGATATCGTTAAATTTGATGATGAAGGCTTTTTGCATATTGTCGATCGTAAGAAAGATATGATCTTAGTGTCAGGTTTTAACGTTTATCCTAATGAAATCGAAGATGTTGTAGCGCTACATGACAAAGTGCTTGAAGTCGCAGCGATCGGCCAGGCTCATGAAGTGTCTGGAGAAGTGGTTAAGATATGTGTGGTGAAACGCGATCAGAGCCTCACAAAAGATGAATTGATAGCGCATTGTCGTCAACATTTAACAGGTTATAAGATACCTAAAATTGTTGAATTTATGGATGACTTGCCAAAAACCAATGTAGGTAAGATTCTACGTCGCGTATTGCGTGAAGAGTCTGATAAAAAAGCACAACAATAAGTGTTTGCGATAATAAATATGTAAAAAAGCCCATCAGTTTTTGCTGAAAAGTGTTATTACATACTATTGCGCGATATTATAGATGCCGACATTACGTCGGCATTTTTCTTAATATAATTTACAAAAAGGTTAATGATTTAGCCCCGCACCGAAAAGGTATCATGTGAACTTCGAGATAATTACAACAACCGAGCAATTACAACAGCGTTGTGACTCAGCCAGAACGCACACTGCCGTTATGCTTGATACGGAATTTGTCCGTACTCGTACGCTATACCCGCGTTTAGGTTTGATTCAATTATTCGATGGTGAGCAGTTATCGTTAATTGATCCATTAGAAGTGGAAGACATGGAGCCATTGTGGGCATTGTTACGTGATCAATCGGTGATGAAAGTGCTTCACGCCTGTGGTGAAGATCTAGAAGTATTTCAGCATCATGCCGGTTGTTTACCAACACCAATGTTTGATACTCAGTTAATGGCAGCTTTCCTTGGACAAGGTATTTCAACGGGCTTTGGTGCATTAGTGAAAGAATACGTTGGTGTTGAGCTTGATAAAGGCGAAGCGCGTACCAATTGGCTTGCACGTCCATTAACGGCAAAACAACTCGATTATGCCGCTGCCGATGTTTATTACTTAAAACCGTTGTTTGAAAGTTTATTAGCTAAGGTTGAAGAACGGGGCTATATGGAAGCATTACAGCAAGAATGCCTATCTGTAATACACCGCCGTATTAAGCCCGTTGATCCAGAAAAAGCGTATCTTGATATTAAAAACGCATGGCAGTTAAACCCACAGCAACTTGCTGTTTTGCAAAAAGTTGCAGCTTGGCGAGTACGTGAAGCGCAGAAACGGGATATCGCATTAAACTTCATTGTCAAAGAATTACATTTATGGAAATTAGCGCGTTTTAATATTAAATCACGAGCTGAGCTTGAGAAAGCAGATTTTGAGCCAATGGAGATCCAACGTCACGGTAACCGTTTATTGAAAATGGTGCATGATTGCGATCGTATTGCAGCGCAAGATTATCCCGCGAAAATAGAGCGTTTGGTTGATTTCCCACATTATAAGCAGATGGTAAAATCCATCAAAGACGTAGTAACAGATGTTGAAAAAGAGACCGGTTTAGCGCCTGAGTTCTTAGCTTCTAAAAAGCAGATCCACCAAGTATTATCTTGGGCATGGAAGTATCAGCGTCAAGATGAAAAACGTCCTGAAATGTTGAAAAACTGGCGTCGTGATTTATTTGAGCAACGTGTATTAAAGTTATTAGACGAAAAAGCCTAATTGATTACTACGTCCTAAAAGAAAAAACCCGCCATCTGCGGGTTTTTCTGTATTAACGTTCTTCGTCAGGTAACGTCACGTTAAGTTCGAGTACGGATAAATCTTCCTCTTTATGATCAAGGTTCACAGACACTTGATTTGGGTCGATTTGAACGTACTTACTGATCACATCTAAAATATCTTGTTTTAGCTGGGGTAGGTAGGCTGGAGCCGGTTGTCCAGCACTACGACGTTCAGCGACAATAATCTGTAACCTTTCCTTTGCTACATTCGCTGTTTTCGTCTTTTTCGGGCGGAAAAACTCGAGCAGTGCCATATAAAGTTAGCCTCCAAATAAGCGTTTTAGGAAGCCTTTCTTCTCTTCCTCTAAGAATTTAAATGGGCGTTCCTCACCCAATAAGCGTGCTACTGTATCTTCATAAGCAATGCCAGCATCAGATTCTTTATCGAAAATAACGGGCTCACCCTTGTTAGATGCGTTTAGCACAGCTTGGCTTTCAGGAATAACACCTAAAAGAGGGATGTGTAAAATTTCTTCAACATCTTGAACGCTTAGCATTTCACCTTGCGTTACACGTGTCGGGTTATAGCGTGTTAGTAGTAAGTGTTGTTTAACTGCGTCTTTACCATCTTCTGCTCGGCGAGACTTAGAATCTAGAATACCTAAAATACGATCAGAGTCGCGAACAGAAGAGACTTCAGGATTCGTTGTTACAATCGCTTCATCAGCAAAGTAAAGTGCCATTAAAGCACCAGTTTCAATACCTGCTGGAGAATCACAGATAATGAAATCAAAATTCATTTTATCCAAGTCATTTAAAACACGCTCAACGCCTTCACGAGAGAGTGCGTCTTTATCACGAGTCTGAGATGCAGGTAAAACAAAAAGGTTATCAACACGCTTATCTTTAATTAATGCTTGGTTCAGATTTGCTTCGCCGTTGATAACGTTTACAAAGTCATAAACGACACGTCGCTCACAACCCATAATGAGATCAAGGTTACGTAGACCAATATCAAAATCGATAACCGCCGTTTTTTTACCGCATAATGCTAGACCAGATGCAATGGCTGCGCTTGAGGTTGTTTTACCAACGCCGCCTTTACCTGAAGTAACAACGATAATTCGTGCCATTTACTAAATTCCTTATTAAAACTTTTATAAAGCAAGGTGCTCGATGCTAAGCGTATTATCAGTAATTGAAATTACAACACCCTTGCCCCAGAACTCATCCTGAATGTTATCACTTAGCCAGTAGTTTCCTGCAACTGAAATTAGTTCAGATTGCAAGTTCTGACAGAAAATTGTCGCTTCTAGGTCTCCGTTGGCTCCAGCTAATGCTCGACCACGTAACGTACCGTAAATATGAATGCAACCATCAGCAATAATTTCAGCGCCCGCACTCACATGGTTGAGAATGACAAGGTCACGATTTTTAGCATAAATCTGTTGACCAGAACGAACAGGAGTGCGAATGATAAGTGCAGACTCTCGGCCTTGAACTGGCTGAGAAGATGGCTCAGCTTCAGTAGATTCTACTGTTGTTTTTTCTTTCACCGTGCGTGCGGCATTCATAATAGCAAATCCAGCAGATTTTGCTTGATTTTGTAACGCTTGTTCTTTACAACCGCTGATACCTACAGGGATCATGCCCGCGTCGACAATTGCTCGTTTTAATTGCTCAAAATTAATATCTTTGCCTGCATTAGAGATATCGATAACAACGGGAGCTGATGCAAAGAAATTAGGTGCGAGTTCAATTTTTTCTTTTAGGTGATCGGTCGCTTTTTTGATATCACCATCAATTAAATGAAGCGCAGAGAGCGTAAATGAGCTCCCTTTAAGTTCAGTCGTCTTGGTCATGGTATTTATTATGGTTAATGTTTAAATTAACCATTCTTGTTGATTATCACAAAGGTACTAGCATGGTATATTCCCGAGCAGTTAGGGGCAAGTTATCCTTGCTTTGACATGGGAAATTCAGACAAAAGTCTCATCCTGTAGGGGGAAAAATAAACCAACGGGGAATGATACGTTAAAATAGCTGTCTGAAAGAATAAGCTTTAACAAATAGGTGAATTGAAATGTTGTGTGCAATCTATAAAAGCTTAAAAAAAGATAACACATATTTATATGTAAATAAGAAAGATGATTTCTCCGATGTGCCTGAAGTATTAATGAATACATTTGGTAAACCGCAATTTGTTATGGTGATAAAGTTAGAAGGGAGAAAGTTAGCCTTGGCCGATGTTGAAAAAGTAAAAGAAGCATTAAAGACCGTTGGTTTCTATCTTCAAGTTCCACCGCCAGTAACAAATTTATTGGATCAATATAAAGCCGAGAAAGCCGGCAGAGCTAATTAAGGTTATTATGCATAAGCGTTTTATATCGGCCGTTGTGGCCTTAGGACTAGGGATTTCCTCAACAGCTTTTGCTGCTGATGAAGGGTTTAACGCATATATAAATAAATTAAAAGCAGAAGCGCGTAGTAATGGTATTTCTGAGCCTATTCTCGATTCAGCTTTTAAAGGCATTACATTTACTCATCGTGCAGTAAAGGCAGATAAAAACCAACCTGAGAAAAAGTTAACATTAGATCAATATATTCCACGCGCTGTACCTGACTGGAAAGTAAAACAAGCACGTCGTTTATATCAAGAGAATAAAACAACATTAGATCGGATAGGTAAAGAATACGGCGTACAGCCACGTTTTATTGTTGCGTTGTGGGGAGTTGAAAGTAACTTTGGTAAATTACAAGGTAATTACCATGTTGTTGAAGCATTAACCACGTTGGCTTATGAAGGTCGTCGTGAAGCTTTATTTCGTAAACAAGTGATGGCGGCATTACAAATCCTTCAAGAAGGACATATTACGATTGATGAGATGAAAGGATCATGGGCAGGGGCGATGGGTCAATGCCAATTTATGCCAACATCTTATTTAACCTTTGCGGTTGATGGTAATAATGATGGTAAAGCTGATATTTGGAATACTAAAGCGGATGTTTTTGCATCTGCAGCGAATTACCTAAAAAAATCAGGTTGGAATGATAAATATACTTGGGGACGTCAAGTTAAGATCCCATCATCATTATCGGCCGATTTAAAAGGTACGGGTGTAGAAAAAACCAAAACACTAGCACAATGGCAAACACTCGGTGTTCGTACTATGAGTGGTGGGAATTTACCCAAAGAAGACATTGATGCATGGTTAATTCAACCTGATGACGAACATGGGCGTGCTTACCTTGTTTATGGTAATTACCAAACATTAATGAAATGGAATCGTTCTCATTATTTTGCTTTAGCTGTCAGCCATCTTGCTGATCGTATCTAATAGCTATAACCAATAATAAAAGGTTATCTGTATTGAAAGTCAGGCACTACTGCCTGGCTTTTTATTTTGATATGTGTTTTCTATATTTAAAAGCGAATAAATATTTGCCTAGACATATCTTTAAGCAATTCGAAAACAGCGTTGTTTAGATTGATGTCTATAATTCTTGGTTCATGACAGTATAAAAAAAGCCCAACTAAGTTGAGCTTTCTAAATATATGGTAGGAAATGAAATTAGATTTCAAATTCTTCTAAAGATTTACCATTTTCAAGTGCTTGCTTAAGCGCGCTTGGTGTACGGCCTTGGCCTGTCCACGTTTTTTCTTCACCGTTTTCATCGATGAATTTATATTTAGCTGGACGTGCAGCACGTTTTGCTTTTGGTGCTTTTGAAAGGCTTGCTAACAATTCTTCAGGGTCGATACCATCAGCTAATAGCATTTCACGGTATTGAGCTAGTTTTTCATTACGCTCATTTTCTTTTGCTTGTTCTTCTTCTTCAGCTTCAGCACGTTCTTGAACAACGGTAGTTAATTTCTCTAAAGCTTCTTCTAGTTGCTCTAAAGTATATTCACGAGAAAGTGCACGAAGACTACGAAGGTTTAAAAGTGCTTTCATTGCATCAGACATTTTTATATTTCCTGTTATTTTTAACTAACTGTAAATAATAATAGCAGTGTCGAATCATTTATTACAATAGTAATGCTTTTATTCATTATGTCAAAACACTTTAAACATTCTTTATTGTTAATTGTTAATAAATCCGATATTCGTATTTTTATAAAAATACGAATATCGGATTTATGCTTAATAGATGTTTAAATGGTTACAAAATGAAACATATCTGCTCGTAGGTTCATAATATTTAATGGGTGAAGCTATACTTAGATAAGATTATATTTATAAAGCAATGTTATTTGTTCTGTTGTTAAATGTTTCATGTGATGTTGTTGCAAATAATGAAACATTACGTAGAATAATCGCAACCTTGATGTAAGGTAGAGGCGCGTTATCTAATAGTAATTAACAAGAGGGTGAAACCAATGACGGTTAATGAAAGGAGCTAATGCCGAAGTAAGAGTGACGTCAAATCCTTTTTCTGGGGTTGTATTGAATAAGTGCAACACTGCCATAGTATATAATCATATTCACTATGGAGCGCTACTGTGAAAAGAGAAGAGCCAAGACGTTCTTCAAATATGGTTAACCGCCATGTTATCCAGTAGATCTCCAACCTAATTCGGTTGTCTTTGAGATCATGAATTTAGTAGATTACTCCCATTCATTAGTATCCATTATTCCTCCTATTGTTGCGTTAGGGTTAGCGATACTTTCTCGGCGTGTGTTAGTTTCTCTTGGTGCGGGTATCGTATTAGGAGCACTTTACTTAAATGACTTTTCATTTAACCATTCAGCTTCTTATTTAGGAGGCACTATACAAAACTTATTCATATCTGATGGTGGTATTAATACCTGGAATATGAGTATTGTTTTATTCCTCATTATATTAGGCATGACGACAGCATTGTTAACATTGTCTGGTGGTACTCGTGCATTCGCTGCATGGGCACAAACAAAAATTAAAACAAAAAGGGGCGCGAAACTGCTTGCTGCTTTTTTAGGTGTGTTTATTTTTGTTGATGATTACTTTAATAGTTTAGCGGTGGGTTCTATCGCTCGTCCCGTAACGGATCGCTATTATGTATCTCGTTCTAAATTGGCTTATATATTGGATTCAACAGCCGCTCCAATGTGCGTTCTAATGCCGGCATCGAGTTGGGGTGCGTATATAATTACGTTAATTGGCGGTATTTTAGTTACGCATGGAGTAACAGAATATACACCTTTAAGTGCCTTTTTAACGCTAGCGCCAATGAACTTCTATGCTATTTTTGCTTTAGCTATGGTTTTTGTTGTGTCTTGGTTCCAATGGGATATTGGACCAATGAAAAAACATGAGATGGCAGCAATGCATGGCCGTGGTTTTGATGAAGGCGGTGATGTTGATGAACAAGCAAAAGATTTAACTGACGAATTAGAAATTGTTGAAAGTACGAAAGGTAAAGTTGGCGATTTAATTTGGCCGATTGTTATTTTAATATTTGCCACGTTCTTTTTTATGATTTTTACAGGCTATCAAGCATTAGCAGCAGATGGTAAATCTTTTGCTCTGCTAGGTGCGTTTGAAAATACTGATGTCGGTAAGTCACTTTGTCTTGGTGGTTTATTTGGCTTAGTTGCTGCGATTATTCCAGTCATTCGCCAGCGTATTGCATTTAATGAAGTTATTCGCACATTATGGATTGGTGCTAAATCCATGTTTGGTGCGATTTTAATTTTATTATTCGCGTGGAGTATTGGTAGCGTTATTGGTGATATGAAAACGGGTCAATATTTATCAACCCTTGTACAAGGGAATATTAACCCTATGTTATTACCGATGATCTTATTTTTATTATCAGGCGTGATGGCATTTTCTACAGGTACGTCGTGGGGCACGTTTGGCATTATGTTACCTATAGCTGGTGATTTAGCTGGGGCAACCGATATTACCTTGATGTTACCAATGCTAGCGGGAGTATTAGCAGGCTCTGTATTTGGTGATCACTGTTCACCGATTTCAGATACTACAATATTGTCTTCAACGGGGGCACGTTGCCATCATATTGATCATGTCGCAACGCAACTTCCTTACGCAGTTTCTGTCGCCTTTGTTTCTACTATTGGCTTCCTTGTGCTAGGTATGACTGACTCATTACCCGTAGCCTTCATCGCGGCTATAATTACTTTTATTATGGTTTGTGTGTTGTTTGCTTGGTTATCACGGCGTACTTATGTCCCAACAGTAAAAAGCTGATTTTATCTCTGTTCTTTTAAGCCCATACACTTTTCATGAAAAAGAGTATGGGCTTTTTTGTAACTAATGTGTACTTGTTAAGTCTATCACTTTTCATTGTGAGTGAATTTCTGTAGCATCGGCGCAGTTTTTTTAAACCAATCGTATTACTAGGGAATCCTCATGGCCCAAATGTATTTCTATTACTCTGCAATGAATGCAGGGAAATCGACCACATTATTGCAATCCTCGTTTAATTATCGCGAAAGAGGAATGACCCCCGTTATTTTTACTGCTGCGATTGATGATCGCTTTGGTGTGGGTAAAGTCAGCTCTCGTATTGGTTTAGAAGAAGAGGCTGAGTTATTTAATGCAGAAGATGATTTATTCGAACGATTAAAAGCGTTATCAGATAAAGGTAAAATTGATTGCGTATTAATTGATGAATGCCAGTTCTTATCTAAAGCGCAGGTGTATCAATTAACGGAAGTGGTCGATAAACTCGATATTCCGGTTTTATGTTACGGCTTACGTACAGACTTCTTAGGTGAACTTTTTGAAGGGAGTCGTTACTTATTATCGTGGGCGGATAAGTTAGTTGAATTAAAAACAATTTGTCACTGTGGTCGCAAAGCAAACATGGTGATCCGTCAAGATGAAACCGGTCGTGCTATTGCTGATGGTGAACAAGTTGAAATTGGTGGCAACGCACGTTACGTATCAGTATGTCGATTACATTATAAAGAGGCATTAGGTCGTTAATTATTTAATGATAATAGGGATAGTCCTCTTTATCTTATCCAGTAATACGTAATTATTGCGAAACAAAAAGCCAGCTTATTTGGCTGGCTTTTTCATCGTAACTGACGATTGAATTATTTCTTATTATGACGCTCTTGCAGTTTATTCGTCACATCTGACAGTGATAAACCTTGATCTTGAAGTAGTACAAGCAGGTGATAGATCAAATCCGCTGATTCACATACTAATTCCGCTTTGTCACCCGACGTTGCCGCAAGCGCGACTTCAACACCTTCTTCGCCCACTTTTTGCGATATACGCTTGGTGCCACGGGCGTAGAGGCTAGCTGTGTAGGAAGACTCAGGATCTGCACCTTTACGACTCGCCAAGAGCTGCTCAAGTTGATGAAGGAAAACCAGTGACGGTGGCTGAGCATCACTTTCATCAGAATCAAAACAGGTGGTCGTGTTTAAGTGGCACGTTGGACCAATTGGATCGACGTGTACTAATAAGGTGTCTTGGTCACAATCAAGCTGAATACTTTTAAGTTGCAGTACATTGCCTGATGTTTCACCTTTCGTCCACAGGCGCTCTTTGGTGCGAGACCAGAAAGTGACTTGTTTAGTATCAAGTGTCTTTTGAAGCGCATCTTCGTTCATGTAGCCAAGCATTAGCACTTGACCACTGGCATTATCTTGAACAATAGCAGGGATCAGTCCGGCTACTTTTTCCCAATTGATTTTGGTTAATAAACTCATAGTCGGATCTCCACATTTTGCGTTTTCAGAAATTGCTTTAACTCACCAATGTTGATGATTTGTTTATGGAAAACAGAGGCAGCTAAGGCGCCGTCTACATTCGCAAGCTTAAAGGCATCGCTAAAGTGCTGCATTTCACCCGCACCACCAGAAGCAATTAAAGGCACGTCACATACACTGCGTACCATGTTGAGTTGCTCTAAGTCGTAACCATTACGTACGCCATCTTGGTTCATCATGTTCAGTACGATTTCACCCGCGCCACGACGTTGAACTTCTTCAACCCAATCACGTGTTTGCCATTGGGTAGCTTTGGTACGCTTTTCATCACCAGTAAATTGGTATACCTGATATTGACCTGTTTCAGCGTCAAAATAGGAATCAATACCGACAACGATACATTGCACACCGAACTTATCCGCCAATGTGGTGATTAATGTTGGATCTGCCAGCGCTGGTGAATTGATAGAGACTTTATCTGCACCAAATTGAAGAATACGGCTCGCATCGTCAGCAGATTTAATCCCACCTGCGACACAGAATGGAATATCAATCACTTCTGCAACGCGAGATACCCAGCTTTTATCAACAACACGACCGTCACTTGATGCGGTAATATCGTAGAAAACCAATTCATCTGCGCCTTCTTCAGCGTAACGTTTTGCCAGTGGTACAATGTCGCCAATGATTTCGTGGTTACGAAATTGGACACCTTTTACAACTTGACCATCACGTACGTCTAAACAAGGAATAATACGTTTAGCTAACATTGCGGTCTCCTTAATTGTTCCAGCATGTAAAGGCTTGATCGGCAGTAAACTTACCATCAAGTAGGGCGCGACCGACAATAACGCCAGCCACACCTGAGCCTTTTAATGCTGCAATATCATCAAGCGAGCCAATGCCACCAGATGATTGAAATTGTACTTGCGGGTACTGGCGACAAAGATCGACATACAGTTCGACATTTGAACCAGCCAATGTGCCATCGCGAGAAATGTCAGTACACAGCACGTGCTTTAAACCCACTTTTAAGAAATTTTCTAATAGCGCCTCAATAGTAACGCCTGAATCTTCTTGCCAACCAGAGACAGCGACAATGCGGTTACCGTTGTCATCAATGTTGATATCCAGAGCCAATACGATGTGTTCAGCACCGTATTTTTCCATCCAACCTTTTACCATTTCTGGTTGTTTAACGGCGGTAGAACCAATTACCACACGTTTAGCACCAGCGTTTAACAGATCTGCGACGTCTTGCTCGGTGCGTACGCCACCACCAATTTGTACATTGGCTGGTGTGCTTTTGAGTAGTTTTTCAATTAAAGATAACTGACGCGCTTGCGTATCTTTTGCGCCCGTTAAATCAACCAAATGTAGCCAGTTAGCGCCAGCTTGGTGGTAAAGATTAAATTGCTCTGCGGGATCGACTTTGTATTCTGTCACTTGACCATAGTCGCCTTGGAATAGACGAACGACTTGGCCTTCAATCAGATCTAATGCTGGAATAATCATAACAAGTCCTTTTGTTATCGTTATAGTTCGAGGAAGTTTTGAATGAGTTTCGCGCCAGCTTTACTTGAACGCTCTGGGTGAAATTGCACCCCGTAGTAATTGCCATTTTGCACTGCTGCGGTAAAGCTTTGACCATATTGCGCGCTGGCGATGGTTTTGCCACCTTGCTGCGCGGTATGATCAAATACAGGCATGGCGTAACTATGAACGAAATAAAAATAGCTTCCCGCAGGAATACCTTTAAATAGTGGGTGATTATCTTCCGGTGTAATGGTGTTCCAGCCCATATGTGGCAGCGGTAACCCCTCTGCTTGGATTTTCTCTACAGAAGCATTACACAAATCTAAGCAGGGAATAATTTCACTGCCATTTTGCCCGTGCTCTTGCGACGCTTTACCCAGTAATTGCATACCTAAACAGATACCTAATAATGGCTTAGTCACTTGCTTGACTAAGCCAACTAAATCACGCTGTTGTAGGTTCTGCATTGCTTCACTGGCGGTACCGACACCCGGAAGAAAAAGTTTATCGGCAGCAAGTACAACTGCTGGATCTTTGCTGACTTCTACTTGATAGCCAAGACGTTCAATAGCAAAGCGAACAGAAGAGACATTGGCACAGCCGGTATCAATAATGACGACGCGCTGCTGAGTATTGGTTGTTGTCATTACAACACTCCTTTACTGCTTGGTAGCTCGTTACCTTCTACTTTAATCGCTTGGCGTAATGTGCGCCCGAAAGCTTTAAATAGGCTTTCAACAATGTGGTGGTCGTTATTACCTGATGATGATAAGTGCAGAGTACAAGCGAGCGTATCAGTTAAAGATCGGAAGAAGTGCGGCACCATTTCCGTTGATAAATCACCGACTTGATCACGACTAAATTGTGCTTCAAATTTTAAATACGGACGACCAGAGAGATCTAACGCGCATTGTGCTAAACACTCATCCATCGGTAGGCTAAAGCCAAAGCGGCCAATTCCACGTTTATCACCTAAGGCTTTTTTCAACGCTTCGCCTAACGCAAGTGCAGCATCTTCAACACTGTGGTGATCATCGATGTGTAAATCACCATCAACGGTTAAGGTCATTTGAAAACCGCCGTGCGTGGCGATTTGATCTAACATGTGATCAAAAAAGCCAAGGCCAGTTGAAATCGTATTACCGCCCGTTTGATCTAAATTCACTTTAACGCGAATGTCAGTTTCTTTGGTGGTTCGTACTACTTCAGCAATGCGAGGTTGGGTGGTTAAATCCGTTAATATCTGCATCCAATTCATGGTTTCAGGGTTGTACTGTATACCACGAATTGCCATATTTTCAGCAAGCTGTAGATCGGTAATCCGATCACCAATGACTGCAGAGGTTTCAAAGTCGACGCGACCTTGTTGAAGGTACTCTTTGACCAGTCCAAGTTTAGGCTTACGGCAGCTACAACCTTCGTTATCAAAGTGAGGACAGATCAGCACATCGCTAAATACTACACCTTGTGATTCGAAGATTTCCATCATCATGTTATGTGGCGCATCAAAATCTGCCTGTGGGTAGCTATCTGTACCTAAACCATCTTGGTTTGTCACCATCACTAGTTTGTAGCCTGCGTTTTGCAAAGCAAGTAGGGCAGGAATCACATTCGGTTCAAATTTAAGTTTGTCTAAACGGTCTACTTGAAAGTCTACTGGCGGCTCAACAATTAAGGTGCCGTCACGGTCAATAAATAAAATCTTTTCCTTGCTCACAATCAATGTCCTTATTGTTGTTCTAATTGGCTACGAATAAAGGCGAGAGTTTTCTCACACTCATCGCGGTTACCTACACTGATTCGAATACAGTTTTCAATCGGAGAGCGGCGTAAAATAATGCCGTTATCCCATAATGCTTTAAAGAGTTGATCTGCATTAGGGAATTCAACCAGTAGGTAATTACCGTAGCCATCAAATACGGTTACGCCATCTAACATGCTTAAACCCGCTTGTAAGTAAGCGCGGTTAGCACTGATATCAAGCACTTGGAATTTTGTTCGTGCTCGACCTGCTTCCGATAGGGCTTGGACTGCAATTTCAGTGACAGGTACAGGTACGGGGTAGGGGGCAATCACTTTAAGCAAAACATCGATAATATCGCTGTTAGCAATGGTAAAGCCACAGCGCAAACCCGCTAGTGCAAACGCTTTTGATAACGTACGAAGAATGACTAAATTAGGGTAGCTTGACAGTAAATCGCTGGCGCTTTCTTCTAAGCAGAAATCGATATAGGCTTCATCAACAACGACTAGGGCTGAGTTTACTGTCATATCGAGCAGGGCTTCAATGTCTTTACGTGCTAACAAGTTACCTGTCGGGTTATTCGGGCTACAAACGAAAACTATTTTTACGCCATCAAGGTTTTGTGAAATGGCCTCTAAATCTAATTGCCACTTGCTTGTGAGCGGAATAACTTTCGCATTTACATCGTAAGTTTCAGCACTGATGGCATACATGCCATACGTCGGTGGACAATATAAAATACTGTCTTGGTTTGGCTCACAAAAAGCGCGGATCAGAAGTTCGATACCTTCATCGGCACCACGTGAGGTTAACACTTGCTCGGGTTTTACATTGGCATAGTCTGCGTAGGCATTGATTAATGCTGGTGGCTGACATTCGCTGTAACGGTTTAATCGAGCAAGACTAATGCTGTACTCGTTATCAAACGGCGATTCGTTGGCGTTTAACCAAATATCTCCGTTGCCGCCTAATCGACGGGCTGATTGGTAAGGGGTTAATTCACGTACTGTTTTACGTGCTAGTCTTGCCATCGTCATGATTTATCCCTCACGCTTAGCCGTTAATTTTTCAACACGGATTGTTACTGCACGTTTGTGGGCATCAAGACCTTCAGCATCGGCAATCGTGGTTACTGTTTTTGCTAACCCCAGTAGGCCATCCGCAGACAGCTCTTGTACTGTCATACGCTTAGAAAAGTCAGCCAAGCCTAAACTTGAATAAGTCCGTGTATAACCATAGGTTGGTAATACGTGGTTAGTACCAGATGCATAATCACCAACAGATTCAGGTGACCAGTTACCTAAGAAAATAGAGCCAGCATTGTCAAGTAATGGCACTAAATCACGTGGCGTACGGGTTTGAACAATTAAGTGCTCAGGCCCATAGTTGTTAGAAATCGCAATACACTGCGGTAATGTTTCAGCGACAATTAATAGGCTTGAGCCTAATGCTTCTTTAGCAATATCTGCACGTGATAATTGAGCTAGTTGACGTTGAATAGCATCTGCTGTTTTATCAGCAATCACTGGATCAGGCGTAACCAAAATGACTTGAGAATCAGGGCCATGCTCTGCTTGGCTAAGTAAGTCAGCAGCGATAAAGTCAGGATCTGCGCTGCTATCAGCAATCACTAATACTTCAGAAGGGCCTGCTGGCATATCAATAGCAGCACCACGGAAATCATTACTTACTTGACGTTTAGCTTCTGTTACAAAGGCATTGCCTGGGCCAAAAATCTTATCGACTTTAGTGACGGTTTCGCTGCCGTAGGCCATTGCCGCAACGGCTTGTGAACCACCGACGTTGTAAACATCATCGATGCCACATAATTTGGCAACGTATAAGATTTCATCTGCAATAGGCGGTGGAGAGCACAGCACCACTTTTTGGCAACCTGCTATTTTAGCGGGCACGCCGAGCATTAATACGGTTGATGGTAGTGGTGCACTGCCTCCTGGAATATACAAACCGACTGAATTAACAGGGCGTGTCATTTGCTCACAGATGATACCTGGCTGTGTTTCTACACGAAGTGTCGGTTGCTTCTGTGCTTTATGGAAGGTACTGATATTGTTAAAAGCTTGCTGTAGCGCTTCTTTCATCTCTGTACTTAATCGAGCACATGCATCGTCGATTTCTGTGTCACTGACTTTGATGGATGCTGGACGAATACCATCAAATTTTTCTGTCAGTTCCAGTAAAGCTTCATCACCACGTTCACGGACATCGCTAATAATGCCAGAAACAATAGCGCTAATATTAGCGCCATTATTTACGGCTGGTCGAGCAAGAAGATTTTCTCGCTGACTTTCACTTAAGGATTGCCATACAACTGTCTTCATCGATTACTCCATCATTTTCTCGATTGGCAATACTAGAATAGAGCTTGCGCCTAATTCTTTTAGTTGTTCCATTGTTTCCCAGAATAGGTTTTCAGAACTCACTAAATGGATAGCAACACGAGATTTGTCTTCAGCAAGAGGAAGTACCGTTGGATCTTCAGCGCCAGGTAGTAGCAGTTTAATTTGCTCTAGACGATCAGTTGGCGCATGTAGCATGATGTATTTTGATTCTTTTGCTTGGATCACACCTTGCATACGGGTCAGTAAGCGTTCAATTAATGCTTGTTTTTCTGCATCGAGTGTCTGCGTTGATTGGATCAGTACCGCTTTTGAACGCAGGATCACTTCTGCTTCTTTAAGACCATTCGCTTCAAGTGTCGCACCAGTCGAAACTAAATCACAGATGGCGTCAGCAAGCCCAGCTCGTGGAGCAACTTCAACAGAGCCGTTTAGCATACAAGTGCTAAATTTAACGCCCAGTTCATCCATATAGCGTTTAACTAATTGCGGATAAGTCGTTGCAATACGTTTGCCGTTTAAATCTTGAGGACCGTTGTACTTAGCATCTTTATCAATTGCGATAGAAAGGCGGCAACCACCAAAATCTAGGCGGCGTAGTTTTATATAATCTGATGGTTCACCGCGAGCAGCACGTTCAAGGCCAACTTCTTCAAGTTCATTTTCACCAATCACACCTAAATCAACTACACCATCCATGATCAGACCAGGAATGTCGTCATCACGAACAAGTAGCAAGTCTATAGGCATGTTTTCAGCGTGAACAACAAGACGTTCGCCTACCATGTTAAATTTCACACCACAGCGTTTAAGCAGTGTTTGACACTCTTTACTTAGACGGCCTTTTTTCTGAATCGCAATGCGTAATCGTTGTGTTTGCATAGTCATTTCCCTGTCCTAATTCACTTAATTCAAAATCTGGTATTAAAAAACCCTCGGAAGCTTGTATCTTCCGAGGGTCTGAATTTGATTATTCCTTGTGACCACTGGAAGAGTATGTTGTCTTCCAGGGTGAGGCGTATCCTCCCGAAAGACTAGTCAGGATGGTGATGAATATGATTGTTAGTCATTTGGATACGCATAATAAATCTCGTTAATAAATAATAGTGTTACTTTCTTGTTACCCACACTAACTAAGAGTGTTAGATAATGCAACATTATTTTTAACCTTTTATCTTATTTATTTTTCTTTTCGAAAATAGTTTCGGCGTTGTCGCAATTGTAAGAATAAGTTTCCTAACTTATTGAGTTTTAGGTGGTTAAATTAATTATGTCGAAAGAAGTAAGAGCAAGGTAAGTTATTGGTTCAGTACATAGTTTTGTGTGAATAGCATACTTAAATAAGAAAACCGACGCTAAGATCGGTTTCAGTGAGAAGAATGTTAACGCTGTATTAACCACAACATTTTTTATATTTCTTACCGCTTCCGCATAAGCAAGGGTCGTTACGACCGACAGTTTTCTCACTTTTAACGGGAGCTGGTGGAGCTGTTTGCTCTACTGGTGGTGGTTCTGGGTATTCACCATCAATGTAAAACCAACATAACTTATTATCTTTTTCTTGCTGTAAAAAACGTGAACGTTCTTGCAGGATATATTCATTGCCTGCTTCTTTGTACATGGCTTTAAATTCAACAAAACCTTCGCCACTTTCAGCGATTTCACTGTTTAGAACATCTAACCCTAACCATGTTAAGTGTACTGATTCTGCAATGGCATTGCGGTGCTGTTCTGCTTCACAACTAGAGTGATAAGTTTGAACGACAAAATCAACTAACCCAAGCACATGAGCACTGTAACGTGCACGCATCAGTTGTTCTGGGTGTTTTGCTTTTGAATGATCAAGATGGATAGGTTTACAGCACTCAATAAGGGGCTTATTACTTCCACAAGGACACATTGATGTGTGTTTAGACATGTTTATTTAGCCGAGGATTGCTCATATTCAGTAGACCATTTTACTGATTCTAAATAGTAGTCTGCAATGCTTGATTCATTGATTTTCAATGCCGCACTGTATTTTTTAACTAATGGCCAATTTGCCTGATCGTAAGCATCTGTTAAGTTTAGTATTGCGCCTAAAGGACCGGCACGTTTAGTTAACGCTAACTTAACTTGCTCGCTTAAAGGGAGGAGCTCTATCAACTCTTCTAATGGTTGATCAAGCAAAGAGTCTAATAAGGAAAATAACCCAGTAAGAAAGGCTTGGTTACCATTATCTTTGGGTACTCGGGTCCGATATAACTGCTCACAAAAATGTGCACGTTGGAGTGATAAGTTATAAAGAGATTGAGGTTTATTTTCAACCGCATGCGAGGTTGCGACAAATGTGACAAAACGTCGTAGTTGATCTTCACCAAGAAAAATTAACGCTTGTTTAAAAGAGGTCACTGGCTTTGAGCGCGTTGATGTTAGCGCATTGACGTGACGAAGTAATTTGTACGATAAGGTTAAATCAGTAGCAATAATTTCTTCAATTTTGTCAAAATCAACATCAGTAACACAAATTTCTTTAAACAAACGTAATGTTGTTAAAGATGAGGGTTTTAATGACTTTCGTTGGATCATTTCTGGCTTGCTGAAAAAGAAGCCTTGGAAAAGATCAAAGCCCGCATCATAAGCTTGTTGGTATTCTTCTTGGGTTTCTACTTTTTCGGCTAAGAAACGTAGTTTTGTTTTTTCTTTATAGAATTGAATAAATCGTGCGGCTTTTTCAATACTGATAAGACGAATATCGAATTTAATAATATGGATATAGGGAAAAAAGCGAGTCCATTGTTTATTAGGGATAAAATCATCAAGTGCGAGTGTGTAGCCTTTTTGATGAAGTTTCTTTATAGCTTCAAAAAGCTCGTCAGTTGGTTCACAGTTTTCAAGAATTTCGATGATGAAACTTTGTTTTGGGAAAAGAAGAGGTGTACCTGATATTATTGAACTATAAGGGAAATTAACAAATGCGCGTTTGCCTGATGTTAATTGCGCTTCTCCAGCAGAACTGAAAAAGTTATCGTTAAGCAGACGGTTTGTAGCTTGCTCATCACCAATATTTGGAAAGCAGTTATCTGGGCCATCCCTAAATAAAAGTTCGTAGCCAATAGTTTGCTTATTTCTGTTTAAAATGGGTTGTCGAGCAATATATGAGAACATTGAAATCTACAGAAAAGTCCAAAAAAATAAAATCGTTTTAGTATTGTTGTTATTAGTTAGATCATATCAAATTTATATATTTCACAAAGTGATGTTTTTAACACTATTTAAATAAAATATTGAAGCGACAAGCACATCACGTTTACAGATGGTTAAAATAATCAAACCTTATAAATATATTAGCACATAAAACCATTATAAATAATGAAAATGGTGTAAGATCTGTTTTGAGTTCATAATATTAGTGTTTAAACATTCACTCTTGTCGTGAATTGTTTGATCTACCTTTTAAATTTTCTATCAAATCGTATTTGTACTAGTTATGTCTATATTTGCCTTGATACAAGCGGGATTGCTTGTTGGTGGTAGTGTTTTTATTGTGATGCTTATTAGAGCTTGGCGAAGAAACCGAAAGCAGGAAGCAAATACACGTATTATTCCCGTCGCCTTGATTGGTGGTTTTGCAAACTTCTGTGACACTCTTGGTGTTGGAAGTTTCGCTATTATGACAGCAGGTTATAAACAATTTAAGCTTATTGATGATCAAGTTCTTCCCGGAACATTGAATTGCCAAGCGGTGTTAGCCACGGTCGTACAAGCACTTATTTTTCTTACTGCGGTAAATGTGGATGCAGTTACCTTATTAAGTCTTGTTGTTTCAGCGTGTTTAGGGGCAACCGTCGGTTCGCGTTTAGTTTCTAATTGGGATCGCCAACTTATACGTATTGTGATGAGTGGTGCTTTGTTGGTGGTGGCGGGCTTAATGCTTGCGGGTCAGTTAAAGCTATTCCCTCTTGGCGGAACCAGTTTAGGCTTAACAGGATGGAAGTTGGCAGTCGGTATTGCTGGTAACTTCTTATTTGGCGCATTAATGACGGTAGGTATTGGTTTATACGCACCATGTATGACGATGATCTACATGCTAGGTATGAATCCGCTTGCTGCGTTCCCTGTGATGATGTGCTCATGTGGATTTTTAGGCTTCTTTTCTGCTGGTGGTTTCTTACGTCGAGACAAAATTAATAGTCGAGCGTCAGTGGCGGTTGCAATAACAGGGCCTATCGGTGTGGTGATTGCAGCCTATTTAGTGAAATCGCTAGATATGAAGGTATTGGCTTGGCTTGTTTGTGGGGTTGTCTTCTATACCTCTTTGACGATGTATCGTTCTTGGGCAGCTGATCGAAAACAGCTCAAGCAAGTCAATGTTGAAGAAAAGATCGCATAAAAAGAAAGGTACGCAGTGCGTACCTTTTTTATTGCTGCTGATTAGTATCAAAATTACGGGTTTCTAGCTGATAACCATCAGGCGTAACGACTAATACCGAACCATGTTCATACCAATCACCGAGGACAATACGTGAGGCTGGCTTATTATCAATAGTGAGTGAATGAATATCTGGTCGATGGGTGTGACCATGGATCATTTGATCAACATGGAAAGCTTGCATCAATCGCACCACTTCACTTTGTGTGACGTCCATGATGGATTGGCTCTTCATCTGATTATTTTTACTACTATTACTTCTAAACTTCTCACCAATTTTAATACGACGAGAAAGAGGAATGCGGAAGAATAACCATTGAATAAACTTGTTATGCACTTTTTTACGGTAACGTTGATACGCTTCGTCTTCTATGCATAAAGTGTCACCATGGAGGATTAAGGTTGGTTTTCCGTACAGCTCAACAATGCAATGTTCAGGAAGTAACTGAACCCCCGTTTGTTGGCTAAAACGTTTACCAATTAAAAAGTCGCGATTACCATGGATAAAATAGCAAGGAATCCCCGAGTCAGTGAGGGCTTTAAAGGCCTGTTTGATTTGTTGTAAAAAAGGCGAGTCTTCATCATCACCAATCCACATTTCAAACAAATCCCCGAGCACGTATAAGGCGTCAATATCTTTTGTGTCTTCTGCCATAAATCGCAAAAAACATGCTGTCATATCGGGACGCTCAGCACTTAAGTGCAGATCTGAAATAAATAGTGTTGTCATAATAGAAAAAGGGCGGCTAATGCCACCCTTAATATCAATGAAGACTTATTCTTCGATAGTTACGCTTTCGATAACAACATCTTCAACGGGTACATCAGAGTGGTAACCGTGACGGCCTGTTTTCACAGCCTTAATCTTGTTAACTACATCCATACCTTCAACCACTGCAGCAAATACACAGTAGCCCCAACCGCTCATGTTTTCACCAGTAAAATCAAGGAAGTTGTTGTCTTTTACGTTAATGAAGAACTGAGAGCTAGCAGAGTGAGGAGCGTTAGTACGCGCCATTGCAAGTGTGCCTGTCTTGTTGCTTAGGCCATTGTTTGCTTCGTTTTGAATTGGAGCGCGAGTTTCTTTCTCTTCCATACCAGGAAGCATGCCGCCACCTTGAACCATGAAACCATCAATAACACGGTGGAAAATAGTACCGTTGTAGAAACCATCACGGCAGTATTGAAGGAAGTTTGCACACGTTTGAGGTGCTTTGTCTTCGAATAGGTTAATTTTGATGTCACCAAAATTTGTGTGAAGGGTAATCATGATCTTTTCCTTTAATGGAGTATTTTTCTTTAAGTCTTGAATATTAACTTACCATAGCCTGCTCAGACAAACATTACCCGATTAATCGGTGGCTAATGGTTAAAATAGCATTCATTAAAGGATTTTCCTTGCCAACAAAAGGCATAAAAGGTGTAATTACCCTTCGAATTTGTAATCCTACTACTATGAGTAATGAAGAGACATGTTAAAGATCTATAACTCGCTCACACGACAGAAAGAGGCATTCACCCCAATCCAGCCTGGCAAAGTAGGCATGTACGTCTGTGGAGTAACGATCTACGATTTGTGTCACATCGGACACGGTCGTACGTTTGTATCTTTTGACGTGGTTTCTCGTTACCTGCGCTATTCTGGTTATGATTTAACATTTGTTCGTAATATCACTGATATCGACGATAAAATCATTAAGCGTGCCGCTGAAAATGGCGAAAGTTGTGATTCATTAACTGAGCGTTTGATCGGTGAAATGCATGCGGATTTTGATGCGTTAGGTATGAAACGTCCAGACGTTGAACCACGTGCGACACAGTTTATCGCAGAAATTATCGCGCTTTGTGAGCGATTAATTGAACGTGGTTTTGCTTATGTTGCTTCTAATGGCGATGTCATGTTTGAAGTGAGCAAGTATGAAGATTACGGTCGTTTATCTAAGCAAGATCTTGACCAACTTCAAGCAGGTGCGCGTGTTGATATTGATATGGCAAAACGTAGCCCGCTAGATTTCGTTTTATGGAAAATGTCTAAACCAGGTGAACCTACGTGGGAATCGCCATGGGGCCCAGGTCGTCCAGGTTGGCACATTGAATGTTCAGCAATGAACTCTGCAATCTTAGGCGATCACTTTGATATTCACGGTGGTGGTTCAGATCTTCAGTTCCCACACCATGAAAACGAAATCGCGCAATCTTGCTGTGCACATGATACCCAGTATGTAAATACTTGGATGCACAGTGGCATGGTAATGGTTGACCGCGAGAAGATGTCTAAGTCATTAGGTAACTTCTTCACGATTCGTGATGTATTAAACCACTACGATCCTGAAACGGTACGTTACTTCCTAATGTCTGGTCACTACCGTAGCCAGCTAAACTACAGCGAAGATAACTTGAAACAAGCGCGTTCTGCACTTGAGCGTCTATACACGTCGCTTCGTGGTTTAGACACATCAGTTGAAGCGGCTGGCGGTGAAGAGTTCGTTACTCGCTTTAAAGAAGCGATGGATGATGACTTTAATACACCTGAAGCTTATTCAGTACTGTTTGATATGGCGCGTGAAATTAACCGTTTGAAAACAGATGATGTTGCTACGGCTTCTGCATTAGGTGCACGTATGCGTGAGCTTGCTGATGTACTTGGTCTTCTATCTCAAGAGCCTGAAGCTTTCCTACAAGGTGGTGCTGGTGAAGATGATAATGTGGCTGAAATTGAAGCATTGATTCAACAACGTCTCGATGCGCGTGCAGCAAAAGATTGGGCTGCAGCAGATGACGCTCGTGATAAGTTATTAGCAATGGGCATTATTTTAGAAGATGGTGCACAAGGCACAACATGGCGTCGTAAGTAATTACATCCCCATAAGAAAAAACCGAGCTAAGTGCTCGGTTTTTTTATATCAGTAATATAAATACGAATTAAGCATCGGTACTTTTGAGTGCGATTGCTGGTGGCCTAATGCCGTTACGTGCAAATTCTTCCATTACACGCAGTGTAATATCAGTTTCAAATAACTTTTCATATTTGGTATCAACCACATAAGCTTTACAAGTCAACATGATAGCTAGGTAGTTATCGGTGATCGTTTGCTTTACTAAAACCGTTACAGGTTTTGGTAGGTGAATATAACGGCTTGATGACGCAGCTTCTTGGATTAAATCTCGGGCTAAGCGGATATCTTGATCCATACTAATATAGAAGGGGATCACCACTTGCATATCCAGCGCACCATAGTTACCACTGACGGTGACTTCACTTAAGAATTTGTTGTTTGGTATGGTGATAATATCGTCATTTAAGGTGCGCATACGTACAGAGCGCAAACCGATAGTAATAATGTCACCATAATTGCCTTCAAATGTTACACGATCGCCAACTTGGAAAGGTCTATCAATCATCACGGTTAAGCCTGCAATGAACGAGGCTGCCAAGTCTTTAAGGGCAAAACCAACAGATACCGCAATAGTGCCGCCAATCAAAGCTAAGATACGATCATCAACACGGAAACTCATCATAAAGACGGCAATACCCGTCGACATATAAATGAAGAATTGGAAGAAAGATTGCAGCTTTTGCAGCAACATTCGACGTTGAGCAAATTGGCTACTGATACCATCAACAATCGATTGAATAAATCGCAGTAATATCCAAGCGGCACAAACCGTTAATGCAGAAAAGAGCACGCCACTCCAACGAATAAGGTTAGCAAATTGCTGGAAGTCCTCAATGTTTGGCATGTCATCAGCAAAAACAGCTGGTGAAAAACTTAGAAGTACTAGGCTAAGTAGACAGAATAAACGCTTCATTTATTTCACCAATAAGTGCTGACGGTGGAGAACATTAGTGATATGACGGAACCAGTGATCGGAGATTTTCGCTTTATCATCTGACCATTCAATAAAACCACGACTTTGGAAGTAACGTAACGTACCAATAACTTCATCAAGGCTGAGCTGAGTACATTCAGAGAGCTCTTGCGGGGATGCGACCTCTAACTGCACAATAGAACGTAGCACTGCTAACATCGGCTTTGGCATTTGTTCTAAATCTTCAGATTGTGGTGCTTTAAATAAACGTACCAGTACTTTATCTGTGTCTTTATCTCGCTGCAGAGAGAAACGGAAGAAACGTACAGCAACCGTAGGGTTACCATCAGAGTAATCCCACAAAATACGATAAAAGCCTCGTTGAGCTCTTTCTTCTTCTGTTATGTCATCTTCATCCCACTGGCGAGGCAGCACTAGGCCTTCAAAACTAATGGCAAATTCTCCTTCGGAAGAGGTGCGGGTTTTTAATAAGTCGCCAATTTGCTGTTCGCTCCAGCGTGGCATAAAGGTGACTAAATCAAACAGTAAACGCTCACCACGAGCACGATCAACAAAACGCCAACATGATTTTTCAACCGCAATAATCGCACGATGACTTTTCCGTGTTTTACGCAATAAATTAGTGATACTCATTAGATCTTTTAGTCCACCGACTTTAGGTGTCACCAATCGTTGAGCGTTATCGATGGCAATTAAATAGGTTGTTTCACTATTGCGTAAGTATTCAAGAATATCATCTTCAGAGCTGTCACTAGCAAGCCCAAGAGCGGTAGAGAACTGTTGTAGCAATTCTGCGTAGCCATCATAAGGACAGTTAATGTATATCGGTGTTGCATTTTTAACTTTGTGTAACAAGCGTCGAAGAAGTGTCGTTGTCCCAATGCCACGCTCACCAGAAACAACACAAACTGCGGGTTTATCAGTTAATAAGTAGCCTGAAAGCTGTTTAATTTCTTCTAACGCATAGTCTTCAATGATTGGGCTATCCTCACTACCTGGCTTTACATATTCATAAGTAGCGGCACCTTTGATACGAACCATATTGAGTTGTTCGCGAGAGGTTTCTGTTTGTTTAGCAACTTCAATACGGAATAGATAGGCGAGTGCATGACGAAAGAAAATGTACTTTGATAAGTTAGCAACCAGTGTATGTTGAAAGCGACGTAAGGTAAGCCATGCTGCACCTAGTGCTGTTGCTGGAATTGAAAGTAATAATTTATCTTTATGATTGAGCGCCCATTTAATAGAAAGGGGCAGATGTGTCGCGCCTTCTAAACGCTTAAAGACGATATGTCGCCAACGACGAAGCGTAATTAAGGTTAATAAGATAAAACCAAAGAAGATAATTGACCAAATCCACGCATAGATGGTGCCTTGCCCCAGTGTGCGCGCTGAAATTTGTAGAATTACGCCTGCGGCAATAAATCCCCATACGTATTGGCGAATAGTTGAAAGACGTAATGCGACAACTTCAGCATCGCTATTATTGATGCTATTACGACGCGCAAACTCAAGTATAAATCGCACTGCAATTGAGCCACCAAGGATCCACCATGTGAAGATTTCCAAGTAGATCAAGTGGTGCAAGCTTGGTAATTGAGAAACAATACGGAGTGAAAGCGTGATTGCAATTAACCAACCAATTGGACGGTGCGCTCGACTAATATACCAAATCGCACGAAACAAAAGATTGGGATGCGGGTTATGTTCGAGTTGTGTTTCTCTAAAATGTTCGATCAAACGTGCGCTATTACGCTGCCACCAAGAAAGTAAAAATAAAATAGCGAAAACTTTTAAGGCAACCACAAGAATGGGGACTGGCGAAATCAGCATATCTTTTAGCAAATCATGGAAACTGCGTAATTGATATAAGACCATGTACTGTAAGTTAAGTGCTGTGATTGATAGCTCTAACTTAAATTGTTGAACGCCAAAAGGTCCAAATCCTGTCACCTTATCTTGGATAGCTGATGAACTTAAATTGAGAAGGCGCTCTTTATCTTGGCTAATACTCAGTAGTGAATTGTAAACCGACGACAGTTTTTCCCATGCTTGTTCTTTATCATCACTTTTCTGGTATTTATTCAGTGCTGTTGCCAGTAACTTTTGATGCTTCTTCTGTTGTGAGAGGGTCTTAGACAGTAAGGAATTAACTTCTTTAACATCGTTATGAGTGAACAAATGCTGATCAGGTAGCTGATTAATGGCAGTATTTATGCTCGTTGCTGCTTGGGTTAATTCAGGCTGCTCTGATTCAAAAAGGGTTAGCGTAGCAGATGCTGAAGTACTGAATATCAGAATGAAACTACAGAGTAATGAGTATATCGTTAATCGCATTAATTTTTCATATTTCCTGAATGATGAAGACAAAGGTAGACCAAATAAGACGAGAATAATTGTTATCTTGTAAAAGTAAGAATTAGATCACGTCTTAAAGATCAAGTGGTTAATCATTAAAATTAATGGTTTTCTTTAATGATAATTAGATATTTTCAGGGAGTTGTGTTCCACACTTTTTGCAGTAATCAGCATCCACTTCATGACCACTGGTTGCACAATTAGGGCATCGTCTTAGGTTTCGGTGTGTTTTCATTTCTTGATTGAGTTCTGCGGTCAAAATACCGGTCGGAACGGCAAGAATTGAGTAACCGAGTAACATGGTCAATGAAGCTAACGCCTTACCCATTACGGTTTGCGGCACAATATCGCCATAACCAACAGTTGTAATAGTCACGACTGCCCAGTAAATACTTTTAGGGATACTGGTAAAGCCATTTTCAGGGCCTTCAATCAAGAACATTAATGAACCAAATACGGTAACTAGAATTAATACAGAACTAAAGAAAACAAAAATTTTACGTTGGGCATGGCGAAGTGATCGTAAAAGAATATTGGAGTCTTGTAAGAATCTAGCCAGTTTTAGAACACGGAAAATACGTAAAACACGGATTAAACGTACGATCAGTAAATAGTTTGAACCTGGCACAAAGAAAGAAATGTAAGCAGGCACAATGGCAATTAAATCAATGATGCCATAAAAACTTCGCGCGTAAGCGAGAGGGCGCGGCGAACAATACAAGCGCAGAATATACTCTATGGTAAATAAGATCGTGAATAGCCACTCAGCACCTAACAGCGCTGTAGAGAATTTTGATTCAATACTGGCAACAGATGAAATGATTAGGATCAGTTCAGAGCTAACAATAGCGATTATTAAGCCAATATCGAATAGCTGTCCAGCGCGTGTAGAGGTACCAAAAATAATTTGGTAAAGACGTTGTCTTAGAGTCAGTTTAATCATAATTAAGTGTTAGTTAGCCGTAAGCTTACGCAGAAGTAGGTTATTATTTTGTATGGCATATCAATCAGCAGACTAGTATACCAAAAATAGTATTAGGTAAGTGCGTAAATGATGAGCGTAGATAATTGATAATAAAAAGTCCCGAAAAAATCGAGACTTTATATTTAATTATTATCTTTTATTAGCGAGGTGTTTATGTTGTGACGCTTAAACTAGGCCTGGTAGCATTACTTTTAATCCATTAATAATAAATTCGATACCAAGTGCGGCAAGGATCAAACCCATGATACGAGTAATAACGTTAATTCCTGTTTGACCTAGGAAGCGAACAATTAATGGTGCAGAGCGAAACAGTAACCAACAGCCAAAAGCAAATACAACGATGGTAATGGCAATGCCAATCGTTGATGTCATTGTTGGATACTTGGAACCATAAACAATGGTTGAACTGATAGCACCTGGTCCTGCCATTAAAGGCATTGCAAGTGGCACCACACCGACTTGTTCACGTATGGCTGACTCTGATTTCTCTTCTTTATTTTGTTTCACCTCGCCAATCTTACCGCTCATCATTGAAAAAGCGATACTCAGCAACAGTAAGCCGCCGGCGACTCGGAATGAATCAATAGAGATACTAAAGAGATCCAGTAAGTGTTGGCCAGCAACAAGAGCCACTACCAGTATGATAACAACAGCTGTATTGGTTGTTAACGCAGTTTTATTACGCTCTTCAGGTGTCATTGAACCAGTTAATGACACGAAAACAGGCATAATACCAACAGGGTTTACCGTTGCAAAAAGCCCGACAAAAAAGTGTAAAAATATTCCTATTTCAATGGCTTGCATGATTTTCTCAGTTAGATTTCACTAGGTGTAAGTCATGAGAATAGTATTAATCAATACAGTTGATCTCAGAGTAAAAAAGCCTCGTATATAAGGCGTAGTTATTAACTTAACAATTAGGTTATGCACGCTAATTTTTTGACAGGTAAAACCAATGTTAATTAATCACTCGATGATATTTTAATCTTAAATTATTAGCCTAACCACAAAAAAAAGCCTGCTTTTAAAATTCTAGTGAAAGATTTCTCCATTATTTTTAAATAAACTTTTATTGTTGAAAACATGAACTACTATGGTGAAACGAAATGCTTATTAATAGTAATGACTCAACATTGACCAATTGGTATATGAAAAGGTGATAATTGTCACAAGTAGACAAATGTAGGGCTAGTAAATGTATTTTTATTACGTAATATTTCTCCTTGTGAAATAAGTGGTTATTGTCGCTAAGATGTGAAATATTAGTAAAAAGATTGATTCTATAGAGTATGTGTTTGTTTTTTACTCATTTTTATGGTTTTTAGGTATAAATTAATCATCAGAGCTAACACTGATCTAAATCAAATCTTTTTAGAATGTGAATAAATATAATCAATTTTGAAAGTAATTTACTAAGTGTGTGGTTTTCTTAGTTCGAGAATTAAGAATGAAGCCGTATCCTTACTAAAAAGTTTTCAATCTTAAGGTAGGAGTCTACTATGCCTGTTACAAATATCACTGAACTAGATGCAATGGTTGCTCGCGTTAAAGCGGCACAAAAAGAATTTGCAACTTTCTCTCAAGAGCAAGTGGATAAAATTTTCCGCGCTGCTTCTCTTGCTGCAAACAACGCACGTATTCCTCTCGCTCAGCAAGCTGTTGCTGAATCTGGCATGGGTATCATCGAAGACAAGGTTATTAAAAACCACTTCGCTTCTGAATTTATCTACAACAAATACAAAGACGAAAAGACATGCGGTATCTTGGAAGAGAACGATGAGTTCGGCACCATGACTATTGCTGAGCCTGTAGGTATTATTTGTGGTATTGTTCCAACGACTAACCCGACATCTACAGCTATCTTCAAATCGTTAATCTCTCTTAAAACACGTAACGCAATTATTTTCTCGCCACACCCGCGTGCTAAAAACTCAACTAACGCTGCTGCTAAATTAGTATTAGATGCCGCTGTTGCCGCAGGTGCACCTAAAGATATTATTGGCTGGATTGATCAACCATCAGTTGAACTATCTAACGCACTAATGAAGCACGATGATATCAACCTTATCCTTGCGACTGGTGGTCCAGGCATGGTTAAAGCAGCTTACTCTTCAGGTAAACCTGCTATCGGTGTTGGTGCGGGTAACGTGCCTGTTGTTATCGATGAAACAGCTGATATTAAGCGTGCTGTTGCATCAGTACTTATGTCAAAAACGTTTGATAACGGTGTTGTTTGTGCCTCAGAGCAAGCTGTAATCGTTATGGACGAAGTCTATGATGAAGTGAAAGAGCGTTTTGCTTCTCACAATGGCTACGTTTTATCAAAAGATGAGGCAGAGAAAGTACGTAAAGTTCTGCTTATCAACGGTAACCTTAATGCAGATATCGTAGGTCAGCCAGCAACGAAGATCGCAGAAATGGCGGGTGTTACTGTTCCTGCTAATACTAAGATCCTTATTGGTGAAGGTGAGCAAGTTTCTTTCGACGATGAGTTCGCACACGAGAAACTATCTCCTACATTAGGTATGTTCCGCGCGTCTTCATTTGAAAATGCAGTAGATCAAGCAGTAACAATGGTAGAGATTGGTGGTATCGGTCATACATCTGGCTTATACACGAATCAAGACACTAACGCTGACCGTATTAAGTACTTCGGCGACAAAATGAAAACAGCACGTATTCTTGTGAATATCCCAACAACTCATGGTGGTATCGGTGATCTTTACAACTTTAACGTTGCGCCTTCGTTAACTCTAGGTTGTGGTTCATGGGGTGGTAACTCTATCTCTGAGAACGTAGGTCCTAAGCACCTTATCAACAAGAAGACAGTAGCGAAGCGAGCTGAAAATATGTTGTGGCATAAACTACCTAAATCAATTTACTTCCGTCGTGGTAGCCTTCCAATTGCACTTAGCGATTTAGAAGGTAAGAAGCGTGCGTTCTTAGTAACAGACCGTTTCCTATTTAATAACGGTTACGCAGATGAAATCGTATCTTTGCTTAAAGCACAAGGTATCGAAGTTCAAACATTCTTTGATGTAGAAGCGGATCCAACACTGTCTGTTGTTGAGAAAGGCGCTGAAGCAATGAAGAGCTTCCAACCTGATGTGATTATTGCACTCGGTGGTGGTTCGCCAATGGATGCTGCGAAGATCATGTGGGTAATGTATGAGCACCCAGAAACGCACTTCGAAGAACTAGCAATGCGCTTCATGGACATCCGTAAACGTATTTACAAGTTCCCTAAAATGGGTAAGAAAGCTGAACTAGTATGTATCACTACTACATCTGGTACAGGTTCTGAAGTAACACCATTTGCGGTTGTAACTGACGATAAAACAGGTGCTAAGTACCCACTAGCTGACTACGAACTAACGCCTAACATGGCAATCGTTGATGCTAACCTTGTAATGAACATGCCTAAGTCTCTAACAGCGTTTGGTGGTTACGATGCCGTCACTCACGCACTAGAAGCTTACGTATCAGTTCTTGCTAACGAATACTCTGATGGTCAAGCACTTCAAGCACTAAGAATGCTAAAAGAATACTTACCATCAAGCTATGCAAATGGTGCTAATGACCCAATCGCACGTGAGAAAGTACACAATGCGGCAACTATCGCGGGTATCGCATTTGCGAACGCATTCCTAGGTGTATGTCACTCAATGGCGCACAAACTAGGTGCCGAGTTCCACGTACCACACGGTCTTGCTAACGCATTGTTGATTTCTAACGTTGTTCGTTACAACGCGAATGATAATCCAACAAAGCAAACAGCATTCTCACAGTACGCAAGCCCACAAGCGCGTCGTCGTTATGCTGAAGTTGCTGATCACTTAGGTCTATCACATGCGGGTGACCGTACTGCACAGAAAATTGAGCGTCTACTAACTTGGTTAGACGAATTGAAAGTGAATCTTCAGATTCCAATGTCAATCCAAGAAGCAGGCGTTTCAGAAGCTGATTTCCTTGCGAAAGTTGATGAGTTAGCGGTAGAAGCGTTTGATGACCAGTGTACTGGTGCAAACCCTCGTTATCCTCTAATCTCTGAGCTTAAAGATGTACTAATGGCATCTTACTACGGTAAGCCTTTCATTGAAGGTGAAGCGTTTGAAGGCACAACAGTGATTAAAAAATCAGAGCCAGTGAAAACCACTAAAGGTAAAAAAGCAAAAGCTTAATACCTAGCGTTGATTGAAAAAAAGCCCGCTAACTTAGCGGGCTTTTTTATATCTTATAGATGGTTATATCAAACACTCTGCTTCAAGTATCCTGCCATTGAAGGAATCATTAGTAATAATGTATTCCGTGCAACTGACTATTTCTACTTGTAATCGTGTATGGAGCATTGTCTGATTATCTGAAGTAATTGGAATAATGGCACCCACTCGGATATTCAAAGAAGATAATTCTTTAGACCAGCCAAAAGTTAAGCCTTGTATTACTGATTTACTAGTATCGGAAAGGTGAGCGTGATGGTGAGATGGTTGTAAGGCTAAATTAATAATAACAGCAGGTTGTTTGTTGTCTTGCATCATTGTTGCTGCTATTTGTCCAACGCTAAAAAAAGTGGTTGCGTTGTTACACATTACATCATTGAATTTATTAATTGCATTGGGCTCAAGAATACTTGGTGTATTCGTACATTTTGGCCATGTATTGAGTAAGACATTAAATGTACCTAGTTGGCGCTGAATATTGGTAAAGACTTGTTTAATTGAATGCGGTTGGGTGTTTTTTAAATGAAAGATGTTGATATGACGAGAGAATTGAGAACAAGCATCCTGTGTTGCCTCTAAATTTTGGATGTCATTATCAACGAGCGCAAGTTTTGCCCCTAATGATGCAAAATGAAGAGCTATGGCTTTACCGATGAGAGTACCTGCAGCAGTGATGACTATTACAGATTGATCAATAAGCATAGTAGTATCATCCCAAAATTATCATGTTAATATGGCATTAACTGATCAGACCAAAAGTAGTTAAGAACCATATTAGTTAGCGCTTTCACAATAGAATAATTGGATGTGACAATGTTTGATTGCGCTCACAAAGATACCTATTGGGTATCATTGCTGGGTTGGCAGATAGTTATATGAATATTAAGCGGCGTGATAAAGCTCAGAAGTTCGCTTTGCATGAATAAGCGAAGCATATAAGTTTTTTGGTGATGCCGAGATAGGACGAGGCTCTTCTGGTGGAAGCTTGCGACGTTCGTGTACTGAAAGGTTGTGAAAGATATCTTCAGGTAATCCTTTAGTGTTCTCTGCTGGGAACGTTAACGCTGTGGGTTGCAGGCCGTGTAGTAAACGGGTACTCGCAATACCTGATTCATGGAAAGCTTTTGCCTGATCCGCAGAGCGTTGGTAACAATGTTTTGATGTGGTCAGCGGTTGAGGAAAAGGTAGCTCAAAATAAGCACGTAGTTGTTGCTCTGTTTGAATCTGCTCAGGCTCGTTATCTTGCGGTGTGTTTTCCATTAATTCAGAAGATAGCAATGCAAGCATTAATGAGAAATCAGCACGACGACCAGATTCAACCGCTTGGTTGAGTCCTGTACCGAGCTGGATCTCATTGATCAGCATATTATCTAAAGAAATGTGTTGCATGGAAAAGTAAGCCTTAATCATAGTGATAGTCTTTATATCGACATCAATGCCAAGAGCTTTAATTTTTTATATTATTAATAAAAATAAAAAAGCCCTGTCGTGATAACACGACATGGCTTTCAAAAGGTATTAACCGAGAAGATTAAAACTTAGGTTTGACACCGAACTGGTGAGCAGCATAAGCGACACGCTCTTCAGGTGTTGGCGTATGTGCAGAAGTACCGATATTTTCAATATGGCGAAGGCGAGGGAGTAAACCACAACCATTTGCAATTTGAATGGCCAATCCTGGTCGAGCATTGAGCTCTAGCACCATAGGGCCTTTCACTTTGTCTAACACCATATCTGTACCCATGTAGCCTAAGCCTGTCATTTCCCAAGCACTCGCAGCAAGCGTTAGTAGCTTGTTCCAATTAGGTACTTGAAGCTCGCTGAGTAAACGATCAGTATCTGGGTGGTGTTCAATTGGCTGATTAAATTGAACTGCTCGTACCGCTTTACCTGACGCGATATCAATCCCGACACCGACAGCACCTTGGTGCAAGTTTGCTTTGCCATCGGACGCAGAGGTCGAACAACGCATCATCGCCATCACAGGATAGCCTTTAAATACGATGACACGAACATCAGGTACACCTTCAAAACTAAAGCCATCAAAAACATTATCAAATTGGATCAAGTTTTCGACCATGGCGACATCATTTTTACCACCCAACGAGAATAGTCCCGCGAGGGTATTGGTAATATGACGTTCAACATCTTGTTTATTGATTTCTGCACCAGACGGTTTTACATAAATACCGTCTTTGTGCTTAACAATAACTAAAATGCCTTTACCGCCCGAGCCTTGTGCGGGCTTAATCACAAATCCAGGCCAATCTTTTACCATATCGTGGATTTTTTTTACTGAGCCTTGGCTATCGATAACACCGATCAAATCAGGAACGGTTGCACCGGCTTGTTGGGCGATAAATTTTGTTTTTAATTTATCATCAACAAGAGGATAAAGGCTGCGATCATTATAGCGACCAATGTAGCTATGATTACGCTTGTTCATCCCCATGATGCCACGTTCTTTCAGCTTGTTTGGTGAAGTAAAACGTGCAAGTAAATTCATCGATTAATCCTCAGTTAGCGGCTTAAAACGACGAAGTTCACTTAAACGATAACCTGTGTAGTTACCTAGCATTAGGATGGCAGCTAGAATGATGAACTGCACACCAATGAAGTTAAATGTTAGGTGACGGATCATAGGGTTCGTCATTGCAAGGTACACAAGGATCGCAGTGAGTAGTGAACCACCACCTTGTACGAAGACTTCTTTCGCCCCTTCTTCTTCCCATAGAATCGACATACGTTCGATAGTCCATGACAAGATGATCATTGGGAAGAAGGTAATTGTTAGACCTTCAATAAGACCAATCTTAAAGGCAACAACCGTGAATATTGAAATGATCAATATTACGGTAATAATTACCGCGGATATTCGTGAGACTAAGAGCAAGTTCAATTTCGATAAATAACTTCGAATAATTAAACCTGTACCAACAATCAATAAGAAACCAACAATACCCGTTAATAATTGTGTTTGGACAAACGCAACCGCGATTAACACTGGCATGAAAGTACCAGAGGTTTTCAAGCCAATAATCACGCGAAGGAATACCACAATCAGGGCACCAATAGGAACAAGCATAATGGTTTTAAACATTGCTTGTTCTTCGAGTGGTAATGAGTGGATTGAGAAGTTTAATAAGTCTTCGGCTTTAATCTTCTCTTGCGTAGCACGCTGTGGTGTGATGTCTTGAGCAATGATAGAAAAACTAATATTAGAATTTCGACCACCAACAACATCTAGCATCGCACTGCCTTGTTGGTTCCAAATCATTACATCCGAAGGTTTGCCTTCTTCGCCAGTAGTCAGATTAAAGAGCTTCCAACTATTGTTATCCCACACTTCAACCATCGGCATCACTGTTTGGCGACGACGACCATCTTCAAGTTTTAAACCGCTAACAATACGCGAATGGATACCTTCAAGTGAAAGTAAATTCGTAATGGCTTCTTGCGGACTCATAGAATCAAGTAACACAGATGCGTTTTGGTTTTGTTTATCTTGTAATTGGCGAATAAGCTCACGGGCAAACGTGGTGTTGTTCGCAGATAAATTACGCGCCTGTGTTAACAGTGCTGTTGCTGCTGTTTGTTGTGGGTTACTTAAACTAACCGCTGCAGGTTCACCTTTAGGTGGGATCTCTTTGTACTGCGCTTGATCATCAACAAGAAGCTGAGTTTTGTAGTAAAGCACTTGCTTACCCATTGCGGTACGCGTAGCCCAGTCAGCTTGGTGACCTTCTTTCGTATCATGAATAAGTACAGAGTAGCCAGGAGGAGACGACGTACTTTCATCAATTAAGGTAAAGCCTTCCTGTGTTTCAGGCGTGGCCATTTTAACTTGTACAGGATCACCAACAGCATCGAATTGAACACGTGCTTCAACTTCCCACACTGCACGCTCTTCGCCTGGTGTCCACGGCACACCGTAGACATCGTGGCGATACATGCTCAACCCTAAACCTGCAATAATAAGCAGTGAAATAAGGATATAAAAAGGTACTCTAGACGTCATGACATCCTCATCATTTATTTATTAGCACTAACTGGCTCTGGTTTTGGCTCAGTTTTTCCTTGAACAAATTCTTTACCCACATCAACGAGTGCAATGTCTTTAAAGAACTCACGACCTAATAAAACAGGGAAATCCATCTTAGTTCGATCTGCAAGCGTGAATTGCGCTTTTTCATGTAAATTGCCAAGCGTGATCCAAGCTTCAATTACAGGGCGACGTACCGCATCTTCTGAAGTTGATTGACGGATACGAACCCAACGCAGAATAGGTGCTTCGATAGTTTCAGGCGTTGCTTTATCGTTTTGTGCTTTTTCTTCTGGTGTATCTTCTGCTGAATCATGACTCAGGTTAAAACGTACCCATTCTTTTCCATCTCGTTCAAAAGTTTGTACATCAACAGCATTTAAAGAAGAGGTGGTTGCACCTGTATCGACACGTGCTTTAAAGAATGATTTAACCGAATCAAGCCAAACCCACTCTTCCTGACCAAGGATAGCTTTACCATTGGCTTGGGTTGGATTATCTTCAATTTTAGGCTCAACAGGCACTCGAACAATTTGTTTTTCAACAATAACTTTAGGCTTTTCTAGGCTTTTTTGCTTAATAAACTTTAGATCTTTAGATATAGACGCTAATTTACTTTCGAGTTCGGTAATATATTGCTGTTGTGAATCCATTCGGGTAGAAACAGTATCGAATTGAGAATTAATATTCTGTTCTACGTTGCTGATCGCTGCCAAGGTTTCTTGATGATCTTGAGGCTGCGTGGTTGAACACCCTGTCAGTATTGCAATTGTTATTAATGGTACGCTGAAGCGAAGCATCATATCTCCTATGTGCGTCTATTTTCTAATGTCGACCGTAGTTTACCTTACAAAAAGGGATGCGAACAGCATCCCAGTGTCAGTTACTAGTCAGGATTGCGGGCTATTAAAACCGCACGTTTTGGTGCTGGGTATCCTTCGATAGTTTTTGACGGATTTTTTGAATCTAAGTATTCCGGAAGGGAATTATTTGTCATCCAATCTGTCGTTCTTTGCTCATCTGTTGTTGTTATATTCTCATCAACAATACGGACATCAACAAAGCCACATTTTTCCATCCACACTTTTAATGCTTTTGCTGATGGGAAGAAATAAACATTGTGCATTTGGGCGTAGCGGTGAGTTGGAACCAATACCGCATTTTCATCACCATCAATCACCAATGTTTCTAGAATGACTTCACCGCCTTTACGCAGTTGATTCTTTAACTGAATAATGTGATCGAGCGGTGAACGACGGTGGTACAGGACTCCCATACTAAATACCGTATCAAATGCTTTTAATTCGGGCAGATCTTCAATACCTAATGGTAATAAGAATGCGCGATCATCGTTGCCCATTAATCGCTTAATGGCTTCAAATTGAATTAAAAATAAGCTTGATGGGTCGATACCGACGGTAAGCTTTGCACCTTCACCCAGCATGCGCCACATATGATAGCCATTACCACAGCCTACATCTAATACGCTACGGCCTTTTAGTGGTGTAATGTGAGGCAGTACACGATCCCATTTCCAATCTGAGCGCCATTCGGTATCGATATGAATATCATGCATGGTGAATGGGCCTTTACGCCAAGGGTGAAGCAAACGTAATAGACTTTCTAAACGTTTTTTCTCACCATCGGCAATCGGAACTTCATTACGAACACTGACTTCATTTTTTAAATCAATAATATCGGGTTTATCGGTTGGGAACTTTTGCAATGCGCGAACCCAACGAGCCATATCACCGTGCTCTCTATTTTCCCAATCACTTAATTGTTTAGGTAGAGTATTTAGCCATGGACGTAATGTTTCATGCTGGGCAAGAAGCTGATAAAAATCAGAAAAACTAAACATATGGAACAAAAAACCTTATTTAATCGCAAACATTGAGCCGAAATTGAAGCACTGGAACCATACTTCAGAACTAGAAAAGCCGATTTTCTTGAAACGTGTTTTGTGGGTTTCAATACTGTCAGGGCGCATCACATTTTCTATTGCGCTCCGTTTTTGGCTGATCTCTAGCTCGCTATAACCATTCGCTCGTTTAAAATCGTGGTGTAAATCAATCAACAACTCATTGGCACGTTCGTCATCGAAAATATATTTCTCCGACAAAATTAAAATACCGCCAGGGCGTAAGCCAGCATAGATTTTTTCTAATAATGCTTGGCGATCTTCAGGTACAAGGAATTGGAGAGTGAAATTTAACACCACGACTGAAGCGTCATGAATATCAACATCACGGATATCAGCTTCAAGTACTTGCACTGGTGTGTCAGAGCGATATGCGTCCACTAATAATCGGCATCGTTCAACCATAGCAGCAGAATTATCAATTGCTAATATTTCGCAACCTTCTTGCTGAATATGGCGACGCATAGAAAGAGTGGCTGCCCCTAAAGAGCAACCAAGATCAAAAACTTTAGAATGAGGCTTGGCAAAGCGCTCAGCTAACATGCCAATTGCTGAGATGATATTACTGTAACCCGGCACAGAGCGTTGGATCATATCAGGGAAGACTTCAGCAACACGCTCATCGAACGTAAAATCACCGAGTTTTTCAATTGGCGCAGCAAAAATATTGTCGTGGCCTGCCATTTCTCACGAACCTCATAATATATAAAGAACAGGGATCCATTGTACGTATTGAGCATCAAACCTTGCTGATACTCAGGCGATCCATCACCTTTGAAAGGTCGCGTATTGTAGAGAAAATAGCAGCATTTGTCTTTAATGATTTCTGATTTGTTCTTTGATTGATTATTTGCGTTATAGCAAAGAGATTTGTGGCGTACTTATTTCAGCTGCACTGGGTATAGCAAGTTCGGGGAGTGGCGAAAGAGTGTTGTTTTCGCTGATAAGGTGATCGCGTAACACATTATAAAGCCGACGGGCTGATTCAGGCGCAGCGTTATTGTCTGGGGTATGAATAAAGAGATAGGGCGTTTTACCTTCTTTGATCCATAAAGGCAGTCGTTGTAGCCAGTTTTTAAAAAAAGGATCGTTACACGCATCATCAGGATGACCAATAAAGCGGATCACAGGGTTATCAGCGGTTGCGATTGCATGAACAGGCACGCGAGGTTTCTTCTTTTGTGCATCAATTACCGCCTCTGTATTCGCTATGGCTGAAAATACGGGACGGCTATCCATAATAATGCGGTTACTGCCTTTTTCTAACAGCATCCGATTGAGTGCTTTTTCCTCTTCGCCTTTGGCAAAGAACGCAGGATGGCGAACTTCGACACCTGTAGTAAAGTGGCGTGGAAACTGATCTAAAAAGGCATCGAGCAAGGGTAAATCGTGAGGACTAAACCTCGCAGGCAACTGAATCATCC
Source organism: Photobacterium sp. GB-36 (assembly GCF_003026135.1). Taxonomy (NCBI): domain Bacteria; kingdom Pseudomonadati; phylum Pseudomonadota; class Gammaproteobacteria; order Vibrionales; family Vibrionaceae; genus Photobacterium; species Photobacterium sp. GB-36. Next base: position 19,976 of record NZ_PYNY01000003.1, on the reverse strand, counting down.
ATACGCCCGTTTTTTCTTCTACCGGCGACATGGTATTTAAAAAGTCAACAAGGCTCTGATTACTATGACGTAATTGCTGCTGTTGGGTGATGGTTTGTGGGATTTTAAAGGTAAATTTAAATCCACTGTCAGGTGTCGCACCGTTCCAATTTTTTACCGTCGTCATGCTCGGAATAGCGTAAAAGGTGGTATTTCCCTCGACAGTATGAAATACCTCAGCATAGCGAGCTAAACGGTCACCATTTTTACAGCCTTTACCGTATATGCTTTGCTGCCAATGATTGTGTGACCATTGAGATAACCCAAGATATAACGGTAAAGATAAATCAGAAGGTGAAGACATAATAAGACTTGGGTTTATTAAGTAGAGAGTGATGATTTATCTTACGTGATTTTGTTTGTAAAAGTCTAAATCGCCGTAGATATTTGGTCATAATAAGACTTTAAAGTCGTCATAACGAATTGGTGATGAATTACCGTCGGATCACTTCGCTTATTGAGGCTGTTTGGGTATAATGCCTCGTTATTTTTGCCTCTTGGCCTTCTTGCTATCCAATTTAGACGATAAATTAGACAGCAAGCGGTCGGGATTGAATTCGCCTGACGTTTAGCGTTATCGACACTAAACGCAGGAATGTAAAGTATATAGATTGGGAATTTCTTATGCGCACCCATTATTGTGGACACCTGAACAAGTCCCTTGCAGGACAAACAGTCGATTTATGCGGCTGGGTAAACCGTCGTCGTGATTTAGGCGGCCTTATCTTTATTGATATGCGTGATCGCGAAGGTGTGGTTCAGGTTGTTATTGATCCTGATATGACTGAGATCTTCACACTAGCAAACCAATTACGTAACGAGTTTTGTATTCGTCTAACGGGTGAAGTGCGTGAGCGTCCTGAAAGCCAATGTAATAAAGACATGGCAACAGGTGAAGTTGAGGTTTATGCAACTGGCCTTGAAATCATTAACCGTTCTGACGCGTTACCGCTTGATTTCAACCAAAAGAACTCTGAAGAGCAGCGTCTAAAGTACCGTTACTTAGATCTTCGTCGCCCAGAAATGAGCGATCGTATTAAGCTACGTGCAAAAGCATCAAGCTTCGTTCGTCGTTTCTTAGATGACAATGCATTCCTTGATATTGAAACACCAGTACTAACAAAAGCAACGCCAGAAGGCGCGCGTGACTACCTAGTACCAAGCCGTGTTCACAAAGGTAATTTCTACGCATTACCACAATCACCACAGCTATTTAAACAGCTGCTAATGATGTCTGGTTTTGACCGTTACTACCAAATCGTTAAGTGTTTCCGTGATGAAGACTTACGTGCTGATCGTCAGCCTGAATTTACTCAGATCGATATCGAAACGTCTTTCATGACAGCTGAAGAAGTGCGTGCTGTAACTGAAAAGATGATCACTGAAATGTGGAAAGAGCTACTAAACGTAGATCTAGGCACATTCCCAATCATGTCTTTCGAAGAAGCCGCGCGTCGTTTCGGTTCTGATAAGCCAGATCTACGTAACCCACTTGAGTTAGTTGATGTTGCAGACATCGTTAAAGATGTTGATTTCAAAGTATTCTCAGGCCCTGCTAACGATGAAAAAGGTCGTGTAGCGGTTATCCGTGTACCAGGTGGTGCTGAGCTAAGCCGTAAGCAAATCGACGAATACACTAAGTTCGTGGGTATCTATGGCGCGAAAGGCCTAGCATGGATGAAAGTTAACGATCGCGCTGCAGGTTTTGAAGGTGTTCAATCTCCTGTTGCTAAGTTCCTTAACGAAGAAGTGGTTGCTAATCTTCTTGAGCGCACTCAAGCAGAATCTGGCGACATCATTCTATTCGGTGCAGACAGCAAACGTGTTGTAACAGAAGCGATGGGCGCACTTCGTCTGAAACTAGGTGAAGATCTAGGTCTAACAGACAAGTCAGCATGGAAACCACTTTGGGTTGTTGATTTCCCAATGTTCGAAGAGAACGAAGATGGTTCACTATCTGCAATGCACCACCCATTCACATCACCATTAAACCTAACACCAGAAGAGCTAGCGGCTAACCCTGCAGCAGCGCTATCAAATGCGTACGATATGGTAATCAATGGTTATGAAGTGGGCGGTGGTTCAGTACGTATCCATAACTCTGCTATGCAATCAACAGTATTTGATATCTTAGGTATCTCTGCTGATGAGCAACGTTTGAAGTTTGGTTTCCTACTTGACGCTCTGAAATTCGGTACGCCACCACACGCAGGTCTTGCGTTTGGTCTTGACCGTCTTGTAATGCTTCTTTGTGGTACAGATAATATCCGTGATGTTATCGCGTTCCCTAAAACAACGGCAGCAGCATGTCTATTAACTGACGCGCCAAGCCTAGCAAACCCAGCAGCACTAGAAGAATTATCTATTGCCGTTAAAATTGCTAAGAAAGACGAAGAAGCAAAAGACGCAGAGTGATCTGATTAATTTGCTGTAATAAAAGCCGATGACTTATTTGCCACTTTTTAGTGAACGCCTATAAGATATCGGCTTTTTTGTCTTTTGTTGATTCCTTTCTGCTGTCCATCTTATTTGGTAAAAGTGTTTTGTTCGCTTTAACCTCTTATTTGGTTTATGTTTTCATGCAAGCAAAAAAATTAACATTGCCGGATTGGAGATAACATGGCTGGACACAGTAAATTTGCCAATATAAAACATCGTAAAGCAGCTCAAGATGCTAAACGCGGTAAAATTTTTACTAAGTTAATTCGTGAGATTACTGTAGCCGCTAAAGAAGGTGGCAGTGAGCCTGAGAATAATCCTCGATTACGTGCTGCCATTGATAAAGCACTATCAAATAACATGACTCGAGATACTATCAACCGTGCAGTAACACGTGGTGCTGGTGGTGAAGGTGACGAAGGCGTAGAAACTGTCATTTATGAAGGTTACGGTCCTGCGGGTACGGCGGTAATGGTTGAGTGTTTAACGGATAACCGTAATCGAACAGTATCTGGCGTACGTCATGCTTTCTCTAAAGCGGGGGGGAATCTTGGCACGGATGGCAGCGTAGGTTACCTTTTTGATAAAAAAGGCGTGATTTCTTATGCGGCGGGGTTAGATGAAGATGCTGTTATGGAAGTCGCGTTAGAGTCTGGCGCTGACGATATTGAAACTAATGACGATGGTTCAATCGATGTTTACACGACACCTGCCGATTTCGGTAGCGTGAAAGATGCATTAGATGCCGCAGGTTTTACAGCAGAAAATGCAGAAGTAACCTTAGTGCCATCAACGAAGGCTGAGTTAGATGCAACAACAGCACCTAAACTATTACGCTTAATTGATGCATTAGAAGATTTGGATGACATTCAAGAAGTCTACCATAACGGTGACATGTCAGATGAAGTAGCAGCTACGCTTGAATAATTGCTACTAATAGTAGTGAAAAATGTCGATAATTTTAGGTATAGACCCCGGCTCTCGTATTACGGGGTACGGGGTAATTCGTCAGGTTGGACGTAATTTAGAGTATTTAGGAAGCGGCTGTATTCGCACCTCAGAGCCTGGTATTCCTGGACGATTAAAGCAAATCTATGCAGGCGTGTCTGAAGTGATCACGCAATTTCAGCCTGATTTTTTTGCCATTGAAGAAGTGTTCATGGGCAAAAATGCCAGCTCTGCGATTAAATTAGGTCAGGCGCGAGGCAGTGCAATTGTTGCAGCGGTAAATGCAGATTTGCCGGTCAGTGAATATGCCGCGCGATTGATCAAACAGGCGGTAGTCGGAAACGGTGGGGCAGATAAAGCGCAAGTACAACATATGGTTTGTTCCGTATTAAAGCTAGCAGGTAAGCCTCAAGCTGATGCTGCTGATGCTTTAGCTGTTGCGATTTGTCACGCGCATACCTATAAAACCTTAGTGGCAATGGCAGGGAAAGCGACGGGAGCACGAAAGGGGCGTTATCGTTAATAAGCTTACTATTATTAAAGATGAGACACTTAAGGCATATATTTATTAAGATATTTGTTATAGAAATGTTAACAATCTATAGTGGTCAGAGGTCTAACGATAATAAGCAAGGAAGTGATCATGAACCCTGCCACTTTATGGCGCAGTATATTTATGCCGCGCCAACCTCAATGGACAACAGCACAACAACGCCAAGCCGATATCCTTTCCTTATTTACTTTTATCGCTTTTCTCGTTGGTATCTATAGTTTGATTAAATGGTCAAACCATGGTCATGATAATCTTGTTTTTACTTCTGTCATATTGATTGTATTAGAACTCCTTGCTATTTCGAGCCTGCGTTGGCTTCAGCAGCCTTTAATATCTTTAAATTTAGGTTTTATTGGTATGGCAATCCACGCGCTGAATATTATTTATCAAAGTGGTGGTGTGGTTGATTCAACGCAGACTTATTGGGTGCCTTTGTTAGTTGTCTCTTTCTTCCTCTCGGCAACGCGCGCGATGGCTATTCTTTGGAGTAGCTTGATCATTTGTGTTTCGGCTTACATGACATACCAACATATGCAGGGTGTTTCATTTCCACAGCTTTCTTTATCTCATACAGCACAGCAAATTGAGGTTTGGTCTGGAACCGTATTGCCATTGATTGTCATTGGTATTGCATTAGCTTTTACGGCGAAACAACGTGATATAGCAATTAATCGTGCCGAAAAAGCTAAGCTAAAAAGTGAATCAGAAGCCAGTAAAGCAACGGAAGGTGAGTTACGTCTATCTGATGTATTACTTCAAGCGAATAATAATTCTGAACAATTAAAGCAAGTATCTTATAGCTTAGCGAATCAATCGTCTCAGCTAGATAGCCAAGTCAATGAACTGAATATTAATAGTGAATCACAAGCCAGCGCTGCTGAACAAATGAGCCATCAAGTACACCAAATGGTCCTTGGAGTTGAGAGCTCAAGTCAGTTTGTTGAGGAATTACGTGAAAAAAGCGACGTGGTTTATGAGCTGGCGCAAAAAAGTTCGGCGCACTTAGAAGATTCAACGCAAGCGATCAGCCAAATTATTAATAGCCATGATGAGATTATGAAAGTGGCGGACTTAATCACCTCTGTTGCTGAACAAACCAATTTGCTTGCGCTAAATGCTTCGATAGAAGCGGCTCGTGCTGGAGATCAGGGAAGGGGATTTGCAGTTGTAGCAGATCAAGTACGGGAGCTTTCGGCGAAAAGTAGTCAATCTGCCGTTGAGATCCGCCATCTATTGGATCGTAGTGAGCAGGAAGTACGGCACGGTCAAGGTGTGATTAACGCCAGTACTGAACGGATGAATAATATCATTCAGCAAGTCACAACGATTTCGCAAGATGTACAAGGGTTATCGGGTTTGATGACTGCTCAATCAACCGCATTAAAAGAGCTGGATGAAGCGAGCAGTGAAGTTGCTAATAGTGTGGTAAATACACAAAGTGTGGCTGCAATAGTTGCACAACATGGTACAGAATTAAATCAGCAAGTGGTTGCTGTTCGTCATTTAACACAACAACTTGATCAAGTTGTTTCTCACTCTTCGTAAAATCGATAAAGAACTGGATGTCTATCCAGTTCTTTACTATTCTAGTGCCAGTTTAAATTCACTATAGAGATGATGTTTTGATTGGTCGACTACGCGGAATTGTAATTGAAAAGCAGCCACCTGAAGTATTATTTGAAGTTGGTGGGATTGGTTATGAAGTGCAGATGCCAATGAGCTGTTTTTATGAGTTACCACAGATCGGCCAAGAAGCCATTATCTTTACTCACTTTGTGGTACGAGAAGATGCGCAACTACTGTATGGCTTTAATAATAAAAATGAACGTGAGTTATTCCGTGAAGTAATTAAAGCGAACGGTGTTGGGCCTAAATTAGGCTTAGCAATTTTATCAGCTATGACTGCAAGTCAATTTGTTCGTAGCGTTGAATTAGAAGATGTGACTACGCTAGTTAAAATCCCCGGAGTCGGCAAGAAAACAGCAGAACGTTTAGTTGTTGAAATGAAAGATCGCTTAAAAGGGTGGGGTGAAGGTGACTTATTTACGCCAGCACTTGATACAGCGGCATCCAATGCTCCGATCCAAGATCCATCAAATCAAGCTCGCGCTGAAGATGAAGCGGTGAGTGCATTGGTTGCACTGGGTTATAAACCACAAATTGCCGCGAAAGTGGTTTCTCAAGTCACACAACCAGAGATGAGTAGTGAAGCGATTATTCGTGATGCACTCCGCTCAATGGTATAACCCTGTAAGTTGGGTATAGGCATTAAAATATGATTGAAGCTGATCGACTGGTTTCTGGTAATTTCGAAACAACCCGTGAAGACGATATAATTGATCGCGCAATACGACCTAAATTACTTGATGATTATCAAGGACAGGATCATGTTCGTGATCAAATGGAAATATTTATTAAAGCGGCAAAGATGCGTGATGAAGCCTTAGATCATTTATTGATCTTTGGTCCTCCAGGATTGGGTAAAACAACGCTTGCAAATATAGTGGCGAATGAAATGGGGGTAAGTATTCGTACAACCTCAGGCCCTGTACTTGAAAAAGCCGGTGATTTGGCTGCGCTACTTACAAACCTTGAAGAAAACGATGTGTTGTTTATTGATGAAATACATCGTCTAAGTCCTCAGGTTGAAGAAGTACTTTATCCTGCAATGGAAGATTACCAATTAGATATTATGATAGGTGAAGGCCCAGCCGCACGCTCAATTAAAATTGATTTGCCACCCTTTACTTTAATAGGTGCAACGACACGAGCGGGCTCATTAACTTCACCTCTACGTGATCGTTTTGGTATTACACAACGCCTTGAGTATTACAAAGTAGAAGATCTCAAAGACATTGTAGGCCGAAGTGCTAAATGTTTAGGACTATCAATGGAAGAAGGCGGCGCGATGGAAATGGCCATGCGTGCTCGTGGCACGCCACGTATCGCTAATCGTTTGTTACGGCGTGTGCGAGATTACGCTGAAGTAAAAGGTAACGGACATATTTGTCCTGATATCGCTAATAAAGCATTAGACATGCTCGATGTTGATAGCAGCGGTTTTGATTATATGGACCGTAAACTTCTATTAGCTATTATTGAAAAGTTTATGGGTGGCCCTGTCGGTTTAGATAACTTAGCAGCAGCTATTGGTGAAGAGAAAGATACAATTGAAGATGTACTTGAACCGTATTTGATTCAGCAAGGTTATTTACAACGGACACCAAGAGGCCGAATTGCGACACATCGTGCATATCTCCATTTTGGTTTAGATCTTCCTAAAAATACGAAGTAAAATAAAAAAATCAGAAAAATTAAGCGTGGCGATTAAAGTCACGCTTTGTTGTTTAATAATTTTATTATATTGTGAATTTATTGTTATTTTGATTTGATGTTTATTTATCACGTTAGTTATTTAAAAATCAATTTTACTATTTACTCATGATTCAAGTAATATTTATCTGTTTTTTATTATCAAAAATATGATTATGGTTTTCATTTTTATTAGGTGAAAGCTAATGAGAAATATAAAACAAGACAATATCACAAAAGCAGAACGTTTTATTTTTATTGTATCGATGGTTTAATTTTATACATTAACGGGCTGATATTTAGTAAAAAATAAAAAACGTTATGTTTAACTTAGATATCTATACATTCGTAAGTTTAGATATTTGAGCGGTGTTTACGATACCTTACAAGACAACGAATGACAGTCTAGAAGGTGGTTTGATGATCTTTCTAGATTATTCATAAATTTTATTAAGTTATAACAAAAGTAAAGCAAAAAATGATTCACTTCATTTAACTATCATGATTAAATAAGAATAGGAAAAGGAATATTATTTCAGAATACGATCAAATATAATTCATTGTTTACTCCTTCCAAATTCATTCTTCCTATCAAAATCTTCTGTAAATTGATCTAAATCAAAAATATCTGCGTACAGGCTATCAAGCTCATTTTTTCTTGATATTTGTCAAAGCAAAACGCGTAATAAACTCTTTGAAGATTGCATTTAATATCTGTAATATTACCGACGACTAAATTAGCTATAGAATTACGTATATTTAAATTTATTTAAACAATATTGCAACACAATATGGATGCTTGTAACTATAAGCAAGTGATCAGGAAGGTCGGCAAAATTGCAATAAGTTCTCTATACAAAGCTAAACCCAATAATCGGTACATATTAGTACTGTCACCAGTCAGCTGGTGAATAAAGGAGTTATCAATGTTAACTGATGTCGTCGAACTATCGCGGTTACAGTTCGCTCTAACAGCGATGTATCACTTTTTGTTCGTTCCATTGACTCTAGGTATGGCTTTTTTACTAGCCATTATGGAGTCAGTTTATGTAATGACCGGAAAGCAAATCTACAAGGACATGACTAAGTTCTGGGGTAAGCTTTTCGCGATTAACTTTGCTCTTGGTGTGGCTACCGGCCTATCTATGGAGTTCCAGTTTGGTACAAACTGGGCATACTACTCTCACTACGTTGGTGATATCTTCGGTGCGCCATTGGCAATCGAAGCACTAATGGCATTCTTCTTAGAATCAACGCTAGTCGGCATGTTCTTCTTTGGTTGGGATCGCCTATCTAAGCGCCAGCACCTTGCTGTCACTTGGCTAGTCGCTCTTGGTTCAAACTTCTCCGCACTATGGATTCTTATTGCTAACGGTTGGATGCAAAACCCAGTCGGCGCTGATTTCAACTTTGAAACAATGCGTATGGAAATGGTGAGCTTTGCAGACGTAGTGCTTAACCCAGTAGCACAGGTGAAGTTTGTTCACACTGTAGCATCTGGCTACGTATGTGGTGCAATGTTCATTCTAGGTGTTAGTGCATACTACATGCTGAAAGGTCGTGATATTGCGTTTGCGCGTCGTTCATTTGCAATCGCAGCAGCGTTCGGTATGGCATCTATCGTTTCTGTAATGATCCTTGGTGATGAGTCAGGTTACGAGCTAGGCGACGTTCAGAAAACTAAATTAGCAGCAATTGAAGCGGAATGGCACACAGAGCCAGCACCTGCGGCATTTACTGTGTTTGGTTTCCCTAATCAAGAAACCATGGAAACCGATTATGCAATTAAGATCCCGTACCTAATGGGTATCATTGCAACACGTTCTTTTGATACACAAGTAACGGGTATCCGTGATCTTAAGAAAGAGCACGAAGTACGTATTCGTAACGGTATGGTTGCATACGGCCTTCTAGAGAAATTACGCGCGGGTGATAAGACACCTGAAAATATTGCAGCTTTCGACGAAGTGAAGAAAGACTTAGGTTACGGTTTACTACTTAAGCCTTACACCGACAAAGTTGTTGATGCGACACCTGAACAAATTCAAAAAGCAGTAGATGACTCAATCCCTCAAGTATGGCCGCTATTCTTTAGCTTCCGTATCATGGTGGGTGCTGGTTTCTTAATGTTCGCCATTATTGGTGCTGCATTTATCCAGTCTTGTCGTCATAAGATCACTGGTAACAAGCTTGTTCTTAAAGCTGCACTATTTGGTATTCCACTACCTTGGATTGCGATTGAAGCAGGTTGGTTCGTTGCAGAATACGGCCGTCAACCATGGGCAGTAGGTGAAATATTACCTGTTCATATGGCAGCATCTAACCTTGAACCGTCACAACTATGGTTCTCGTTAGCGGCAATTCTAGCGCTATACACAGCATTCTTAGTTGCTGAAGTTTACCTAATGGTTAAATTCGCTCGTCTTGGTCCAAGTAGCTTGAAAACAGGTCGCTACCATTTCGAACAAAATGACACAAAACAAGATGTGGTTTCACGTCAGGTTGAAGCGTAAGCAGGGAGAAACAAATAATGTTTGATTATGAAAGCTTGCGACTAATTTGGTGGTTACTAATTGGTGTGCTATGCATCGGTTTTGCAATCACGGATGGTTTCGATATGGGGGTAGGTATCCTATCTCATATCATTGGTAAAACGGATAACGAACGCCGTGTAATGATCAACTCAATTGCACCTCACTGGGATGGTAACCAAGTATGGTTGATCACCGCTGGTGGTGCATTGTTTGCAGCATGGCCGCTAGTTTACGCAACAGTATTCTCTGGTTTTTACGTTGCAATGATTCTGACGTTAGCTGCACTTTGGCTTCGTCCTCTTGGTTTCGATTACCGTTCAAAGCTGACAGATCCAAAATGGCGTAGCCTTTGGGATAAAGCTATCTTCGTTGGTAGTTTTGTACCACCAGTGATCTTCGGTGTGGCATTCGGTAACTTAATGCAGGGTGTACCATTTGAACTGAATGAGTTCATGATCCCAACCTACAAGGGTTCATTCTTCGGTCTGCTAAATCCATTCGCACTATTGTGTGGTGTGGTGAGCTTACTGATGATCGTGACTCAAGGTGCAACATTCCTACAAATGAAAACAACAGATGCTATTCATGAGCGTTCTCGTAAGGTTGCTGCAGGCTCTGCAATCCTAATGGCTGTTGTGTTCGTTATTGCTGGTTTTGTTGCTCACGGTGTTAATGGCTACGTGATTACATCTGAAATCATTAAAAATGCACCTTCAGATCCAACAACGAAAGATGTAGTACGCAAAGTGGGTGCACTATTTATAAACTACGAAAACTACCCAGCACTATGGATTGCACCAATCCTTGCGGTAGCGATGCCGTTACTGACAGCGCTGTGTTCACGTGCTAACCGTGCAGGTTTTGCTTTCTTATTCTCAAGCCTAACTATGGTAGGTGTGGTATTAACGTTTGGTTTTGCAACATTCCCATTCATTATGCCTTCAAGCCTAGATCCACACATCAGCTTGACTATTTGGGATGCAACATCCTCTGAGTTAACATTGAAGATCATGACTGTAGTTGCCTTTATTATGGTTCCAGTGATCTTGGCTTACACCTCATGGTGTTACTACAAAATGTTTGGTCGTCTAGATACTAAATATATCGAAGACAACAAAACTTCACTGTACTAAGGAGTAGACGAACAATGTGGTATTTTGCTTGGATTTTAGGTGTTCTACTGGCTTGTTCTTTTGGTATCGTCAATGCGTTATGGCTTGAAACGACCGAAAACATGGATAACGACAGTGAGTAATATGGATCGTGCGATAAAAGCAATACATGCACCATTGATGATGTTGCCACTAAAATTATTAGCGATTGCAATGGCAGTGACTGTTGCAGGGTTAGTGATGTGGGAACCACACCAGTTTGCTGATGCAATTGGTGGCTTTGGTCCTGTAATTGCGCCGTTGATGATTTGGGCAACATGCAGTGCCATGGTTTTTGGTATGAGTTTTGTGCCTCATCGTTGGTATTGGCAGTTATTTTTCTCGCCAATCATCGCACTTCCGATATTAATTTATGTTCTTAAATTGTACTTTTTTTAATAGAAGGCGATTTGTAGAATAATCAAACGGCTTACTACTGTGGTAGTAAGCCGTTTTTTTATAAATATTAGGTAGGAATTGCATTCATTTCGCTTGTTACGCATGGTATGTGAACAGAAATGTGATTTGATTGTCAGAATGGATACGTAAGCGTTAATTTTATATAAAATAACGACTTGAAAGCATCACTCAGTAACAACGTTATATTAAGTTGATGTATAGTAGCAGCAATGTATTTTTGCATATATGAATGATAGCCACGACTCAATGGTAATAAAATGACACAACTTAATGTTTTTAAGTGGCCAGTAACCATTTACTATGAAGATACCGATGTTGGTGGGGTGGTATACCACGCTAACTATTTGAAGTTTTTTGAGCGAGCACGAACAGAATACTTGAGAAAAATTGGGCTAAATCAGCAACAGTTATTTTCGTTAAATATGAGTTTTGTTGTGCGCAGCCTAACGATTGATTTTCTTCGTGGTGCAAAACTTGATGATCAGTTAATGGTCCATACAGTGGTGCAAAATATACGACGAGCTTCAATCGAATTTAGCCAAGAATTAGTAAACAATAACAACGAAGTGCTGTGTAAGGTATTGGTGAAAATTGCTTGTGTCGATCCGACACAGATGAAGCCTATTGCACTTCCTGAACAATTAAAGCTGGAGATAAATTAAGTGAACTCAGAGTTGACGGTTTTAGACATTATTCTAAATTCAGGTGCGCTTGAAATTATGGTTATGCTTATTTTATTAGGCATGTCGATTGCATCATGGACAATGATCATCAAGCGTTCTCAAGTATTGTCAGAGGCTAGCCGTAAAGCCGCACAGTTTGAAGATCGTTTTTGGTCAGGTATTGATTTATCTCAGTTGTATAAAGAAGTACAAGCACGTAAAGATGACCTAACGGGATCTGAGCAAATTTTCTATTCAGGTTTCAAAGAGTTTGCACGTTTACACCGCAGCAACGATAAAGTGCCAGAAGCGGTGATGGAAGGTACAAGTCGAGCTATGCGCGTATCACTGTCAAAAGAAGTTGATGAATTGGAAACCAATCTACCGTTTTTAGCGACGGTGGGTTCAATTAGTCCGTATATCGGCTTATTTGGTACGGTACTGGGTATCATGACTGCATTTATTGCTCTTGGTGCGATGAAACAGCCAACATTAGCAACCGTTGCACCTGGTATCGCAGGAGCATTGATTGCAACAGCGATGGGCTTATTTGCTGCGATTCCTGCTGTAATGTTCTACAACCGTTTAACCAATAAAGTATCAAAGCTAGAACATACGTACGCAACGTTTATGGAAGAATTTTCAAGTATTTTACACCGTCAAGCATTTGCCGCTAATCAGGAGAAGTAAGCAATGGCTTATCAACCGAAAAAGCGCAAAATGACAGCGGAAATTAACGTTGTTCCCTATATCGACGTTATGTTGGTATTGCTTATTATCTTTATGGTAACAGCGCCGTTCGTTAGCCAAGGTGTGGATGTGGATCTGCCACAAACCACCACGGCAGAAACGGTTGCAGAGATGAATAAAGATAGCGATATTCCGCCAATTATTGTGGAAGTCGATAAAGATGGCCACCTTGGTGTCAGTATCGACAATGCTGACATGCAACGGGGCTTATCGTTGCAAGAAGTGCTTGCACGTGTAAAAGCGCAAATGGCAGCGCAGCCTAAAACGTTAGTGATGGTAGGTGGTGATGGTCGTACACCTTATGCACATATTATCGAAACATTGGACGCCTTAAACCAAGCCGGTGTCGGCTCTGTTGGCTTAATGACTGAGCCTCTTGAGCAATAAGGTTAAAGAATGAAAAATAACAATTACACAGGTTCCACCGTTATATCGTTATTTATTCATGCGCTGTTGATTGGATTATTGTTCTGGGGCGCTGATTTTACGATGAAAAAATCAGATGTGGGCGGCAATACCATTCAAGCTGTGGTTGTCGATCCTGCAATGATTCATCAACAAGCGACGCAAATTCGAGAGCAACGGGAAGCGGCTAAACGTGCTGAACAAGAGCGTAAAAAAAGGCTGGAAGAGCAGACGGAAGCGCTTGAAAAGCAGAGAAAAGATGAAGCTGAACGTGTTAGACAGTTAAAAGCCGACAAGCTAAAAGCTGAGAAAGAAGCACGAGAAGCAGAGAAACAACGCAAGTTAGTCGCAGAGCAACAAAAGCAAGCGGCTGAAGAAAAACGTAAAGCTGATGAAGCGGCAAAAGTAGCGAAAGCACAAGCAGCAAAAGCAGAAGCTGAGCGTAAAGCGAAACAAGAGGCAGCAGAAAAAGCGGAGCAAGTTCGTCAACAAAAACTTGAAGAACAACGTAAAGCGGAAGAAGCAAGTCGACAAGCTGAACTTGAGCGTCAAAAGCAAGTAGCAGCAAAGAAAAAAGCACAAGAAGAAGCAGCTCAAGCGGAAGCGAAACGTAAAGAAGCTGAAGCAAAACGTATTGAGGCTGAGCGTAAGGCAGCAGAAGCTAAGAAAAAAGCCGAAGCAGAAGCGAAACGCAAAGCAGCTGAAGCGAAGAAACTCCAGCAGCAAAAAGAAGCAGCATTGAATGATATGTTTGCAGGTCTTGAAGCGGAAAGTGAGCAGCGCGGTGGTGCGAAAGGGCAACATATTGCTGATGAAGTGGCACGTTATGGCGCAATATATAAACAAATGATTCAACAAAATTTATTGGTTGATCAAAGTTTTAAAGGCCAAGAATGTAATTTGACTATGCGTTTGTCTGCTGATGGTTTAGTACTGGATGTCACTCAATCTGGTGGTGATGGTGCATTATGTCGCGCGGCAAAATCTGCGGTAGTCAAAGTTAGCCAATTCCCAATGCCTGATGATCCAGAAATTGCGAAAAAATTAAGAGATATCAAACTTACAGTCACGCCACAGTAAATGATTTGTGGTGCAATATAAAATAGGAGCGATGGATGAAACGTTGGATAATGGGCTTATGTTTAGCTCTATTAAGCGTTAGCCAATTTGCACATGCTGAACTTGAATTAGTGATCACTGATGGTGTGGATTCTGCACGCCCAATTGGTGTTGTTCCTTTCAAATGGGAAGGTGAAGGTAAACTACCCACTGATATTTCTGCAGTAATTGCATCAGATTTACAACGAAGTGGTAAGTTCAGCCCAGTGCCGACAAATAAATTGCCACAGTTACCTCATAATGAAAGCCAAATTGATTACTCTGCATGGAGTAAGATGGGCGTTGATGCGGTTGTAACAGGTACAATTGTTAAGAATCAAGATGGCAATTACACCGTTAATTATCAGTTAGTCGACATTGTTAAAGGTAAACTAGCAGCAGGTACTGAAGGGGCTGCAAAAGGCGATTATTTACTATTGAATAATCAAGCGTCAGTAAAGCCTAACCGCATGCGTCAATATGCTCACCGTATTTCTGATTTAATTTACCAGAAGCTAACGGGTGAACGTGGTGCATTCTTAACGCGTATTGCATACGTTGATAATAATCGTTCATCGAAGTTTCCATATCAATTACGTGTGGCTGATTACGATGGTTACAACGAACGTGTGGTATTGAAGTCCAAACAACCGCTAATGTCTCCAGCATGGTCGCCAGATGGTAGCAAACTGGCGTATGTAAGCTTTGAAAGCGGTAAAGCACAGATCTTCGTGTTAGATATCTACACAGGTAAGCGTGAAGTAGTGGCGGATTACCCTCGCCATAATGGTTCACCACAGTTTTCACCTGATGGTACTAAATTAGCGATGGTACTTTCTAAAACAGGTAGCTTGCAGATCTACATTAAAGATCTGAAAACCAATCAATTACGCCAAATTACTCACGGCCGTGCTAATAATACGGAAGCGGTATGGGCACCCGATGGTCAATCTCTTTACTTCACCTCTGATCGTGGCGGTCGTCCACAGGTTTACCATTTAGATTTAGCAACCGGTGATACGCAACGTGTAACTTGGCAAGGTTCTCAGAACATGGGACCACAAATTACACCTGATGGGCGTTATCTTGTCGTCGTAAACCGTTCAGATAGTGGTTACAACATTGCTAAACAAGATCTTAAAACAGGTGCAATGCAAATTTTAACAAAAGCACGCCTTGCCGAGTCACCAAGTATTGCTCCTAATGGAAGTATGATTATTTATAGCTCAGCGCAAAATAATGGTACTTACGAACTTTCTTTGGTATCCATCGATGGTCGTTTCCAAGCACGCTTACCATCAACAAGTAAACGTGTACGAGCACCATCTTGGGGCCCATTTTTATAATTTGAGTTAATTCTCATTTGCCTTTTGAGGCACGATTGAGTTTAAAAAGGAAATCTAGATGCAACTGAACAAAGTTTTGAAAAGTTTAGCCATTGCGCTACCAATGATGACATTGGCAGCATGTAGTTCAACAGATAGTGCAGACAGCTCTGCTGCGAACCAAAACGGTACTAATGGCGGCAGCACTTCGCCTGATCAAACAATTGTGACTCCGGTTGATCCATCAGGAAGCATGAGTGAAGAACAATTGCTTGAGCAACAATTGCAGCAGTTACGTCAAGAACAAACCGTTTTCTTTAAGTTTGATAACGCAGAGATTCAACCTGAGTACCAAGCAATTTTAGAAGCACATGCTGCGTACTTACGTGACCACCCAAGTATTAAAGTCATCGTTGAAGGTCATGCTGATGAGCGTGGTACGCCAGAATACAACATTGCGTTAGGTGAGCGTCGTGCCAATGCAGTAGCACAGTACCTGCAAGCATTAGGTGTACCTGCATCTCAACTTTCTATTGTGAGCTACGGTGAAGAAAAACCATTAGTATTAGGTCACACTGATGCTGATTATGCGAAAAACCGTCGCGCGGTTTTAGTTTACTAATCTAATGTAGGTAAACCCAATATGAGCAGTAACAAAGTAATGCGAAAACTTGCATTAGTGTTGCTGATGAGCGCGGCGACCCAAGTGGTCGCCGCGCCTGTATCGGCAGCGAATTTAGATAGCTTAGAGCGTATGCTTGAAGCGCAAGGTCAGGTGCAGTTACAAATGCAGCGCCGCTTAGAGCAGATGTCATCAGATATTGATGAGCTTCGTGGCAACGTTGAACGTAATAGTTATGAAATTAAAAAAGTGGTAGATCGTCAACGTGACATCTATCGAGAAGTTGATAACTTGAGCCGCCAACCAGCGAAAGCCGAGCCTACGGACGCTAAAAAAGAAGCGGCATCAAGTGAAGCTTTTTCAAGTAATACCGATGAAAATACGGCCTATGAAAAAGCGGTTAATCTGATCTTAAAAGAGAAAGATTATAAAGGCGCAACCAAAGCGTTCCAAAGCTTCTTAACGACTTACCCTAATTCGGTTTATAAGCCGAATGCTAGTTATTGGTTGGGGCAATTATTCTTTGCTCAGAATCAGCTAGCAGATGCTACAACGAATTTTAAAGTGGTTGCAGATACCAAAGACTCAAGTAAGCGCGCTGATGCGTTGCTGAAACTTGGTGTGATTGCAGAACGTGGTAATGATATTGCGACGGCAAAAACATATTATCAAGAAGTGATCAAAGCATACCCGAATTCAACGTCTGCTAATCAAGCTAAAACAGCGCTTACGAAGTTAAAATAAACGCAGTTACGGTTTGATTTTAAAAGCCCACAAAGAAATGGTTATTTCTGTTGTGGGCTTTTTTGTTACTACGAAGTCGAAGCAGTGTTGGTTAAAGGTGAAATTTGGAAAATCCAGCGTATAATGTTCGGACACTAAAGGAATGCTAATGAGCAAGTGAAAAATGAGTATTACATTTGATCCATCAGAGATGGTATATCCGTTTCCACCAAAACCTGCCCGACTAACTGATACTGAAAAACAACAATATATTCAGCAAATCAAACAATTGCTAAAGGATAAAGATGCAGTATTAGTGGCGCATTATTATACCGATCCTGAAATACAGGCATTGGCTGAAGAAACTGGCGGTTTTGTTGGTGATTCACTAGAAATGGCTCGTTTTGGTAATCAACATCCAGCCACCACCTTAATTATTTGTGGTGTACGCTTTATGGGTGAATCTGCCAAGATTCTTACACCAGAAAAGCATGTATTGATGCCAACCTTAGAGGCTGAATGTTCGCTTGATTTAGGTTGTCCTATTGATGCATTTAGCGAGTTTTGCGATGCTCACCCTGATCATACTGTTGTTGTCTATGCCAATACCTCTGCTGCAGTAAAAGCACGTGCTGATTGGGTTGTAACATCAAGTATTGCACTGGAGATTGTTGAGCATTTAGATAGCGAAGACAAGAAAATCATTTGGGGACCGGATCGTCACTTAGGTTCTTATATTCAGAAGAAAACAGGTGCAGAGATGCTGTTGTGGCAGGGTGAATGTATTGTTCACGACGAGTTTTCTGCTAAAGCCCTACGCGACATGAAGCACCTATATCCTGACGCTGCTATTCTTGTTCACCCTGAATCACCCGCGAGTGTAGTCGCATTAGCTGATGCTGTAGGTTCAACAAGCCAGCTTATTAAAGCCGCGAAAGAGCTACCGAATCAGAAGCTTATTGTAGCAACTGATAAAGGCATTTTCTTTAAGATGCAGCAAATGGTGCCAGAGAAAGAATTAGTAGAGGCTCCAACAGCGGGGGCTGGGGCAACATGTCGTAGCTGCGCACATTGTCCGTGGATGGCAATGAATGGTTTGAAAGCGATTTACACCGCATTAAATGATGGTGGTGAGCAGCATGAAATTTTTGTTGATGAATCGCTACGTGAAAAATCACTGATCCCGTTAAACCGAATGCTAGATTTTGCGGCTGAATTGCAGTTAAAAGTAAAAGGTAATGCTTAAGCTTTTTGTTGAATCAGCGGCAATGAATAACAAACGAGCATAAAAAAGAAGGCGAACAGAGATGTTCGCCTTCTTTGTTTTAGGGAAATGTGTGGATTATTAGTCTTGAACTAACATTGCGCCACGTTGTGTTAAGCCACAGAGCATTACAGGAATGGCATTAAAGATCTCTTCAAATTGCGCTAAGGCATCAGCATCTTGTTCTTTTAATGCTTCAAGTGCTGTTTCAGGATCAAACAGTAGGCTGAAAGAAAGCAATACGCCACCCAGTAGGGCATTATCTTCACTTTCAGGTGGCATAATGGTTTCCCAATCATCACGCGCAAGTTGCCAACCCTGAAGCATACCTTCACAGAAGTTACTGGTTGCTTCGGTGACAATTTGGCTATCGTCTAGTGCACAGCCTTCAGGCCATTGCCATGTGTTGTCATAGAGAGTTGTACGTGCTTCATTTAAAATATCAATGATTGCATTGGCATAGTTTTCTAATTCTTCATGGGTACTAAAAGGAGAGGTTTCTTCTCCACCCCATAAAAAAGCTAGCCATTCTGTTGGGGCAATAATATTAGGTGCTGCAGCCATTGCAGTGACAAAGCCACGTGTTTGCGCTTCGTTGAGCAGTAGTTCGGCAAGCTGTTGATCTTGCAAAATGACGCTAAGTTTTGAAGACATATAAAAGAGTCTCTATTTAATCATTGTTAGGATATTCCTTGACCTATTAAACGATCAACGAAAGAGTAATCAAGTATTAGTTACTTATTGTAACAGCCTCGTTAGGTCAAAATAGAGACACGATGAGATATTTTCGTATAAGTATCAGATTTGTTTTAAAAGTAGACACTTAATGCGATGCTTTCAGTTTTATCTTGACCTAATACCTTTAGCACAATATAGTAGCCGTCCGTTAAGAAGCAGTGCCTATTAACGCAATGTGGTGAGGTGTCCGAGTGGCTGAAGGAGCACGCCTGGAAAGTGTGTATACGGCAACGTATCGAGGGTTCGAATCCCTCCCTCACCGCCATCTCTTATTTTTTAAGAGATAACAATTTAGGAGAGATGGCTGAGTGGTTGAAAGCACCGGTCTTGAAAACCGGCATACGTTTATAGCGTATCTAGGGTTCAAATCCCTATCTCTCCGCCATATTAAAGAAAGCCGCTAGCGAAAGTTAGCGGCTTTTTTACGTTTGAAAAATGACTGCTACCTATTGTGATACAGAGATTGGTATTTGAAGCGTTCAAATCCTCTAATACCCAGAGCTGCTCCGTCATATTAAAGAAGCCGCGAGTGAAAGTTAGCGGCTTTTTTACGTTTGAAAAATGACTGCTACCTATTGTGATACAGAGATTGGTATTTGAAGCGTTCAAATCCTCTAATACCCAGAGCTGCTCCGTCATATTAAAGAAAGCCGCTAGTGAAAGTTAGCGGCTTTTTTACGTTTAAAAAATGACTGCTACCTATTGTGATACAGTGATTGGTATTTGAAGCGTTCAAATCCTCTAATACCCAGAACTGCTTCGTCATATTTCAGAAAGCCGCTAGCGAAAGTTAGCGGCTTTTTTGTATTTTTATTATATATACCTAATATATAAGTATTTTCTATTATGATCTAGACGTTACTTTATTCGTATATCTTTATTACTGTAAGAGTCATTATTAACTTTTAGTTATAGGCTGTATGTCTATTAATCACTATTTCAATTTAATATATGTTATCTATTAAGTTTAAAATAAATAATATAGTTTAACTT
>NZ_PYNY01000029.1:0-46977 GCF_003026135.1 Photobacterium sp. GB-36 | reverse complement strand
GTTGTGTAAAATACCGTTTCAGGTCGTCGGTAGTTAACGTGTCTGGCGATTTATCCAGTTGATGGGTAATGCGACGTAGAGCACGACTATAAGCATCAATCGTAGCGGGGCGTTTACCTTGCAAGGTGAGATGGGTAAGGTGTTGTTCATAAAGATAATCTGAACGATGTTGCTGTGCTTTGTTCATGATAAATATTCCTTTTTTAAAGGTATATTTACCGTAGTCGAGCTTATGGGCTTTCACTCTGCCGCGCAGCGGCTTCGTTCAACAAATAATTTAAGAGTGATTCAGCACACTTGGCATTTTTGGTTTGGGTTGAGTTCATTGTTTACGGTGGTCAAATTAAGTGTCGTGGTCGCGTGCTTCACACCTTAATTGGGCGTTATATTTTTTGGGAAAGTTATGAAAAACACAGTCTTTTTTGGAAATGGTCTGAATCGGATTTCGGATAATGCAGTCAGTTGGAATGACTTACTAAACAATTTAAAGAATGAAAATCAATTCGACCATCAGGATCTACCAAATACGATGGTCTACGAACGTATATTTTTGGAAAAGCACAAACCAGAGGTAAGCGAAAAATCAGATGAGTTGCAGTTAAAGCAGCATATCGCAGATGCTATGAAGTCACAGGGTTCCAATGAAATATTCGAACTACTAGCTGAGATGCCTTTTACTGACTATATCACCACTAATTACGACTATGCCTTCGAGCAGGCTATAGATTGTAGTCCACAGAAATTGAGCACTGAAGACATTTATAGTTTACGCCGAAAGCGTAGCTATAAAACTGCTAGCGGTGAAAAGTTACTATGGAACATACATGGTGAAATTGACCATCCAAAGTCAATAATGCTCGGTCTTGACCATTACTGCGGTTCGGTCAGTAAACTAGATAATTACGTAAAAGGTAAGTACTTTCATAAGGTTAGTGGTGATACAGTTTGCGTTAATTCAATGCTTGAAAAGTTAGCTTCAAACGAATACTGTCAAACATCATGGGTCGATCTTTTCTTTAGTGGCGATGTTCACATACTCGGTTTCTCGTTAGATTACAGTGAAACAGATATTTGGTGGTTGCTTAATAAACGTGCTCGATTTTATGCTGATGGTTTAGTTAACAACAAAGTTTACTTCTATGACAGTAAAGGTATTCCGCTAGAGAAAAAGGACCTCTTAGAATCCTTTAACGTTGAAGTTGTAGAGTTCGAAGTTGTGGAAGATGACTATAAGGGTATGTATCATTCAATTCTTGATCACATTCAAAAGCCACCTAAGGCTAAAGTCGCCTAAAAATATAAAAATTGTTTAAGAATAATTCGCAACGCTTGGCATTTTTGCTATGCGTTGCGTTTAGTGTTTAAGTTTGCATGAGGCAGCTTCGGTATTGCGTTGCTCACACGTTAATTGGGCGTTACCCTTACTTTTCCTAATATCTATCAGCCAAAATAGAACAAACCTACTAACACGTTTCTGTCCAACATCGAGCTAGCTTCCATGGCTAGCTTATGTCTTGGGTCGCTTGTTGTTCAGCCTAACCTTACTGTACGTGCTTTGTTTATATACCTTCAAAGTGTATTACCTTCAAGTAACTAAGACTTTTTAACACTAAGCTCAAAATACAAACCTAATATAGATACTTCTTACTTAGGTTTGATGAGATGGTACTCTCGCATTAACTATTCCGGCTTGAGAGTTTTTTGGCTTCAGCGATAGTTTTATTTTGAGTATCACAAACTACTGCCAGAATTTTTTTGAATATTTTCTCTTTTTCTTCTGGTGATGTATTTCTTACAAAGTTAGATAATGCAGTCGAGGCAACTTTATTAACTGTATCTTTTCTCATAATCTATTCATTAAATTCATATTTTAAATATCCTATAAATATCCTTTTAATTAGAGGAACACAACTTTTCAAGTAACGCAGCTTTATCTTCATCACTCAGTTTTTCAATGGCGCACACAAGTTCTGCACTTAATTCATTCTCACAGAAGAAATAATGCAGTGGAACACCTAGCTCTTCTGCCATACGCTTCAAAGTACCAATATCTGGTACATGACGCCCTTTTTCATAGTGATTCATTCGGCCGCTTGCGGAGCTTTCTTCCATACCAATCTTCACCCCTAAATCCTTCTGGGTGATTTTTGCTTTTTTACGCGCAGCTTTGAGCCTCGCTGGAATGGGGTTGTTGTATTCCACTTAGACATTTCTTTTAAACCTATAGATAACTTAGATTGTCTAAGTTTTACTGATTTTTGTATACTTAGCAATCCTAAGTTTTTATTGGTCTAAATTTACACATGAATACAATCATCAAAATAAATTCTCATATGTTTAACCTATTGATTGAAAGAAAGATGGATGATTTTTCGGTGATAGAGCTTAGAGATGCGCTACTGAGTCAAGATGTGTCGTTTACTGATAAAGAAGAAGCAAGGCAATATGTCTATAGACAACTTCTATCGTTTGAAAAAAATGGATGGCTAACATCTTTAGGCAAAAGAAGAGATAAACGTTACTCAATAACAGATAAATTTCGAGCTCAATCTTTTGCGCCAAAAAGTGATGAAAAAGTAAAATCACCAAATTGTGTTGGCAACATTATCGAAATCCTAGTTCAAGAAAAAAAGGAATGTGAGGCTGAGCTCGCAATTACATTGGGTGAAGTAGAAGAATACCAATCGTTACTTAATCGTTTCCCTTATGATGAGGAAATATTGATCCCGCTTTTTGATACAGCTAAAGAACGTTCCGCTAAACTTTTGGGGAAAGTAAATGCGTTAACAAATCGTTTGCAGGTGAAAAATAATAAGGTGTCCCTATGCTGAGGTTTTGGCAGTCGGAATGTGCAAATAAAGCGTTAGAGAAATATATAAATGGACATTCTCACTTCTTTTGCCAAGCGACTCCAGGTGCTGGAAAGACAATCATGGCCGCGGATGTCGCCAAATCATTATTGGATAATGATGAAATAGACTTAGTACTCTGTTTTTCGCCTTCTTCTGCAGTAGCAGAGGGGATCAAAGCGACATTTTCAATTTATTTATCATGCGCGTTTAGTGGGGGCTTAGGAACTTTAGGAGCATCGTACACATACCAAAGCATCAAATATCTTGATGATTCCTTTTGGGAAACGTTAAAGAAATATCGAATTTTTGTCGTGTTTGATGAAATCCATCACTGTTCGTTTGACGAAGATGGGAAAAGTAATTCATGGGGAGAGCAAGTCGTATGTAAAGTACAGCGACTAGCTAAATATACATTAGCGCTATCAGGTACGCCTTGGCGCTCTGATCGTTTACCCATAGCAATGGCGGAATATTCTGATCCTGAAGGAATGCTCGTTTGTGATTATCAATATACATTAAATCAAGCGGTTAACGATAATGTTTGTCGTCGGCCTAAGATAGTATTGGTTGATAATGAAGGTTTATCGATTAAAGATGAATCTAGTCACTCATTTTCATCAATTGCTGACTTACTTCAACATACAAAAGCGTCATATCAATCGATTATCCATAATCAGGCTGCTGTTATCTATATATTAAAGTCGGCTTGTATAAAGCTCTGCGAGATTAGAAAAAGAACACCGAATGCAGCAGGGCTGATTGTTGCAGCTTCAGTATCACACGCTAAATGGATACAAAAGTTGTTAGATGTTGAACTTAAGCAAACTGTTTCTATCGTTACTTATCACCATCAATCTCCAATGGAAGAAATTCAACGTTTTAGAAATGATAAAACACAATGGATAGTCAGTGTGGGAATGATTAGTGAAGGTACTGATATACCAAGACTTCAAGTTTGTTGTCACATAAGTGCTGTTAAAACTGAGTTATATTTTAGACAGGTCTTGGGGCGTATTTTGCGTGTAACGAATAGCGTTAATCAAGATGCATGGCTTTATACATTTGCTGAAAGAAACTTGGTCGAGTTTGCTGAGCGTATAGAGCAAGATATACCAGAATCTTGTTTGTATATCGATGTTGAGCAGCCTGTCGAAGACATCATTAGTAACACGAATGTAAAAGCAACTGAAAGTAGTACGACTACAGATAGTGTCTGTTCTTCAATTTTAATTGATTGGGAAGACGAAGTGTCAAATAGTACTAACAGTAGTAGCGAAATGATATATGTAGAATCTGAACATATCAAATTAGGGCAATATAGAGAGCGAGTGATTGCTGCTTTTTCTTAATTAAAGTATCACCGTTAATCTTAATACAAAGTGTTTACTAGGCTGTTTAATTTTGTGGGCAACTAAATGAACGAAATAGTCGCTTGGTAGTTAAGGTACGACAGAATCGATTGGTGATCACAGAGTCAGTGAGCTCTTCACTGACTCATTTATGCCACATTATAAGTTAGATCAAATACGCATTAACTTGGTTTTGGATTAATTTTAATAATTAACTCAAGACTATTGGATAATTAGTGGTCAGTTGGTTTGTAAATCCTTCAAATGGTGAGATTAATATTAGAAAATGTTGATAATGTCATAATTTTCCATACAAAATGCATGTATCATTGCCTAAATTGTTAGTCAAAAAGTATTTAAAGTACGAATACTTACAAATACATTGTGGGCTGTAACAGTAACTAGAAGGACTAGTTAAAGTTCGTTTGACCTACCAAAAATTATCCGAATTCAGAACATAAAGAAAATAAACGTCAATGAACAATCTAAGCTCACAACTTAACCGCTAACCTATTGATTATAAATTAAAATGATGTAAGAGTTGCATTATGCGAATAGAACATCAGACGCGACGGTTAGCCGTCTAAATAGCGTTATGAGTTTAGGAGGAAAGACCTATCTAAATCGATAGGACGTTTACTACTAATTGATCCATACAAGATTTTAATGGGACTGATTATGAAGCTTAGTTTTGTCCGGCTATCGAATTTTCAATCATTCGGGCCAGAACCAACCACTCTTACACTCGATGACATGACCTATTTAATTGGTCCAAATGGTTCAGGCAAAACAGCTGCGCTATTGGCTCTGAGTCGCATGTTCGGTTTCAACCCTTCCATGCGTAGAATTCAGCGCTCAGACTTTCACGTACCTTTAGGGGAGGAAGAAGCTCCTGAAGAACGCATGCTTTGGATCGAATCTGAATTCATTTTTCCTGAACTTGTAGAGGGCAATGATAATAGCACTGTAGCTCCGCACTTTGGTCATATGAGGTTAGACGATCCTGATGGCCTTCCGCGAGTACGATACCGCCTTACTGCGACGATGGGGATTGATGGTGATATCGAAGAAACACTTGATTATGTGCTAGAAGTAAACTCAGATGGCTCACCACTAAGTAGTGCGAAAGTTCCACGTGGCGAGCGCAATCACATCCATGTTCATTATCTTCCAGCTAGGCGCGATCCTGCGGAGCACGTTACATACGGCTCTAATGCTATTTTGGGCAGAATGTTACGCTCTATTCAGTGGGATAATGAACGAGAAACCATCTCAAGGCTAACAGGAGAGATAAGCGATAGTTTGGTTGGTAATCCATCTATTGCGGCTCTAAGCCAAGGTCTTACAAATACGTGGAACAAACTGCATAAAGGCAACTTCTTTAAAGACCCCAAGGTTACATTTGTCGCATCAGAAATAGAAGCTTTGTTGCGACATACGTCGATTTCTTTCGGACCAGGACATGATGAGGGGTTCATCGATTTCTCTCGCCTTAGCGATGGACAAAAATCAATGCTTTACCTCTCCTTAGTGTTATCATCTCAAACAGTAAACAAGGCCACCCTCTGCGGTGAGGATACTGCGTTTGACGTAGAAAAACTTAAGCCACCAGTTTTTACTATCGTTGCACTAGAAGAGCCCGAAAACAGCCTCTCGCCTTACTATCTTGGCCGCATAGTTAATGCGCTCGTAGAAATGACGAAAGGTGGCGATGCTCAAGCGCTGATAGCCACTCACGCACCGTCGATGCTACGTCGTATCAAGCCTGAAGATATTCGTTACCTTCGACTTAACTCTGCTCGTAACACTCAGGTGAAGCATATTCAAATGCCTCCTACAACTGATGAGGCACACAAATTTGTCCGGCAAGCAATACAAGCCTTTCCAGAAATATACTTCTCTCGCTTAGTCGTACTCGGCGAAGGTGACAGCGAAGAAATTGTTCTTCCTAGACTTCTAGCAGCGAAAGGTATACCTGTTGATGAGTCTGCGATTACTGTAGCCCCACTGGGTGGACGACATGTGAACCATTTCTGGCGACTTCTATCAGCATTGGAAATACCGTACCTAACTCTGTTGGACCTTGATGTAGCTCGCTATCAAGCAGGCTGGGGAAGAATTAAGTACGCCTCTGAGCAACTCGCCAAGTATTCCGATACAAATAAACTATCAGATGTTTTCTCCCCTATACCGAAGTGGAACGAGCCTAAGATCCCAATAAGAACACACCACTTTTTCAACAATGGGACCATAAGTGTTTTCCAAGAGTTGGAGTCAAAAGGAGTATTTTATTCATCTCCGATGGACTTAGATTTTGCGATGCTAATTTCATACCCTGAAGCCTACGGTGTGCAAGAGGAAGAACCTGAAGAGTCTACGATTAAAGCTGTTTTAGGTAAAAGTCACTTCAACTCTGAACAATACACAGCCGATGAGTTAAGGCTTTTTGGCACTTATCACCAACTGTTTAAACTAG
Organism: Photobacterium sp. GB-36; assembly: GCF_003026135.1. Classification (NCBI taxonomy): domain Bacteria; kingdom Pseudomonadati; phylum Pseudomonadota; class Gammaproteobacteria; order Vibrionales; family Vibrionaceae; genus Photobacterium; species Photobacterium sp. GB-36. Next base: position 40,300 of record NZ_PYNY01000029.1, on the reverse strand, counting down.
GTAGCAAACCCGCATCACATATCGAAGCCTTCGCTAAACTATCTGATAGCGACTTGCTCGATAGCATGCCTGACTCCTTGGTTCGTTTAGCGGACAGTATCAAAACACGTCTTGAGGCTATACCAGAGTGATATCAATTGATTCTTGGCGTCCGTCTGATGGGTTACAGCTAGAACCGAATGCTCAAATTGCTGCAACAGAGCAGAACCAATCACTAGCTCTTACTGCAGGACCTGGAGCAGGGAAAACAGAGATGCTAGCGCAAAGGGCTGATTTTTTGCTGCGCACTGGTGTATCAAGATACCCTAAACGAATTCTTGCTATTTCATTCAAGGTAGACGCTAGCAAAAATTTAAGAGAAAGAGTGAAGCGGCGTTGTGGCACTGAGCTTGGTTCTCGTTTCGATAGCTACACTTTTCATGCATTTGCTAAACGCATTATTGATAGATTCAGGGTAGTACTTTCAGGTGATGATGCGCTTACTGCTGGGTATACAATTGGTGAGACAAAAATTCCTCATCAGCAGATTTTGTTTCTTGACTTAGTCCCCTTAGCAATCAAAATTCTTCAAAGTTCAGAAATTGCCAGAAACGCAATAAGGCAGACATATAGCGACGTGTTTCTTGATGAATTTCAGGACTGTACCAACTTGCAGTATGAGTTGGTCAAAGTAGCATTCCTTGGAACAGGTACTCGTCTTACAGCTGTTGGTGATACAAAGCAAAAGATTATGGGGTGGGCAGGAGCACTTGAGGGAATTTTCTTGCAATTTTCCAGAGATTTTGGGGCAAGGCCACTGAACATGTATCGAAACTTTCGATCTCAGCCTGTGTTACTTCGCCTACAGAACGAGATAATTCGTACTCTGGATCCCATATCTGTAATGCCAGATGCTCAACTAGCCGGTAATGAAGGCGAAATGCATTCGTTGAGTTTTGACACTTGTAGTAATGAAGCTGAATGGATAGCTGATACGGTATTACAGTGGATCAGGGATGAACGCCTGCCCACCTCAGAAATTGCCATATTAGTCTCCAAGCAACTCGATCTGTACGCAGCTCCACTTATGGACGCATTTGAGGCTCGAGGAATCCCTTATCGCAATGAACAGCAGATGCAAGATATCACTACAGAGCCATTAGCCCGACTCATCGTTGATTACCTTCAATGCCTCTACGGGGGGCGTTGCCCTGACGCTTGGGGAAGCTTGTCTAAGCTTCTGACACCATTTGAGGATGAAGATACCCAATCTAGTGTTAAGCAATCTTTTGGTCAGTTCATTCAGCAACAAAGGCGAGAAATTGTTCAGGAGAATGCTGAAGGAGATAGGTATTATTCTTGGTGGGAGAGTGTTCTAAACTTTCTGACTTTCGTCGGTCTTAAGGTTGTTACATCATTATCACCAGATTACGAGTCGAAAGTGCGGCTTAAAGAAGTGGCAGCCGAAACTCATGCCCGTATAAATGAATTAAGGGAAATTGAAGAGGACTTATTGGGTGCACTGAGCCGATTTTCCGATGACCAGGCCGTCAGGATTCTAACCATCCACAAAAGCAAAGGCCTTGAATTCGATTCCGTGATCATGATGGCAATTGAAAATGAGATTTTTTTTGGTGATCAGGGTGCAAATCGCTGCGCCTTCTTTGTGGGAGTATCGCGTGCCAAACGAAGACTAGTATTAACTCACTCTGAGGTGAGGCAAAGACCTGACGGATACACCGGACGTTGGAGTGAACGAAGAACACCTCAAGAGGAATACTTGGGTTATACCCGATGATTCCTGAGTTATAGTTGGCTTTTGGGTACCATCCGAAAGTTTTATTAATTCTGTAAATGTGGAATTATAGTCAGATAGTACTCGAGTTTGATTGCCAAATTACTATAGCACTTCACTTTCTTAGATATCTAAAGACAGAATGGATAGCTGAAACGGAGGTATCGTAGTTTTGTTGAAGGTCACAATGAAATTACACGGTACATCATTCTCAGTTCCATTCTCACTTATATAACGGTGAGTTGAACTCAATCAACCAAAACGATTATTCAGGTGAAATCTTAAGAACGTAATCAATGTTAGTTAAACGTTACATATTAACTACACTCTAACCCTAATAAGTTTTATAATATATTTTAATATTATCAACCATATATATTAAGTTCTGGTGCTCATGAGTATAGGTGAATTACAATTTTTAGAAGACTTTGAGTGGGCTGAAGTACGCTTGGCTACAATTTCAGTGAGGGGTAAGCAGGAGAGCTTTCCAGTTTTTTCTACGATAAAGCTCTTGCCCAAAGGTAGAAATAAACCTGCTCCAATGTCTGGTGTAGAGACTTTCCCAATAAGAAAGAAAATTGAAAATTTATATTATAGAAGATTGGTAATGACGGCCAAGGAAGCAATTAATTGGTATAGAAGCCTCGACACTAGCCCAAAAACACCAATTCCATCTATGGAAGAAGACAGAATTTCGGTAGATGGCTCTCCAATTTTGGTTGATAGCCTTATAGATGATCCAGTGTGGCCTTTATTAGGATTACCTCTTAAAAACTCTCTCTTTTATGGAGAGCGCATGACACATCCTTCCCCTTTTGTTGGCAACACTTCGGCAAGGGTTCATCGCCGATTTGGTTCTCAGCTAGGGTTTAAATCTTTTTTAGACAATGATGAAGCTGTAAACTTTATAAACAAACGTCTAAATATAAATCTTAAAAAATATCCTGAATACCTTGGAAGTTTTGCTCTTATTGTTTTGGACCCGATTATTAAGAATGTAGAAAACTTTCTCATTTCCAAGTCAAACGAAGAGCAAATATTTTATCGTTTTGTACCTAGACCAGGAAAAACATTAGATGGATTAAAATTAACTACTTTTGATGAGCAATCAAGCTTATTAACCAGTTTTGAGACAATTGATATTCCCCATAACGGGATCGTTAATATTAAGAAAGGCACATGTATGGGGAAATATGGATATGTAGTTACTCATCCTATACACGGAGTCTTAACGTCACTTCCAGCCTCTGGCTTTATGAGAAGCATTAACTTTGGTATGAATATTGTAAATGAGGTTAGAGAAGTCAGGGTTCCAATAGGTGAGTCATCAAATGCACCCGAAACGCAATATAGGGTTAACAAAGTAAGCCCATTACAAAGTCGTACAATCGGTAAAGATCAAGTTCCAGTTAATGTAAATTTCCGAGTTGGAAAGGCTTCAGCATTGCGAGATAACAAGATAAATGGAGAGAAGGCTGATCAAAAGTGGTTTGGAAAAGACAGCAGGATTGAGGCCATAAAATTTATTCAATCTAAAATTGGGCGAGCTAAAGCAAGAGTTATTATTGCAGATCCATATTTTGGCATACTTCAAATGCCACAGTTTTTATTAGCCGTTAATTCTGATTCTGTAGGGATTGAAATTTTTACATCAGGGCTAGCATTTAAAAGTATTGATGTTATCAATGACTTTAAGAACCAGTTAATAAAAATAAGAAATGAAATTAACTTAAAAGTTAATGTTTTACCAGGTAAAAAGCCTGAACTACACGATAGATTCTTAGTTGTTGATGACGAGGTCTGGTTTATGGGGAATTCCCTTAATACTCTTGGTGATCGTGCATCAATGATAATAAAACTTCCTGATCCAGACTCTATTCTTGAAGAACTTTCAAGGATTCACAAAAAATCAGAGAGTTTTGATAGCTATTACAATAAACAAAAAAGCTAATGGTGGGCGAATAATGAGACCTAGTTTTGGAGTCAAGGTTACTACTCCGCCCATTCCAGTTGATAAACTAAAAAATGAAATGTTGTGGGCTGCTCAAAAAGGCTATGGGGATAAAAGTAATGGAGATTTGAGTAAATTCCCAGATATGCAGGCTATACAAGTTCGGAATAGCTCTAAAGATGTAAATCATTTGAATACATTTTCTTTTGAGATATCAAAAGCCAAGAAACGTATTTTCATTATTGATGCATACTTTTTCAATCCAGATAAAGATAAAGAGCCTAAGCAAAGTCGTTTAGATAAAATAAAAAACTGGTTTTATAATGACTCAATGGATGCTAGAGATATTCGTATATTAACTAGTTGTAATAACAAAGATTCAATAATTAATGACGATATAAATAAACAGTTTGATGAACTTGCGGAGATGATAAATGTAGATAGAACCGCAAGTAATAAGTGCCAAATAAATATACAGTTCACCCTACTAACCCACTTCAATTATATACATGATAGGTTTGCTGTTATTGATGATGAACTATGGCACTTTGGAGCAACCGTAGGTGGCTTTCACTCTCAAGTAAGTGCTGTAACCCGTGGGTGGGATGCTGAGAAACATGGGGCAATTGAATTTTTTGAACTTGCATGGCAGGGCGACACTATAATAGGTAAAAAAAACAATGACAATTAAATGGCCAAGGGAAAAGCAGTACATTGAAAATCAAACATATAATAATGATAATTTAGATCTTAGTGTTGAACTCCATGAACTTAGAGAATTTTCTGAAGAGTTAAAGGTTTTATTTTCTTGTATTGAGAAGAAAGTTGCGACAACTGAGGTGTTGAGAGTAGAAGCATATAAAATATCAGAAGCTTTAAATCTGAATAGACAAGAAGAATATCAAGATCTCATGATTGGTTATGTCTGTTCTCTCTCTTTATCAAGTGATCCGACTTTAGCTAATTGGGAGTATGTAAAACAGGTATCACATAACTCTTGGTATATAGAAAACTATTTATTCGATATTATTATGTATGGGATAGATAATCATTATTGTAAAGAGTGTTCATTTATTGCTTTAGCCGTAAATGCGTTTGGTGCTTTATCAAGTAATAACCTGCCTTCTAAATTTGACCGTATTAATCAAGCAAGAAATAATAATATTGCATATTGGAATAGGGAAGAAAATAAATTAGAACAATTATGGTGGGGTCTTAGAAATAGTGAGCTTGCCTACGAAGAAGAGAAAATTATATTTAGAGTTCTATTTCAATTAGATAAACGGAAGTTCATTGAGCTAATATCATCCTGCCCTAATCCATTTTTCATTGAGTCACTTTTGTGGACTGTCGGTCTAGATATAAAATATGAATCATGGGCTGACATAGCAATATCTGCACCATCAACTTTTAATGAGGATGGTAGTTGGTGTAAATCTTCAATTCTCCCATTGTTACTTGTTTCTGCGTATAGAAGTATAAATAATGCATCTGAATCCATACCACGATATAACCCTGAACAAAAACTGATAATCGAGACCAAAGATTATATTGCTAAGCTAGTTAAAGCTGTTGTCCTTTTACTAAGTAAACGAGATGATTCGACATCACTTCTACTGCGTTGGTCTATATGGCTAATGAGAAATATACTAATTCAAAAAGAAGGTAATGAATCTGACTTATTTTCTTCATCATATTTAGATAGCGTCATAATTGATGAAATTGGAAGAGTATTACAGGAGTCAGCAAGAAGGCTATGGTCTCTGCCTCCTGTTGATTTAGTAAGCTGGGAGGAGTGGTGCTATAAAGCTCTATTATCTCGTTATTTATGGAAGGGTTATGACATAAGTATTAATGTAAATATATTTGTTGAACCTTGGGAGATTAGTATTGAATCTTGGGAAGAGATAAAAAGCAATACACTTAAAAGCAATATTACTATGTTTATGAATCAAAAAAATAGTATCCCTATGTCAGCGTATTCTTTTTCATACCCAATATCTCAACAGAGTAATCCAGATGAAATTTGGAGAAATACATGGATTAATTTACAGTCAGTGAAAGACATTGTTGAGATAGGATATCCGACTGATGATAATCATGATATGTATACTGAAAGTACTACAGCTAATAAAATCTTGTTATCATTTTTATATTTGGGAATAGGGATTTTAGATTATTTATATGATGAATCAAATAAAATATCTAATAATTCGGGAAGGTTATTGTATCAAGAATTATTAGAAGCCTGTAATGAGATGAGAGAGATTAATTACTTCATTGATAGGGAAGAGATTAATGCTATTTTTACTCACTTAGTCGTTAGAAGGATTATATGGGAAGGCTTGTCTGAAAACGATTCTCTTTTTACTGAGTGTAGTTCTCCTACAATTAATGAGATATTCTCCAAAGTTAGTAATGATATTGTAGAGGTATGGCGCTTAATCCAAATATTTATTACTAATAAGATTGAGCTTGAAAGGATTTCTTGTGTCTTAAAGGAAGCAAACATTGACTTGAAAAAATTAGATGAAGATATGAAGATATTAACTGCGTTAGATGCTAGTCGATACCCATATGATAGCGGTGTAATTAACAATATCCTATTGAGTAATCCGTAAATAAAAAATTTAAATTAATAGATAATGCTTATTCTTATTTATAGATTTCTCAAAATGAGGGGTAAGTTGATTGTATTTAGGGGCGATTTTTAGCTCCTATTTATATTCAAGTTTCCAACTAGATTGTCATAACGGTATTTTTCGCTAATTTATCTAGTGAATTCTCAACTAGAATAGTTGTGATTAGGCCACACACAGAGTTAGAACTAGAACTCGTTCAAACTTTTTTTGATCAACGACGCCGTAGTAAATGAGTAACGTTGGTTACTGGTTTGTAGGGAATTTGAATGTATTTGTAGTCGCTGAGGTTATCCAAGATATTATATTTTTTGAAATTCGTAACTCATTTTTGTTAAGAATAAGCTCATTCTTGACTGACTCACTTCTGTCCTTGTTACGTGAAGTCGTATGAAGGGGGGGTTACCAGAAAGCTTGAAAGTAGTTGGGTAGTTCTCTCTCGTGGTCATTAGTCTCCCTGAAGTGGCTTCAATTTACTTCAAGACTTTCACTAATGTCTTTCTTAAAGGCAGTCATAACCGATTTTATATTCTGAATCGCTTGTACAGGCGTTATTTCTTTACGTTCTATTTGCGCCTCAATATACTCTATTTCTCGTTCCATGCTCTCTACAGTAGTTTTGAGTGAGGCTGCATTGTAAACCTTGGTATAGCCATGCAGAGACTCCCAAGCAAGGTCAAGGTACGTATCAAGAGAGCTGATTAATTCATGACCTGAAATTTGCTGTAGCTCTTTCTTAAATTGCATGGTGTGAAGCACGTTCTTTCTAAAGTCGTCTTTACTGTTGATTTCTTTTGACGCAAGAATCCGATCTATCATCCAGTTAGTTAAACGCGCATGTCGCCATAAGTGCGGTGATACTTGACCTGTAATCCCTAGTTCGTCAGCCCATTGTTTGATGTATTTTGTCCAAGATTTAGCGTTAAAAGGTTTACCGTTAGTTAAAGAAATAAAGAGGTAGTCGTGCTTAACGCCAAACTTTTTCATCACCCGTTTTCTCACATCGGTATAGTTAGCTATTTGCTCTAAAAGTATGTGATCGACAGGTAAGTAACGATGACTATCTTCATCATTACGCTTCTTGCTGGTTTTTATTTTGAGTTTTCCCGTTTCTCTCGCTGCAAGGTAATCGCTATACCTCAGCGAATGTAACTCACTCACACGACCACCAAGCATTTCCATTGACACATAGATGGCTTTATCCCGTATTCGCTTATCGTATTGCTCTCGTTTTGCCAGTCGTTTGGCTTTGGGGTCTGTGAAAAAAGACAGGTCTTTTTTCTGAGTGTTGATGTATTGCCAAATTTTGAGCGCATCTTCTTTGCTAACAGGATGGCGACTTTTAACAGCCCCTTTTTTTGGCAATGAAGTATGCGTGATGGTGATGACTTCTTTTTTATCTTTTCGTCCCTCAATCAAGATTGAGTGCCTTTTCTCTAGTACGGTAATGGCATTGACTTCATCTTGTCCGATGAAGTGCGTTAAGTCATGGAATGACTGAACAAATTGAAGAAACTGAATGCACGTTTCACCGATTTTGGCGACCTCAGTTGATGAACGTTTAGGCTCACCATTGGGCTTCACTTCCAATGTTAGATTCTGGATAAAAAGCGTAAACGAACTGTCTGTCAGTTGACTAAATCGACTCAACATTGGCTGCGTTTCGATAAATCGAATTAAATGGACGATTTTAGCTGCATACGTTCTAATGCTGGTTGCTTTAAGGTGCTTCTGAACGACTAAATGATGCATATAAGCATTGGCTTCTAGGCATGGTTTATAGTTGGAATAACTTAGGAATGGTACATCAATAGGGTTTATCTTCCTAGCGTGACTCGGTACACCTATATGTAGCCAAAACTCCATATCCTTTAGCGTGTTAGTTATCATATCTCACCATCAAAATATAAATCGCTCACGTTTTGGATTTGGTGGTTAGCATCCAGATAGGCTTCCCAACGCGCTTCCTCTGTGCCTTTGTGTGATGCTAATGTTTTCATTTTTGAACGGGCTTCGCGCAGCAAGGCAGTCAATAACATATTTTCTCGCTGTAACGCTTCAATTTCCTTTTTTTGCTCAGCAATACGGTTCTTTTGTCCAGCTTGTGTGTTCAGGCTACCTTTGCGTGACTTTTTGCCCTTAATTTCAAACTCAAGCGCGTTTACAGCGTTTTTTCTTAGCGCATCGATTGCATCAAAGCCTCCACGAATCACCTCGTCAGCATTGGTTTTAAAGGTATTTAAGCTGCATGGTTCAATATTACGTTCACTGCACTCAAATTTTGCCAGTCCACCTTGCGACTTCAATTGCTTGACTAATGCGGTATCTTCTTGGAACGTTTTCGGTGAGCGAATGATTTCTTGTAGAAAGTCCCGTGTTTTTATGACTTTGAGTTGGTTTTTCTCTTGATTCATTATTCAGCCTCTAACTCATTAATTTTTAATATAAGGTTGAAAGTTTTGATGTCTTCTCCGTTTTCATCTTTGATTGTAAAAAACTCTGGATTTAGGCTGATAATATCGCTTTCGAGTAACATTAATACTTCGTTCTCAAGGTCTTGCTCGGTTTGAAGTTGTGATATGTGGGGGATTGTGCTGTGTTCACTTTCATCGCCATAATCATAGATAGCATCATCCAGCGTGCGAATATGCAGTGCTTTGTTAGCATTACCTGTCAGTCGTTTGGCTAGGATTTTACGTAAGTGTTCGACTTCATCAAGGTTGTTAATCTGTGATTTATCACTGATAACACTTTGTACGATAACACTCGCTTTAGCACTGTTAAGTACGCCACCTGTATCTGACTCGGTAATGTAATTGTGTAAGTGCTCTAAATCGGAATGAGCAAGCATCCAGCGCAGTGCTTCCATGTTTTCATAGTTTTTTGACCAGAAGAACACCAAAGCAAAGAAGCGTCTTAACTGGTGCTGTCTCACGTAGTGACGACGATACTCACCATTATCCATTTCCACGATTGCGGTTTCAAAATAATCACACAGCGCATCAAATGCATCATTAAACCCATTACTATTACGCTTATTCAGTTGAAAGGTTTGCGTATCAATGTGATTAAATAAAGCGAGAGCGTTTTTTGTCGCGATACCGCGCTCAATCGCTTGCCGATTAAACTGTTCGAGCTGGTACACAAATCGGGCAACAGATAAAGGTACCGGTCTATCGATGGTTATGTTTTCCCCTTTTACCCCTGTTTTCTTGGCTTTAAAGCGTAAGTGCCAGTTATCACTGTCTTCAATATAGGGGCTGGCATCCGTTGTGCGTTGCCCCTTCCTGCTATTAAAAACAAGGTTGCCGAAAGGTTTCAGTTGAACCATTTCACCTTGTCGTCTTGCTATAGTTGCGCCAAGCACTAATTGAATTGCGCCCTGTAGTACAGTGAAAATCTCAAGCATGGATTCGTTATGACGAATCCGAGTATGACGATTTTCAGCACTTGCAGGTAGTCCCTCTAATTGTGTTATGCCTTTTTGCTTAAAATCAGGATGGATTAAATCGATCGCATTAAATTTAAGAAAATGTCCGAGTTCAGTTTGTGGTAAATCACGGTGAAGTGCCTCATTAAATGCCTTTGAACTAGGGTAAGGGCGGTGAGTGTTGGAGAACGCAGCAGTCGATTTTGAGTGGACTGTTGTTAATACATCAAGTAGGTTGTCGAAAAAATTCACCTCTTTTGTATCAGGTGCAGGGCAGAAATCTTCCAATAGCTCATAGCTATTTCTAAATAAATCAAACACAAACTCAGGCGGTAAGGTGCGGGTACGTCCTTGGTTACGCAGTGTCGTTAAGCTTTGTACCGCATCAACGGATACCTTGCTGGTCACAGGGGAAAATGTGCTGACATCGTGTTTATCGATATTGGTGTTTATCAGTTGAATAGCATGATGCCATGGTTGAATATCCTTTGCTGAGCATCCATTGCCCTTATCTTGATTTGGAACAGCTTGATACTCAGACATAAGTGGGGTGGGCTTTAATGCCAACTCAGGAAAAGGGGAGAGTTGAATTGTACCGGTCAGGATTTTTCCCTCAAAAAGTTTTGCCGTGAGAATGGTGTTGTTGCCTTGAGGATTACGATGACCAAATTTGTCGCGTGTTTTATTTGCATAATATCGTTGCTGATGTAGCCAACAGCAGGCTTTGACTCTATCGTTAAGGTTGAGAGTGTTTTCATCGCTGGCAATGTCACGGGTCACATAGGGGTATTTTGCTTTAAATGCGTTGACTTCCTCTATAGAAATTTCAACGTTATCCAGTAACGCCTTAATGCGATCATGGGTTTGGTATAAAGCGGTACTAATTGAGCCTGCATGTTCTCCGATAGTTAATAGCACATTGAGCCAAAATGCTTCGCTGACTTTTTCTAAATGATATTGCGATAACTTTAACGCCTGACCATTGAGTAAAATGGTATTAATGAGCGTCAAAATATGACTATATTTCCTCGCAGCGCTTTTAGAGCTTGTTAACTTACCGCCATTATCTAACGGGTTATCACACGCGATTAGCCAGTGTTTAAAGGCATTAAGTAAGGGTTGGTGTTTTTCACTGGTTAGCGGCTCATTATCATCTAAAGTGATGTCACACCAGCGGATTTCTTTCACCTTTTTTTGGTGCTTAAAATGTATTTTTGAAATGTCGTCATGAAAATTTGATAACCACCATTCGGGCAACGAGTCAGATTCCATTGGAATGCCCGTGTGAATTTCTGTCAGTAAAGCAAGGACGCGAAAATCATCCGTTGCAACTGCATAGTTGGTTAATTGAGAAAGCGTGTTTACGTGCATCCCATTAAGTTTTTCAGGGTTGTTCACGATATCATTGGTCAATTTTTCAAGATAAGCGAGATTATCTACCGCGGTTAGCATGAAAGCACTCCCTCTATGATGGTGTGGTCTAGAGGTGATTTTTTCGCCTCTTCGTACATGTCCAAGATGTCGTCATCATCAAAGCCAGGCATTTCAATGCATTTAAAGAGATAGGTTGCTGATTGATACCAATGTTGGACTAACTCATTAAAACGGGATGCATCATTGTCGTTATCAATGATTGTTTTAATGCTCATCAACAACTGAAATATTGGCACGGTGACAGTCAACACCACGCTATCGAAAATACTTTGTTCAGCTTGTTGTGAGGCGGCTTTATCAAACGTGGCTGCGTTTAAATCTGGGAGGTCATTTAAGCCATGATTTTCCAAAAACTCCTCTAACTCTTGATATGTCATATTGACAGCATCCAGCAAATAAGGTGATTTTTTCATTGCCTCAAAAATGATTGCCTTTTGGAACTGCCTGATAACACGTTCGGTAAAGAAGTCCATTAAAGGTTTAGGTAGGTAGGTATCAAGTAAATCTTGATTTACTTCTTTATGACCAAGCGCGTCAGCCACGGCACTTTGTGAGCGCGTTTTGAGATAGATTTGCAGTCCACGATGACGACGAATTGTCCTGTGCGTGGTGATGCTGGCGATGATATCGAGTTCTTGTGCTGATACATCATATTCAAGTGGCAACGCTGCTTTATCATTTAGTCGTTTTCTGACAAGTGGCAAGGGGTTGTATAATTGACTTTGAACACTTGGATTCACAGCCTTATTTAATGTGCATGTTAATAACAAAAACTTCCAATTAGGATCACCAATCGCTTTTAAATGCTGTCGGGCTATTTGTGTGTGTTGAACGATAAAGTCCACGATGGATTTAGAAAACTCATTGAGTATGACATCCTGCTGCGCTAAATTTCGTCCTCTACGCGCTTTCTCACTGGTTAAGATAAACTGCTCACCGACTTTTTTATAACCTGTTAACTTACCGTTTTCATTGAACAATTGCAGCTTTTGCAGCCAAGACGGGGTGATTTTCGGGTGCTCAATGACAAGTAAGGCAGTTAAAGTAAACAGCGTGGCATTCGTTGATAGGTTTAGCTCTTCGATTAGCTGTTCGTTTTTCCCCTCGAACCCTAGAAACACTCCGTACTGATAACCCTTATAGCCACTAATGCCATACTTATAGAACGTTGCAATGGTGTTATCTAAGTGGTGTTCGCCAATAGCATAAGCTTTACTACCTGTATTGCTGCCTTTACGAGGACCAGAATTCCCCTTAATAGGCTTCACTATACCTTTATCGATAAAGCGTTTATTTCGCTCTTGTCGCTGTTTTAATTGATTAAAATGCGTGGTGAATACCGTTTTCAATATATTTATGTCTCGTTCAATACGAGCCTCTATCACCGCAATGGCTTGCTCATCTTTGATGTGCAAAGGGATATCAGCAAACCATCGCATTTTCTCTAACTCACTGGTTTTACCGCCTGTTGAGAAGCTAGGCGGATTTTTAACGTTTAAAATTATAGGGGCTATAAACGCTTTTAATGGTGCAGGATAAAGCTTTGTGTTGATAAACACAGAGGTATAAATATCAAGTGAGTCATTAAATGCTTTATTAAAGTATACTGGGTCATTGCCCTTAACCAGACATTCAGAAAATTGCAATTGGTACGCTTTATAGAATGTCGATTGCACATACTTTTCACTGAGCAATAACTCAAAACTTTCCACCGTTGCTTTCATATCAAGCGTCGAGGTCGTTTCAAGCAAAGATTTAATTTTAAATAGATTACCTCTTAGAGATTTTGTTTTTTGGGTTAAGCCATACCGGTTGAGGGTATCATGAATTTTGTCGGTAAAAGCTTGTTTGTATTTCACATAAAGAAAATCAAGATCGACAAGAACTGCTTTACGCTCTTGTGATGTCACCGACCAGCCGTTTAAATACGTGAGTTTTTCTTCATTACGCTCAAGGGATTGATAGCTTTCAATGCAGTGCTGTACGTAATCGTTTATCTTTTCGACACCAATAGATTGAGGCGTAATATGGATATGATTTGCTTTCGCAAGGTCGCACATCATACGGTGAAGACGAAACGCCAAATTTCTTTTAGAAGCGAGAGATAGGTTGTTAGATTCGCAATAAAAAAAACCAATAAACTGATCTGTATGAGCTTTAAACGTATTTTCATCATTAAGTATCTCAATGCCGCTATAGTTAAGCTTGCCTTGAGAGAAAATAAAAGCCGCATAAACATTCAATAATTGCAAGTTTTTAAAGCTTTCGTATTTTGGGTAGCGCCTCTCTAAATAGTTCAATAATTGTGTGTGAAGTGGCTTAGATAATGCTTGAGATAAAAGCGATAACTGTTTCAGAATTGTTGTATTCACGTATATTTCCTCTTAAAAAAGGATTAACAATACATTAACAAGTTGTCGAAATGTTGTCAAAAAAAGTTGTCAGTAAAATTTTAGTTAAAGCAATGAATCTATTATGATTTTATAACTAATGATAAGAAATTTGATTCAAGAGAACTGAAATTGGACTGTCGGTTTGTGATAACCCAAGGCGCAGGCACGTTGCGAGCTTTGGTATGGGGGTGAAAGAGACATTTCAAGGTAGAGGTGTTGGTGGGCAATTGTTACAGTCGGCATTGATGTTGGCAGATAAATGGCTCAATGTTCAACGTATCGAGTTAGAAGTGTATACAGACAACATTGCTGCAATGAAGCTTTATCAAAAACATGGTTTTGAAATTGAAGGCGAGGCGAAAAACTTTGCGTTTCGTAATGGCGAGTATGCCAATGTATACCATATGGCGAGGCTACGAACATACACTGTATGATTCGATAAAGTGGATAAGTAAAAAGGCAGTAATCATACGCAATGATTACTGCCTTTTTTATTGAAGTGATTTATTAATGGCCGACGGTTTTCGACAATAGGTTAACAATTAAAACACCAACAATAATAAAACCAATACCTACAATTGCGGGTAAATCTAAGCGCTGCCCATAAATAAAAAAGCTAATCGTTGCAACGAGGACAATACCAGCGCCACTCCAAATCGCATAAACAATACCAACAGGCATGGTTTTAACGGTGACAGATAAGAGAAAAAAAGCGACAGCGTAACCGACAAGTACAACCGCACTTGGAACGAGTTTAGTAAATTGCTCGGCTTTAGGAATGAAAGATGTTGCGATCACTTCAAACACAATGGCAATAGATAAAGCTAAAAAAGGTGGCATAGAAGTTAATAGTTTAAACATTACGATTATCTATCATTAAAAAAGAGATGCGCATTTTAGTGTCAAAGAATACGTTTCACCAAGTGATATTTATACAAATCATTATTACTACTTAGTAACAATAATTACTAACGAGGTTTTACTGTTGATATAAAACGACAAATGAATACTAAACAGCACGACAGCTTAAAGGTATGCTTATTTTTCGTAAGAACTCTATAGTTAGAAGATTGTATTTATCATTATTTTTTAATTATTCGTTATCCGAAATAGCGACAAAAATTGGCATTAAACAAACAAGAGCATATACAAGTAAATGCTGATAATACATTGATCTTAATAGATGAAGTTGTGAGTCAAATAAGCCTGAATACAATGATATATTCATTCAAGATGTATTCAGGGCTTATTTGTCATATCTAACGCTGAAGATGACGTAAGCTACGTTTCTCTAATTGGGTGAATAAAAGAGATAAAGATAGGCATAAAATTAAGTAGACAGCGCCAACAAGTAACCAAATTTCAAAGATTAACCCCGATGAGTTCGCCATTTCACTGCCGACGAAGGTTATCTCCTGTATAGAGATCAATGAAATAATTGATGAATCTTTCACTATTGAGATAAATTGACCAGCCAGTGCTGGTACTATGCCTGCGATTGCTTGCGGGAAAATAACAAAGCGGAAACCATCAAGACGAGAAAGCCCAAGAGAGCTGGTTGCTTCCCATTGTCCTTTATCTATTGCATCAAGCCCAGAGCGAATGACTTCAGCGATATAAGCAGCAGCTATTAAACCAACGCATAGAATGCCAGAAAAAAGGTTTTCCCATAACTGACTATTACCAAAGAGGATATCTTGCAGAAGATTCTCGTTACCATGGTAATTACGAAATAGATTATCGAGTCCTAGCAATGGAACTAATTGGCTAGATATAAAGAAATAGAAAATGAAAACAAAAACCAGTGGCGGGATATTTCTGACTAATTGAATATAAGCATTAGCTGGCAGACGGAAAAAGATAAAAGAAGAACGACGCCCTAAAGCTAAAAGCAGCCCGAATACCGCAGCAAACAGCATACCCCACAAACTTAATCGAATAGTACTGATAATACCTTGAAAGAAATAAGGAAGCTCTCCGTTTTGGCCAGGGGTAAAAACCAAATCAAAGGCTTTATGCCATTGCCAGTGGTAATTAATGCCAACAGATGAACGATAATATAACCACCCGATGAAACAGCTCATTATCACTAAGAGAATGTAATCAAGTGGTTTAAGTTTTTTTAATGAAAACTTAGCAGCCAGAATTTTTTCTGGCTGCGAGAGTGTTTTCTTTGCAGTTGAGCAAGAAGACATTAATTTATTGACCTTCTTTTACCTGGTTCTGCCAATCAACTGTGGTGAACCAATAGTTATAACGCTCTTGTAACCAACCATCTTGAGTTCGAAGTAAAATCCAGTTATCAAAGAAGTTTAACAAGTTGAAATCACCTTGGCGGATAGCAAAACCTTCAGAACCTTGGCTTAGACGCTCTTTAAATGGTAGAAATAGCTTATCTTTGTATTGCAGAGCCATTTGCTCTGGTTTTGGTGTTGATGCTAATACAGCTTGCGCATTGCCATTTAAAACTTCTTGGAATGCTTGTGCTTCATCATCGAATTGACGTAATTTCGCTTTCGGGAAATATTTCTTCGCCGTTTGTACTGTTACAGCACCGCGACGCACAGCTAGCGTTACGCTACGTTTATTGTAATCAGCAATGGAGAGCTTATCGCCAGCTAACTCTTTATTGGCGGCAAGTTGAACACCTGAATGAGAGTAGGGTGTTGTAAAAAGAACACTCAGATTTCGTTGTGGTGTTATCGACATTCCGCCAATGATAACATCAAATTTACCTGCTAGCAGGGCTGGGATAATACCGTCCCATGCTGTAGGTATAAACTCTACTTTTACACCCGCATCTTTAGCGACACGTTTAGCGACATCGACTTCAAAGCCAATGAGTTCACCTTGTTTATCACGCATTGCCCAAGGTACAAATGTTGATAAACCTACGCGTAATGTGCCTCGTTCTTTAATTTGTTCAAGGGTACTTTTATCAGCAGCAAAAGCATGGCTTGTGGTGAAAAAAAGAGTGAGTGCGGTAAATAAAACCGCCAAAAAACGCTTCATTATATTTTTCTCCATATCGTTAAAAATCATCAATGATTAGGTGTTGCAAGTTTGTACTCTAGCAGTGTTGCAAAAGCAGATAAAACTAACGTTATACATAAATACATTGCCGCAATAGTAAACCAAACTTCAAATGGCATGGCGGTATCAGCAACAATATCCCGTCCTTGTGTTGTTAGATCAAATATAGCCATGATACTGACTATAGAAGAGTTTTTAACCAAAGAAACGGCCTCATTGGTTAATGGTGGTAAAACTCGACGTAACATTTGCGGCAAAATAATATAGCGATAACTATCTATTTTACTTAACCCAAGGCTTTCAGCTGCTTCAAATTGACCTTTAGGTATATTGATTAAGCCAGAGCGGAAGATTTCTGCAGTGTATGCTCCTTGAAATAAAGATAATGCCAGCACTGCTGTTGTAAAACGTTCTAACCCTAATACCGGACCAAAAACAAAGTACAGTAGATAAATTTGTACGAGTAGCGGTGTGTTACGAATGAGTTCAATATACCCCCGTGCAAGACCACGACCGATAATAGAATGAGATACGCGTAACAGTGCGGTTACCAAGCCAAATATGATTGTAAAAATCAGGCTAATGGCTGAAATTTTGAGGGTGACAAGTAGGCCATCAATAAGCTCTGCAGAAAACCATTCTCCGTCTTCTTTAAAAAACAAATATTGAGGAATACGGTACCATTGCCAGTTGTAGTTCATTGCATCAGCACCACTATTGAGTAACCATATAATGGCGAAAGTAATGACGGAAATTTGCAGTAAACCACTGAGTACTGGTTTCAGTATTCTTACTATTGTTGAAGGTGACTGAGGTTTCGCTATCATATTTACCTCAGTAACTTAGAATTTTTTTAAGAAACGCCTGAGTACGTAGGCTTTGTGGCTGATCGAATAAAATTGCGGGCGGTGCAATTTCAACAATTTCACCTTCATCCATAAATACAACCCGATCTGCTACTTTGCGAGCAAATCCCATCTCATGGGTTACGCATACCATTGTAATGCCTTCATCTGCTAATTCTTTCATGACATCAAGTACTTCATGGATCATTTCAGGATCTAGCGCGGAAGTGGGTTCATCAAACAAAAGAATATCAGGCTTCATACAAAGAGAACGAGCAATCGCTACACGCTGTTGTTGCCCTCCTGATAATTGCCCTGGGTATTTATTCGCCTGATGCCCGATATGCACACGTTCTAGATATTGATTCGCTAACGCTTCAGCATCTGTTTTTGACATACCCAATGTGCGTCGGGGAGCAAGGGTTAAATTATCTAATACCGTCATATGAGGAAAAAGATTAAAGTGCTGAAAGACCATACCAACTTTGCCACGAACGGCTTTTAGGTTGTTAGGATCTAATAAGTGATTTCTTACTCTAATTTCGCCTGAATCATATTGCTCAAGCCCATTAATACAGCGGATAAGCGTAGATTTTCCTGAACCGGAAGGGCCACAAATGACCAACCGTTCACCTTTATGAATGGTTAGGTTGATGTCTTTTAATGCATGGAAATCGCCATACCATTTGTTCACATGCTGGAATGCTATTATTTCGTCTTTAGCCAACAAGACGTACCTCGACTCATAAATTAGTAGCTTTTCATAATACATGATAAATACCAATGTATTGATGTAATAGCTTGTACCTATTAAAAATAATTAATCATTTCAATACTATATAACAATGAACTTTTAATTTTTAGAAGTCATCATTTAAATAAATAATCTATGTCTATGTGAGTGATTATTACCCATTTATTTATCAACTTAATAGCGATCTATATCATAAAAGTATTTGCTTTGTGAGGTAATTAGGGTGGGTGTAATTATTTTGTTATGGCACATAATACGTATTATTACGATTAATGAAGTGAAATGGTTAAAAAATGTCGACTTTACAGCCATAACCCATTGCACAAAAGGGGTTAAGGCGATAAGTTAAGAAATGACTATTTGGAGATAAGTACACTACATCGATTGACCGACATAGACGTAGTGTAGCGATACGGGAAGTATAAGCATGCATAAAACAGATGATGTCCGCATTAGCGAGATCAAAGAACTATTACCACCAGTTGCAATACTGGAAAAATTTTCAGCTTCAGAAACAGCTTCAGAAACAGTATATCAAGCTCGAAATGCCATTCATAATATCTTAAATGACGAAGATGACCGTCTTCTTGTGATTGTTGGACCTTGTTCTATACATGATACTGATGCAGCAATAGAGTACGGTAAAAAGCTAAAAACACTACGTGATGAGCTTAACGCTGATTTAGAAATTGTTATGCGCGTTTATTTTGAAAAGCCGCGTACAACTGTAGGTTGGAAAGGGTTGATTAATGACCCTTACATGGATAACAGCTTCCAATTAAATGATGGCTTACGCATTGGTCGTAAACTACTTCTTGATTTAGCTGAATTAGGCCTCCCAACAGCAGGCGAATTCCTTGACATGATCACACCTCAGTACATGGGAGATTTGATCAGTTGGGGAGCAATTGGTGCGCGTACAACAGAATCTCAGGTTCACCGTGAACTTGCGTCAGGTTTGTCATGCCCAGTAGGTTTTAAAAACGGCACAGATGGCAATATCAAAATTGCAACAGATGCGATAGGTTCGGCAAGTGCGCCTCACCACTTTTTATCTGTGACTAAATACGGTCACTCTGCGATTGTATCAACGGCAGGCAATGAAGATTGCCATATTATCCTTCGTGGTGGTAAAGAGCCAAATTATAGTGCTGAGCACGTTAAAGCAGTGACAGATCAACTTGAAGGTGCTGGTCACCGTTCTAAAGTGATGATCGATTTTAGTCATGCAAATAGCTTGAAAAAATTTGATCGTCAGCCGCTAGTATCACAAGATGTTGGTGAGCAAATTGCGAGTGGTAACAAATCTATCTTTGGTGTGATGATTGAAAGTCACCTTGTTGAAGGTCGTCAGGATATTGTTGATGGTGTTGAACCGACTTACGGTCAAAGTATTACAGATGCCTGTATTGGTTGGGAAGATACTGAAAAAGTACTTCGTCAATTAGCGTCAGATGTACAAAAGCGCCGCCAAGCGTAACAACTTGTATATTAATAAAAACCGATGTTTCTACACATCGGTTTTTTTATATCTTTTTTATACCCAATCTAGATTTATAAAAGCCAGAATTAAAATCATTTCTCATTGTAATGGCGATAACCATCATTAAATTCAATATCATAGCTTTCATCGTATTGGTGCTTTTCTATCAAGCTTTCACAATGAGGGAATTGACAATAAATAGGGTATGTACGATGTAATCCATTTTCGATGAAGGCTTCAAGAATGCCATGAGTATCTGCAATGAGTGTTTTATCTTCCATATATCGACTCCAAACAAATATATGTGATATCAATATGAGCACTGTATCATAATTGATACGACCTAGTTGTCTTATTGGCAATAAATATGACTGAAAGGGATGTTGTAATTATAGCGGCTTTTGTGATGTACAGATTTATTGACAATGTTTTCGCTATCTAAAAATGGAAAATATCTTTAAATTTAAACGTTTATAAATATATCTGCTATAACAATATAAAGTGATAGGGTAGTTATTGATTGAAACTATGTATACCAATAAGCGATAGGTCGGTGTGTATGAAGAGTTTGATATTAAGCGTTCTGTACGGTGTGTTTTTATTTGGTCCACTGATGATACAAGCTGAAATCGTTTCAAAACCATTAGAGTCAACAACAAGTTTTATTGAAACGGTTGATAGTTACGAATCATCACAAACACAGCAACAGGGAATTACGGTTTATCATCCAGTATTGGGCTATGCGAATTATGAAAATATCGTTTGTGATTCTAACGATAATCATCAACGACAATTTCAACACCTAGTAACAAGCTACTGTTTACAGCACAGCGGTAAACTTGTAGGCAATTGGTGTGTGGACACACAAAATAATATGCCGTTGTTTCATACAGAATTAAACCAGCATAGTATGGATTGTCGTTCAGGCGGAAACGCATCAATAATCCATGTTCTTGAGTTTTTACCTTCAGTAGAACACGATCAGCGAACACAACAGAATTGGTTACAGGTAGCGACTGCTTTTGGTTATTAATCTCTGAATGATGTGCTTTATAACGTTGAATGCATCTATGGTGTATTTTCAGATATTAGGAAAGCATTAAAAATTAGCTGTAGACTCTACAGCTAATTAAAGAGATGGCTCGATGAGAAATAAAGGGAAGAACACTATGTTTGTTGTTTTAGATTAAATAATAGATAGCTTCTATAAGCTCTATTTTATCTACAGGCTATATATTATGAAGTGGCATTAATTCTTGTTAACTGCCCATTACTGTTCATCTTTATTAACAATTATATCTAATTATAAATCTTCCCTTACAAATATATAAATGCTGAATTTCTAGTAATGCCTTTGCTTTCTTTAAATTAATGAGATAGATAAAGTTTAAGCTGGATCACACTCAGCTCTATTTATATATGCTAATTATCAATTATAAAATATACATCTATCTTCTCTTTATTGATTAAGTTACGGGGGAGTAACATGGTATTATATAACCCTATAAAAAATACGCTTTCTAATCGTAAAAAAATATTAAAAATAGGATATCGAGATTCACAGATTCTTTATCTCTTGCTTAAACACTCTCCAAATGTTGTCCCAAAGAAAGATATTATTCAATTTGCCTGGGGCAGTGAATGTATTGGAGAGACATCATTAGCGAAAAGTATCAGCAAAATTAGACTTTCACTGATAAAGTTAGGTATTAAGGAATCACCCATAGTGACAGTACCTAAAGTTGGATACCGTTTAATTGAAGGCGTGTTATTTGATGTAGTGCTTAATGCTGAAATATTGATAGAGAAAAGCGAAAAAAATAAGGATTTCTCAACTGACTATACACGGCAAAGCAATCATGGAAAGAGATATCGGCCTTTAGTTTGCTCTTTTCTTTTATTTGTCATTTTAATTTCCACACTACTTGTAACAATCAATAAAGGTCATAGCATTAATACAGATCTTGAAATGAATGCGTTGATAAATAAACCAAGGGTAAGTTTATTAAACGATTATCCTAATTACAAAATTTTGGAATTAAACGTTAAAAAATTATCTTAATCAAAATTCAGTTTATTACGATAAAGTTTTTTAAAAAAGACTGATTTATCAAATTACAAGTCACTTATAACATGTTGAAAATTATAGTCATAAAATTTCAAGTAATTTCATTGTTACTAAATTTATTAATATGGAAAACTGGCATAGCTCTACTTTGAGTGCATCATCAAATTAATATATATGAGGATTGTTCATGCGAAGTATCTACATAAGTATATTGTTAGCTACTGTCCTTCCAACCTTAACAAGTCGTGTATATGCACAGAAGGTGTACCCTGATCAAATTGTACTGGATCACTTAGGTTCAAATATTTGCCGAGCAGGCTACCATCCTCTTGACCATTATGAAGCTGGGGAGCATGTAAAATCTCTTCTTCCTTTTATGGATGACTGGCAAATCGTCTCGCTAAAAGGTCTATGGGTCGTTATGGGACCGGGTTACAAAGGTTTGATAAAACAACAACCCGCAGGAACTAGCCCTCCCAACACTTTTTGTTATCCTGATGAAAACCACACAGAAATTCCTAACTACACTGCACTTGAGCTACCAGAAGGTGATGAAATCGATGTTCAATATGCACTATTACATGACCAAGATAATTTTATTCGGCCTTTAAGCCAACTTGCTGATTATCTGGGTTATGCATGGGTTGGTGGCAATCATGCTCAATACGCTGGCGAAGATATGAACATTCAACATATCGGTGATGACTGGGTTATCCAAGGAAATGATATTGGAACGTGTACCGGTTATCGGTGTGATGAAAAGACTAAAATCACAGTAAATAATTTTGCCTATCGTTTAGATGATGACAGTTTCTGGCATGGCGATGTCACTGAGTCGGACAAAAAACTAGTAAAAACCATTACCGCGTTAGCGAGAAACGACAGTGATCAAGATCAGAAAATTTCCGTTAGCTTAAAGTTGGATGAATCAACAACGTGGTCAAAAACTGATAATTACGGGTTTTCTGCAAGAGTAACAACTGAAGATGCTTTCAATTGGCCACTCGTCGGAACGACAAGGCTAAATATTAGCATTGAGGCAAATAAAAACTTTTCACAATCTAAAGGCGAATCAACCAGTGAGCAAGTTTCGTTAGAAGCACAACCAACGGTGCCACCTCACTCAATTATACCGGTCCGTGTCGATTTATATCTCTCATCTATTGCTTACCCTTACCAGTTTAATGCAGATATAAGTTACGACGTCAATTTCAATGGATTTCTACGCTGGGGAGGTAATGCGTGGCATACACATCCAGAAAAAAGACCATATAGAAGTTATACGTTTACCGTGGGACGTGGCAGTGATAAGCCCGCGAATATTCCTTATCAATGGGAACATCGATATATTCCAAATGAAGTACAGTGGTGGGATTTGAGCTGGGCGATAAATGAAATCGGACTGGGTAATATTCAATCTGCCCTTGGTATGAGTTTGCGTCCTTTCCATTCTTTTGTCTCTGGTGATTTTTCTGCCGAGTCTCAATATGCTGGCACTATGGATATTGGTAAAGCGCAGCCTATAGACAAAAATTCTCTATCATTAAAAGATAATGTTACGACTCAACGTGCTGGTAATGTAGAGGTCGCATCGAATTTTGATGCTGATGAACTTAATTCATTAGGTTTTACTAATGCAGAATTGAGCGTACATGCAGTAAATTAACGTCATCGTATAAAGCGGTATTCACTGTTTGCCCGTAACTACGTGTTGCGGGCTTTATCGTTGTTAAAAATAATCTGTTTATTATCCATTTGATGCTTTAAGTGTCTGTATGGGGAGATGTATTGTTTTTAGACTATCAATCAGACATAAGATAGTTAGCTATAATAGTAGGGATAATGTTACGTTACATGAATGTTTTATAATCCGTGGTGTATTTTTATGTCTGACTTTAAAAAGAAGTGGCGAGATGTCTTTTTTGTCATTCTATTCTTTTGGGGGATTTCGTTTGTTGCTTTTATTATCAATCATAGTTTTAATGGCGTATTAAATAGCTACGGTTTATTACCTCGTCACGTTAGCCATCTTAGCAACATTGCGTTTTATCCTTTTATCCACGGCAGTTGGTCTCATTTAATTTTTAATCTTACTTCTTTCACACTATTGGCTCTTGGGGTGGGGATTAATGGTGTTGCTCGGTTAATTAATGTCATTTTGTTGTGCTGGTTATTTGGCAGTATCAGTGTCTGGTTGTTTGGACGTATCAGTTACCATGTCGGATTAAGTGGGATCATTTATGGCATTTGGGGCTACTTGCTTATCTATGGTTTAGTCTTAAGAAGTATCATGTCATTAATTATTACATTTTTAGTGCTGGTTTATTTTAGCTCGATGATTTGGGGTGTCTTCCCATTTAATTATTTGGTGAGCTTTGAAAGCCATTTATTTGGTGCTATCGCTGGTGGCTTTATTGGTTACTTTCTTGGCAAAAAAGACCGTGGAAAATTAAATTGCCATTACGATCAGAAACCCTAACAGAATATAATGGTCTAATAGCTATATGAATAAAAAAGGATAGGTGAGTTATGTTAATTACATTTCATAGTAAAGGAAGTAACGATATTACAATGTTTGGTGATATCGCACAGCAATTGATTCATATGATGGGGTTTTGCGAAACAGTCCCTGGTGCTATTCGAGAAGAAGATATCGCACAAGCGCTAACAAACCTAAAAGATGGTATTAATAAAGCTAAACAAGAGAATAAGCAGAGTGGCATTACTGCTGATCCCGCAATAGAGCCAAACCCGCTTGATGCCGATTTAGATGACGCTGAATTTGAGCCAGAAATTTCTTTATCAGTACGTGCTATGCCGTTGATTACCTTATTAGAATCAGCAGTAAATGAAAAAAGTTATGTTATGTGGGAATAGGAAACTATTTAACAATATGTAGCGGAGCAAAAGGATCATCGTCAGGATCGTTTTGCCACAAATATTCTGCTTCAACAGCGACTTTTCGTGCAACATTGTCACCAAATTGGTAGGCAATAACCGCTAATGCCATGTCTAAACCTGACGAACAGCCTGAGGCAGTAAAGATATTGCTGTCTCGCACCCATCGGGCTGACGATTGCCAATCTACATGATGTCCAAGCTTTTTAACCCAATGAAACTGCTTTTTATTTGTTGTTGCTTGGCAATAGTTGAGTAATCCCGCATTTGCTAATAATGCTGAGCCTGTGCAAACAGAGCAGATTAATTTTTGTTTAGGCGCAATGCGTTTCAACCAAAACAACACCGTGGGATTGTTAATTACCGATTTAATCCCACTGCCACCGGGAATGAGCAAAATATCAGAGCCGAACGAATCATTAAAACTGAGTTGCGGTGTAATCGATATATGTTGTTGGCTTAAGATTGTTTTTCCATCAACAGAGATTGTTTGAGCGTGATAAAGGTCCGGTAACAAGCCGAACATTTGTAACGGTCCAAAAGCATCAAGCAGTTGAAAATTATCAAACAAAAATAGCGTGACTGTTTGTGGCTTTTTCATTGTTATAAAACCTTTTATATGCCTTTTAACGATTAGCATAGCTAAGATTTTGAAACCATTTGTCCGATATTGAGATGGTTTTCGAGGCCTGTTGATGGATAAAGCTTGTTATTCAGCGCTGAACCATTACAATCAGCGCCTTGTTTAAAAATGATGAAAATATCAGCTGGCGCGATTATGAATAGAAAAAAGAAAATTAACGAAACGCTTAAAAAGAGAATGAAAAAGGCGAATGCTAAGTTACATAAAAGTAATAAGCCTCGCTACATCTCTAAAGCGGAACGTGCCAAGTTAGACGCTGAAGCAGCACAACAAGTGTCTGCCGAAGAAACCATTTCACCATCAGAAACTGAAACTATGAGTACAGAAACAACGGTTTCATAACTACGTATTTATCAGTAAATTTTCAACAGGGAAGGTAAGCATTACCTTCCCTGTTTTATTCTCATTGAACAGCACGTTTGTTCAATAGCTGGCTTAAATTAGCCACTACTATCGCCAAATTGGCGTTTTATATAAAAGAGAGATGCTATGAGTTTTGCCTCTTTAGGCCTATCTGCCCCAATTCTTGAAGCTGTTGCAAAGCAAGGCTACGAAAAACCATCACCGATCCAAGAGCAAGCGATCCCAGCTATCCTTTCGGGTAAAGATGTAATGGCGGCGGCCCAAACTGGTACAGGCAAAACAGCAGGCTTTACCTTACCTTTGCTAGAACGTTTAGCGAATGGTCGACCTGCTCGTTCAAATCACGTACGCGCACTTGTATTAACCCCAACACGTGAGCTAGCCGCTCAAGTAGGGGAGAGTGTTGCGACTTATGGTAAAAACTTACGTTTAAGCTCTGCCGTTGTTTTTGGTGGCGTTAAAGTAAACCCACAAATGCTGCGTATGCGTAAAGGTGCTGACGTATTGGTGGCAACACCAGGGCGTTTAATGGATCTTCATAGCCAGAATGCTGTGAAATTCCGTGATGTTGAAATTTTGGTTCTTGATGAAGCTGACCGTATGTTAGATATGGGCTTTATCCGTGATATCCGTAAAATTTTAGCGTTACTACCCAAAGAGCGTCAAAATTTACTATTTTCAGCAACCTTTTCTGATGAAATTCGCGAGCTTGCAAAAGGCTTAGTGAATAATCCAGTAGAGATTGATGTTAACCCACGTAACCAAACAGCACGTACTGTGAAGCAGTGGATTTGCCCTGTTGATCAAAAGAAAAAACCTAACTTATTAACTAAGCTACTTAATGAGCGTAATTGGAAACAAGTGCTTGTTTTCACTAAAACCAAGCACGGTGCTAATAAGCTTGCTACCCATTTAGAAAGTCGTGGAATTTCTGCAGCCGCAATCCATGGTAATAAGAGCCAAGGTGCGCGTACTAAGGCACTTGCTAACTTTAAGTCTGGTGATATTCGTGTACTCGTTGCGACAGATATTGCAGCCCGTGGCTTAGATATTGAACAACTACCACAAGTTGTTAACTTTGATTTACCGCACGTAGCAGAAGACTATGTACACCGTATTGGTCGTACTGGTCGTGCAGGTTGCGTTGGTGAAGCGATTTCATTAGTGTCGGCAGAAGAAGCAAAAGATCTTGCTGCAATTGAGCGTTTAACACAGCAAGTGTTTGAACGTGAAATTATTGAAGGTTTTAAACCGACTAACGCATTGCCACAATCTAAGCTAGATACACGCCCGATTAAACCGAAGAAGCCTAAAAAGCAGAAAACGTTTGTGGCGCGTGAAGGTGCAGCGACAGGTGAAAAGCGTAGCGCAAACAATAATAACGGTGGCGCAAAGCGTAAACCTGCCTCTCGTCGTCCACAGGGTCAGTCTACTGATGCTACAAACAACGAGAAGCGTTCAGAGCAAGGTGCAAGACCTGCACGTAAGCCACGTAACACAGATGCGAAACCACAATCAAATGGTGATAAGCCTCGTCGTCGTTTCAACGATGAAAAGCCGAAATCAGATGGTCGTCGTCGCTCTCCACAGCGTAGTCGTGCACCAAAAGCGACAGCGTAATAACGTTTAACACGTTAAATAAAAACGACTGATAAATACCTTTTACAAAAACGGTATATCAGTCGTTTTTTTATCTGCTTATTTTAGCAAACCGTGGTTATAAGCCGTTATCAGCGAACCGAAAGTTAGCTTTTTACTAGGAGCGCAGTGATAAGGTCACAATAGGGATAGCGTGATCAGTACTGTAGCCGTCAATATCAAAGCTTGAATTGACCAAATGCTTATCTTCAGTGTGATAATGGCTAACTTCAAATAATGAGCCTAAATAACTCGCATTGAACTCCTGTGATAACAGAATGTAGTCTAATACCGATCCTTTGCCATTAAAGTAATGGGTAGAAGGGCGAGTTGCTTCTTCATCTTGTGGATTGACTTGAGTATAAAGCTGCCAACCATCGTAAAGGCAATAGAAGTTAATTAAGCGCTCAGTGTCACTTTCTGACATCCCATAAACACGACTTGCCGTTAACTCTTCTAAACAACTACTCGAAATAACATCGTTATAATCGCCACACAGCACCATCGGATGACTGGTTTGCTCACGTCGCTTCACCATTGCAAGTTGCAGTAATGCCGCTTCAGTGCCCCGTAGCATGGATGAACCCCAATTCCCTAAACGTTGACCAAGAAAAGAAGAAAGCGCACTGCCTGATTTCGCAATTGTCTCAGGTAGTGGATCATCAAATAGAGAACGCTTGGATTTTAAATGAGTGACATAGCAGTCTGTTGCGCCAATATGAGGCATATCAACCGTCGCCCGCAGTGGCTTGCGACTAAATGAAAACTCAGTCCAGCCTAGTAATTGTGCCGCTTCTTTATCGGCTTCAACAGCGATAACTTCAGTGATGGGAAATTTAGAAGCAATGGCGACAACGGGGCTACGATAAATAAAATCGCCTTCTACCTTAGGTTCATCAACGACTGCAAAATAGGGATAGCCAATATCGCGCAATAATACTTGCAAATCCTCTGCGCTAAACACTTCTTGAAAACCAATAATATCCGGTTGTTGGGCATCTAAAATCGAAGTTAGCCAATGCTGTTTTTTATGCCATTGTTCATAGCTATAAATATTTTCAAAATCATAATAAGCATTAGGGGGAGCAAGATAATTCAACAAATTAAAACTTGCGATTTTGATCTCCGACTGAGCGATAGGCACTTGGGGGAAATGTTCAGCATCTGACTGTTGCAAAATCGAACTCTCAGTGAAGTTATTAAAAACTGTATAGCTGTTTTAGCATACTTGTTACGTTGAATATACGACTTATTGTTAAGCGTAACGGTGAAATAAGGTATCGATTTTGGCTTTTGGTGTTTTTGCTAGTTTTATCATTAATTCAAAAGAGACAGAGTGAAGATGATATTGTCGCTTAATATCTTCAAGCATGACTAACCATAAACGAGCTGTCATTTCAGAATCGGCTAACGCGCGGTGAAATACACCATTGTGCTCAATGTGTTTGTAATCCACTAACGTGCCTAATTTATGATTCGGTGCATCTTGATATAAACGTCGTGCAATCAGCATTGAACAGGCAAATGCACCTGTATAGTGCCGGCCAATATCCGCCAGCTCTGCGTCTAAAAAACGCTGATCAAAAGAGGCATTATGCGCCACAAGGTTGGCATCACCAATGAAATCAGCAAAGGCATCCATTACCTCATTACACGGTGGTGCAGTGCGTAACATGTTATTGCTGATCCCCGTGTAACCTTCAATAAAGCTACTGACACGAAAACCAGGATTCATGAGCTGTTGGAATTGATCAACAACTTCGCCATTAACTAATTTAACAGCACCAATTTCGATAGCGCGATCGCCTTGATTGGGAGATAAACCAGTCGTTTCGAAATCGAGAACAACCACGCTGTCAGCGGAGCGAGAAAGGGTCATGGTAAAACCTATAGAGAGAGAAGGTGGTCATTTTAATGGTCGTAGAGGGCTTGTAAACTCCTCAAACACATTATATCGCGATAACTGAGGTTAAATTATCGTCAAACAGGCAACCAGTTATTACATTCTAGCGAGAGATCACGCATTATACGGATTGGGTATAAGTACAATTCTTTGTTAACGACGGCACATATGGCCATTGAGATCTCATAAGCATCTATGAAGAAAGAAAGAAGTCAATTTCGTGATCACCAAGCTGAAGTGTCGCTATTTAAGCGTCGAGCGCTGGCAGGGTTTATTGGGATTATCATTTTATCGTTTGTGTTAATCGGTAATTTGTATCACTTAGAAGTGCAAGATTACAGCGAATATACTGCTCGTTCGAATGATAACCGCATTAAAATTATCCCAGTGGCACCGAATCGAGGCCGTATTTACGATCGAAATGGCGTTATTCTCGCAGAGAATATACCGGTCTATTCTTTAGAAATTATTCCAGAAAAAGTCGCACACCTCACTGAAACACTCGACAGTTTAAAAACCTTACTGGGTGTAACGGATGATGAAATAGACTCTTTTATGAAGGATAAGAAACACACCCGTCCGTTTATGCCGGTGACATTAATTGATCAGATGACGGAAAAGCAAGTTGCAGAGTTTTCCGTTAATGAATTTCATTACCCAGGTGTTGATGTTGATGCACATTTAGAGCGCTATTACCCTTATGGCTCAGCATTAACACATACGTTAGGCTATGTGGCTAAAATCAACGATCGTGATATTAAGTCATTAAAAGAACAGGGTATTTATAATAACTATAAGGCCACGCGTACGATCGGAAAGCTCGGTGTTGAACGCTACTATGAAGATTTACTTCATGGTCAATCTGGTTATGAAAAAGTCGAAGTGAATAACCGTGGTCGTATTATTCGTACCTTAGAATATGTTCCGCCTATTTCGGGTAAAGATATTAAGTTGACGATCGATCTTAATTTGCAGTTGTTCGCCAACAAGCTATTAACGGAAGAAGTCAAAGATCCCAAAACAGGTAAAATGGTGACGAAAACTCGTCGTGGTGCGATTGTGGTATTAAACCCACAGGACGACGGCGTACTAGCGATGGTATCAAGTCCTAGTTATGATCCTAACTTGTTTGTGCATGGTATTACGTCCAAAGAGTACAGCAAATTATTGAATAGTCCTGCGCACCCGTTGGTAAACCGAACCACATTAGGGGTATATCCTCCGGGTTCAACGGTTAAACCACAAATTGCGGTTGCGGCATTAGCGACAGGGGTTATCACACCTAACACAGTACGTAATAACCCGGGTTGGTGGCGAATTCCTAATTCCAAAAGTCGTAAATTCCGTGATGATGTTCGTTGGGGACACGGTAACGTTGATGTATATAAAGCGATTGAACAATCAGTAGATACTTTCTTCTACCAAGTGGCTTATGACATGGGCATTGACCGATTATCGACATGGATGAACAAATTTGGTTACGGCGAACTCACCGGTATTGATATTAAAGAAGAGACATCCGGTAATATGCCGACTCGCCAATGGAAGCTCGCACATACCAAACAACCTTGGTACCAAGGTGACACCATCCCTATTGGTATAGGTCAGGGTTACTGGACAGCAACACCGATGCAAATAGCCAAAGCAACCTCGGTAGTGGCAAATTCTGGTGTCGTTCATCGCCCTCACTTGCTATATGCGATTCTTGATGGCAAGAAAGAAGATATTGTGAAATTTAAAGACTTTCCAAAAGTCGAGCCTGTGCCATTAAAAGATTGGAAAATTGCACAAGAAGGCATGCACTTAGTGACGACGAAAGGGACGGCACGTAAAGAGTTTAAAAACTTAGCGTATGAAGCTGCTGGTAAAACTGGTACTAGTCAGGTTTATACCATGTCTGATACTCAAAACTACGATGCGAATGAAGTTGCGGAGCATTTACGTGACCATGCATTGTTTACTGGCTATGCACCGTTACATGATCCTAAAGTACTGGTATCCGTTATTTTAGAACACGGTGGATGGGGACGTAACGCCGCACCACTTGCTCGTAAAATCATGGATTACGTGTTAGTTAAACCGACCCTAGATCCTGCCGTGCAGAAGCAGGCGAAGAGTGATAAAACGAAGGCTGAAACGCCTGTAGATGTGTCGAAAACGGCTGAGATAAAGGCCAGCTAGTGACGATAAACGCACATTGATTAAAATACGAAAAGGTCACGTCAGTGGCCTTTTTTACTTTTTAGCGATGTGATTTTTTAAACCGTAATAGAGAGAGGATTATTCAATCACACTGCCCCAAATGGTTAAAATATCATGAAGCTCGGAAGCCAAATAAGGTTTACATAAAATGTCATTCATACCCGCTTGAATACAGGCTTCACGTTCAGCGCTCGTTGTAC
Organism: Photobacterium sp. GB-36; assembly: GCF_003026135.1. NCBI lineage: Bacteria > Pseudomonadati > Pseudomonadota > Gammaproteobacteria > Vibrionales > Vibrionaceae > Photobacterium > Photobacterium sp. GB-36. Next base: position 8,649 of record NZ_PYNY01000029.1, on the reverse strand, counting down.
CGGCGGTTAAGGCAATAATGGGTTTGGAATAGTCTTGCTTTCGTAATTCTCTAGTTGCGGTGTAGCCATCCATAATCGGCATTCTGCAATCCATAAACACCACATCAAAGGATTCCGCATTTAATATATCTAATGCTTTTTGTCCGTTATCGACAATGGTTGGTTCAATTTGGATTTTGTTTAGCATCAGCTTAATGATCATTTGATTGGTCTTTAAATCTTCAACCACTAACACTTTTAAATGCTTAATTGGCGTTTTATGCGGTTGTCTCACTTTGGCATTAAAATGAGTATGATCACTTGTGGGTAAGGGTAAGGAAACATTAAAACATGCACCACGCCCGAGCGAGCTTTCAACGCGGATAGAGCCACCCATTTGTTCACATAGCTGTTTGCAGATCACTAAACCTAGCCCTGTGCCTTCATGGCTTCGTTTGCTGGTATTATCCACTTGGCTAAAAGGTTTGAATAACTTGTGTTGGTTTGAGTGATCAATACCACAACCGCTGTCTTTTACCGTAAATTGTAGCTGTTTGTTTTGCCACCAGAACTTAGCGTGCACAAAACCTGCAGGGGTGAATTTAATCGCATTAGAGATCAAATTAACAAATATTTGCTTAATCCTATCTTCATCACCAATGAAAAATCTTGGTAAGTCATGGGAGTAATAAATGTTAAAATCTAATCTTTTTTCGTGGGAACGATGGGTAAAAATATCTTCCAATTTTACTGCTAATAAATGGCAATCAAAGGGTTTTTCAATCAGCTCCAACATACCTGCATTTATTTTGCTGTAATCGAGTAAGTCATTAATGATCGCCCGTAGCAATTCACCTGAATGATTCAATGTGGTTAACAATTTCTGTTGGTCGTTATTAAGCGGTGTATCTTGCAGTAATTCCGCAGCACCAAGCAGCCCATTAAGTGGTGTCCGTAATTCATGGTTGATCATAGCGAGAAAATCACGGGTTGAACGCTCTGAATCTTCTGCCCGTTTTTTAGCATCAATAGCTTGATTAAACGTTATTTGCCTACCAATAGCGGATCGAAATAACTCACCAAACAGCGCCATATGTTTTTGAATCGCTGGCAATCGGTCATCGGTACATATGATTCTGACGGCTAATATACCTATTTGCCCTCTGTTATTAACAATATTTATCCAAAGAGTATGGCCGCCTTTATCCCATAATGAATGGGTCGATTCTAGCTCAGCTGGAGGTGTCCATTGCTGTAAACGGCCGCTGGAGTAGCTCCCTGATATATTAATATTATCGGCAGGGTAAATGGTGATATGACAACCTGATATGTAATTACCATCAACGAGGCTGTCTAACAATTGTTGAATACTTTCCCTCGTCGCACTGTGCTTTAAGAATAATCGGGCATAAAGAAGTAACAAGTTTTCCATTTTGTTCTGATAAGTTAAAAGCTCAGAATCAAACTTCGCCTGCATTTGTAATTTTTCGTACGAATCATTAAGCATTTGATTTGCATTATAAAGCTCATGACTTTTCGCTTCTAATAACTTTTCAGCGGCTAATCTTGATGCATGTTCGCGTTGGAGTTTTTGTTTTAATAAAGCAATATGTTTTTCAGGATCGATCATTAATTATCACTCAATGACAAATGAAAGCGGACACTGTTTTTGCTTGTTGTTGGTACCAGTTCGATAGCAAGATGTTGCTTAAAATAATCGGCACATCCTTCTAATAACCCCAAACAGACATAACCCATGCATCGCGCTGAATAATAATCCATTGTCAGGGTGGTTTCTGTTTCATTAGAGAATTCAAAGCGAGGGGGAGTTGTATCCGGGTAAAGCTTTTTGACTTCTTGATGTATGTATGACTCCACACTGCGAATAAAATCGAAGGTGTTGGAATCGGTAAAGTCATGATTTGGTAATAAAGTGAGTAAGCGAGGGAAAACAGCGCGACCGAAGGTTTGTTGAAGGCTTTCAGCGGAAACGCCGGTAACCTTATGTAAACAAATAATCAGCTTGACTAACCGTTGGTGCTCATAGCTACCGACAGAGGTATAAACACCTGGGTCGTCAGCCATATCTAGCATTGACTGGCACACTTCTAGATCGAAAGTACGTTCAACAATATCGAGAAATTCAGTAAAAATGATCCCTTTCATACTCTTCTCCGATGTATTCTAGATACAGACTTTAAACACGTAATAAAGGAATTAAAGTCTGTAATTTAGTATGGCAGAGATTGAAGGTTCGTCAAAAACAACAGGTTAGTTGTTGAAGAAAGGGCTAAATTACGAAGCTGATTATTAGCTTCGTAATCATTTTTATTTTTGGATAATGACAGCTTGCGAGAATTGCTGCGCAGAATGGATAAGGTAATCTTCCATATCTGTAATTAATTGCTGCTGGTTCGGTAATGGCAATGCATACACGTCAGACACCAGGCTATATTGCTCACCATCTTCTGCATGAGTATAAATCATGCCACAAGCGGCCGGTTTACCTTTGAAAAAGCCAACATAAAGCGTCGCTTCTGCATTAGGCTCAAACATAATTTGAGTTAAATACTCAATAACCGCTTCTTTTTCTTGTTCATTTTCCCATTGAGAGGCACGAACTAAAGAATAGCGAATAGTAAGAGGGTGGCAATCAACCGGGTAGAAAGATAAAGAGGGTTCGGGTGTCGGTAACGAAGTATCGATGCAATGCGTAGTTAAATCAGTTTGAGATAGTTGATACAGTTCTAATCCCTTTACACTTAGCGGTGTTGGAAACTCAGCATCAGTAATATGGCTTGCCATCCAAGCGTTTTTTAAAGTAATTAGTTGTTCTGTAATAACCTGCATATCGTCGCTTCTTTTATTTAATTGCTGATACCTTAACTTAATTACGGTAAAGAAGGTATGTTAATTCAAGTAATTGAGTGAAAAACACACACATATGTAAGTGTAACGTCAGTATTTTGCTTGTTTAATAATGTTTGCCAAAATTTAGATACTTTTTGCTCTTATATTGGATAGGGTGTGAGCCTAATAAGCGTTATCTTGTAAAAGTATTAGTGCCGCAGGCGTAAAATGATTTGAGCGGTACTCAAATTTAGGACTGAATAAAATGAAAAAGCTATTACTAGCCACCTCCATTGTTTTGTTACTTGCAGGTTGTAATGACCAAGCACCTAAAGAGCAATCGCCAAACGATCAAACGCAAACTGTCGCCACAACTGAAACCGTTGTAGAGCAAACCCAATCTGTCGCGCCAGAAACGCAAAAAATCCCTAAATGGGTATCAGAAAATAAAGTGACAGCGCCGCTAGATAATATTGTAGATGGCAATGAAACTTACAAAGCCGTTTCTTATTGTAAGCCGCATGATTGTGCCGGTAACTTTATGATCACCCTAACGGGTAAAGACAACAAAGCATATTCCATGATAGTACATGTTAAAGATACCAGTGGTGCTATTACCAAGCCAAGTGAATACGCGAGTTATCAATTTATTGGTAATCCTGATGACAACATGAAAGGGCTACTACAACAAGCGTTGCTACAAAATCCGAACTGGAAATAAATACATTGAGCTAACGTTTGAAGTAAGAATGATAAAACGTGCCGTGCCGTGCCGTGCCGTGCCGTGCCGTGCCAGTGACAGCACGTTTTTTATGCCTGAATTTTTCAGCACGATGCGTCATCAATGAAGAGAAGAGTAAGCGCAACATCGCTTTTGTTGGCAACATTCTAAACTCAAATATCGAACCTTATACTCACTCAACAGGCCATGGGTATGATCTTCGTGTGAATGAATGTGTAAACAAGACATTATCCAATCTGTTTTTCATCGATAAATGCCCTTAATGAGATGCAATCAAGTTGCTATGTTTATGACAGCTACACAGAAATGCGATTTATCTCACGGGTTACAACGGGTTATAAATCGATCGTTTCATTAAATTCATGCTTTATTTAGTAAGATAGATGTGTGATTTTTAAAACGAATGATTGATCTGTTTTACAGGCAAGGAGCCAAGATTGTTCAAGCTTTACTATTACCCCAATAACGCGAGTTTAGCGCCGCATTTTTTACTTCATCATGTAAAAGCGGATTACCAACTATTGCTGGTGGATAAAAAGTCCAACGTTCAGAAGTCAGCCGACTACCTGAAACTCAATCCAGCAGGACGCATACCAACATTGGTGATAGGGGAGCAAGCGATCTTTGAAAGCTCTGCTATATGTATTCATCTTTGCGAACTCCATCCACAGTCTGGGTTAATGCCAGCAATTGGCAGCCCTTTACGCCCGATGTTTTATCAATGGTTAGCGTTTCTAAATAACACCTTACAAGCTGAATTAATGGTACGGTATTACCCACACCGCCATACCAATGATGCCGCGACGATCCCGAATGTTGTGGCCGCGCAAGATGACAGAATTGCCGATGCACTCTCTATTATTAATAACCAACTTAAACACAATACATATTTGCTTGGTGACAGCCTAACCGCCTGTGACTACTTCTTGTTTATGTTGGCAGAGTGGTCGTTACCAATAAAACAATCACCACTGACATTTCCATATCTTGCAAAGTACTTAACGAACCTTTGTGATAACCCAACCATTAAAGCCGTGTGTGAAATAGAAGGTATCGATCTCACGCCGTTTAAATAACAAACGCCTGTTGTGACTTTGTTTTCTGTACCTAGGCTGACTTGCAGATTGAATTAGCGCGTAACTGTAACAAGATGTTTATGCGCTATATTCAAGTGCTTTTTAAATGAAGTAGTTTTAGATAAAACACCATTCAATTACAAAAAGCGCGCATTAACTATGAAACTATTACTACTAATACCTTTTTTATTTCTGTCGGCTTGTAGCTTAACCCCACATAAGGGATCACCAATATGTATACCCATGCCGGTAGGTGGTATTTATTGTGGTAAGTAACAAATTACCTTGTGATGAGAGAGCAAAAGGTGGGGAGAACTGGCGGAAGACTGATTCGTTCCGCCATATTGCTAGGTAAGGGGATCAGTGCTTAATAATCACTTCGCTGTTGTCTACCCGATGGCGGTCGCCATAAATGCCGTCTTCAGTACGAGTGCCACAACCAATAATCATAGTGATTTCAGCTTTAGGGTTTAAACCAAGCAGTTGTTTAACGCGCTTAGAATCAAAACCTTCCATTGGGCAGGTATCGTAACCTTCCGCGCGCATTGCCGTCATAAAGGTCATTGCCGCAAGGGATGTGCTTTTATGTAAACACACACGTAAATCCGCTTTGCTCACTTCACGTACCATCGGCTTCTTACGCCCTAAATATGCCACAATTACCTTACGAATAGCGCCCATAATGCCAAAGCGATCGTTACGATATAAAAACGGGATCAGCTTTTCATAGTATTTAACAGCGCGTTTAGATGTTGCATCTTCACGACCATTAAAAGCATCACGAATTTGTGCCGCATTCATTTTCGCACGTTGTTTCCACTTATAAGGCGTAGTAGTGATAACAATTAACTCGCGTGCCGTTTTTGCCGCATTTTGCCCCATACACAGCTTTGCCAGCTGCTCGCGTTTATCATCACTGACAACACGATGAAATTGCCACAATTGCATGTTTGAACTGTTAGGAGACAAGGTTGCGAGGTTAAGTGCACGGGTTACTGCTTCATGATCAAAAGCACTGTCTGCATCATATTTACGTACCGAACGACGGCTATGCACTAACTCGGCATATTGCTCGGCTTTGGACGATGTTGTTAATGGTGAAGACGCTGGTGAACTAGACGCAGTGCGTTCTTTTTCAGGTGTATCGATCATGCTGTAAACAACCTATGTAAGATGAAAATCGCTGGGCGTATTTCTACCTGTTATTGGGTTGTGAAGCAAGTAGATACAGTTATCGAAAATTGTATATATAGTAATGTATTTTTTTTGAGTTTATTTTCAGTGCTGATAACAAACCCAATAGCTTAATTACTCAAAATTAAAGATCATGAGGTGTGTATGATTTTTTTTACAAAAAAAGTGATATTTCTTTTCTTTGTGTCTAGTTTATTATGTAATGTTATATGCTCACAATAATATTACAGCTCGATGTTATTGTTTATTTAATCCTTTTAGGAATCTTATTTGGATTTTGTCTATTTATTGGAGATAAGAATAGAATGGCTGCAGAAATAATAAGTATGATTAACTGGAAAGGTGGTGTTGGTAAGTCTACGTTAAGTCTACATCTTGGGGTTGGCTTAATGCTTAAGCAAAAGCAAAGGCCGAAAGTTTTACTCATAGATCTAGATCCCCAATGTAATTTGTCATATTTAGCTTTAGGTGTTAATAATTACGTTGATAAAGTATACAAGAAGGGGCATTTAACGTTAAAAAATATATTTGAAAGTTATTTTGAAGGTAAAGAAATATCAACATCTGATGTGATTATCTCCCAACCGATAACTTCAAGACCAAATAAGGTGTGGTTGAATGTTGATATTCTCCCTTCACATTCAGACTTAGTTTTGGTTGATATGCGGTTAGCAAGGGAAAGAAAGAGTGGTACTACACATCAAGAGGAAACTAAATTTGAGTTAGATAAAGTTTCTATTATATATAATGCAATTAAACAAGTAGAGAATGATTATGACTACATTATATTAGACTGCCCGCCAAATATCAATTTAGTGACTCAGAATTCATTTTTTGCAAGTAATCATTATCTAATTCCCGCTATTCCAGATTTTTTATCTACTGTAGGTATATCAATGATAAAATCAGAAATGGAAAAATTAAATGATAATTTTAAGCGGATGATTTCTTATTCAGGAGCAAAAATAGACTACTCTGATGCTGAAATATTAGGGATAATTTTTAACATGGTTGATGAGTACCGCGGTAGCCCAAAATCTACTCATGAAGATACAATTAATAGTGTTAACTCACAACATAAAAATTTAGTATTTGAAAATTATATAACCGATGGTGATGGTATCTCTGTAGCTGCGAATAATAATATGACTGTTTACAGCTATGAATCTCTACCTAAGTCAAAGCAAAATGCAGAGAAACAAGCTGATTATCTTTATGATATTGTTGACGAATTACTTGCTAAAATACGAGGCTGATTATGAAGTCTAAAGAATTAATGCAAATTTTTGAATTAAGCGCAAAAATAATGTCTTTTTATAAAGACAAAGATGTTATTTATGCATTAAATGACATAATTACTATGTGTGAGAGTAATTATGAAAATGTATCTTCACAACATACTGAAGCTAAAAGTGTAAAAAAATATAATGAAGATATAATTTCAGAAATAAAAAAAACAAAATCTATAAAAAAAGAACTTACACTTCATCTTCTTAATGAAGATAATATAAAAACTATGACAATTGAAGATATTTCTATACATTTAAGTAATAGAGAGTTTTTCCCAAGTATTGAGTCATTAAATCAATTTGCGATAACCCTTGGAATGGGTAAGCAATCAAGAGTCAGTAGAGATAATCTAATTTATTCAATAATAAAGTTTATCGAGCGTTCAAGAATTGATAGTGATATTAATTCAAGAAATAATTAAAAGTGTGTTTACAATGTGCATGATATATTACATTGATTATCACTATTAATGATAGAATATTGGTTGTTGGTTTTTTAATACCAAAGTTAATTTTCAATATAATTAAAGAAAAATAAAATGGAAATTTTTAAAAAAAGTAAAATAAAAAGTGAATCTGAATTAATATTTTTTATAAAAAACAAAATTAGTGATAGAATTCCTAATTATAGTTTACTCCTTGGTGCTGGTTGCTCAGTAACTTCAGATATTGGTACAGGAGTGGACTTAGTAGAAAACTGGAAAAAAGAATACTTTAAACTTACATTTGAAGATCAAGAATATAGAGAACAAAAATTAAAAGATCACCTTAAGAGTCAAACTAGTTGGTATAAATCTGATAATGAGTATTCATCTTTTTTTGAGAAAATATATCATTTACCTGTCCAGAGAAGGAAGTTTATACAGTCACAGGTAGATGGTAAGGTTCCTTCTATTGGATATGCTTATCTGGTTTCTTTATGTGATAAAAATAATAAGTATTTTGATACAATTTATACAACAAATTTTGATGACTTAATAAATGACTCTTTTTACCAATTTGGTCAGGATAGACCAATATTATGTGCACATGATTCATCGGTGAAAAGTCTATCTACTCATACGGAACGACCTAAAATTATAAAATTGCACGGTGATTACCTTTATGATGGAATTAAGTCTACTAACAATGAGACTGAGTCACTAACAAAAAACACTGAAGCGAAATTTAGAGAGTTTTCTAAAGACTTCGGTCTAATTGTTTTAGGTTATGCTGGAAATGACAATTCAGTTATGGAATGTATACAAAGTTTGCTTAATGATAGCGAAACTGATTTTTTTGAAAATGGTATATATTGGTGTGTTAGGAAAGGAGATCAAATAAGTGAAAAGCTTTCTAAATTAATACAAGCTAACGATAAAGTATTCTTAGTTGAAATAGATGGTTTTGACGAGTTTATGGCAAAAGTAAACTCGAATGTAAAAAATGATATTTCTATATTAAATGAATTTAATGAAACAAAAAAAGAAAAAATAATTAATAATTTCGTTCATGATAAGTATAAACTAAGAAATAACCC